>NZ_CP032485.1:157500-457500 GCF_006542335.1 Neokomagataea tanensis | reverse complement strand
TGAGCTTGACGCTGTAGAGCGATTCTTTGGTGACCATGCCAAGAATTTGGCTATGTCATCAACCAAATCCGCTATCGGGCATTTGCTTGGTGCCGCGGGTGCTGTTGAGGCTATTTTCTGCTTGCAGGCAATCAGGGACAATGTTGCACCACCAACCCTGAACCTCGACAATCCCGCGCGTGAGAGCGTCATTGACCGTGTGGCACATGAGGCGCAGCAGCGTAAAATCAATGTCGCCCTGTCAAACAGCTTTGGCTTTGGTGGCACGAATGCCAGCATCATCCTTAAGCGGTTTGAAGGCTAAGAGGGGATTACGGTGCGTGACAAACCAACGCCCGTAACGTCTGAAAATGTTGCTGAGGGTGCTGATGAGCAGGCCGCCAAGAGTACTGGGCAGCCCAGCACCTCAGATGACACTGACGATGAACAACCACCACGGTTAAGTTTGCCACCGGGCTTCGGCAAAAAGCTGGCCTGGCTGGCTGTGCCTTTTGCCTTCCTTGCCTCCGCTGTAGTGGGCTACGGGCATTATACTGATCCGGGGCCAGCCCCTGAGGGGCACATAGTTGTTGTGCCTCGGGGTGGGGTCGGGCAGGTTTCGGCCTCTTTGCAAAATGCCGGCGTTTTAGCGCCTACATGGTCTTCAGGGATATTTTTTAAGTTAGCGGCCGTCGTGACGCGTCAAGATGGCGCCCTCCATGCTGCGGAATTTTCTTTCCCTGCACGAGTGTCGGTCGCCCATATCCTTCTTATCTTGCGGCATGGTCACCCGGTTGAGCACATGCTGACCTTCCCGGAAGGTCTGACCGTCAAGCGCATGGAACTGATTCTCCAGCAGGCACCTTTTTTGAAGGGGGATATTCCTCCCCTGGCCGAAGGGCAGTTATTCCCTGAAACTCTGGCTTTGCCGCTAGGTACTCAACGCTCAACAGTTGTTGAGCGTCTCAGTCATATGATGGCCGAGCGGTTGCAAAAAATATGGGCCGGGCGCGACGTTGCTTCTTTGGATGGTGTCATTCACACACCGCAGGATTTGCTGGTGCTGGCATCTCTGATTGAGCGTGAAACGGCGTTGCCCGAAGAGCGCCCGATGGTCGCACGGGTTTTTGTCAATCGTCTGCAACTAGGCATGAAACTGCAAACGGACCCGACCGTGATTTACGGTGTAAGCGATGGTATGGGCACCCTTGATCGGCCTCTTGAGCATGATGACCTTCTCGCGCCCGGCCCTTATAACACGTATCTGAATGCTGGCTTGCCGCCGGGAGCAATTTGCTCCCCAAGTCTTTCTTCCTTAGAAGCAGCGGCCCATCCGGCAACGGGGCAGGCGCTTTATTTTGTTGCTAACGGACGCGGTGGGCATCGCTTTGCGGCAACGCTTGATGAGCACAACCGAAATGTTCAGCATCTGAGAGACGGAAATTAGTCTCTCCATTTAGTCTTAATGCGCCTTACGCTCTGTAATAGAACGATTCTTACGGATTACCTTTTGCAATTCGATGAATCGGCACCCTGAATCGCCTAAAAAGCGATGAAATTTTTTTTAAATAAATTTGTAACAGAATGTATCTAATTAATGAGATTTGATTCGATATAAATATGAAATCACATTTAAGGTGTTGATATATAAATCGAATTTTATATACGTCAAAAAGAATAAATTTGAAATATTTCCTTGTATATCAATGCGTTGTGTCCTGCGGGACACAGGCCAGACCTTTGCTGAAGGCATGGCTGCAATGCGTATAGAAAATGGCTCGAGAAATAGGAATAAATATCAGCAATCACATTGATGCTTTTGGGAAAACGAATGTCATCCTCTGTTACACGCCAGCTTCTGTGCGCATCTATTTTGGCCAGCAGCGCTCTGACTGTTGTGCCTGTTTATGCTGCGTCATCTCATGATGTAGCGCGCCATCATCACGCCAAGGCTAAGGCAGCGGCAACAAGTGCGCGGACTGCGCCTGTTGCTACACCTGTAGCGGCGCCTGTATCAGTACAGCCCGCTCCGGTAGCTGTGTCCCGCCGCCGGCCCGGTGCGATGCGTCCGGCTATGATTGAAGCGTCTGGCGCTGATGAGCGGGTCGTCGTAACAGGTTCAGCGCTGGTGTCTTCGCGCAATTCAAGCGCGAACCCTGTGCAGATCGTGTCGTCCAAGCAAATCCAGCAAACTGGTGCGACGACGCTGAATGACTTTTTCTCCCGCCTGCCTTCAATGGGTTCCAGCGGCACAACGAACACCGCGACCAACGGCGGTGGCGGTGTAACCTGTGCTGATCTGCGTAACCTCGGAACGAAGCGCGTTTTGGTGCTGATCGACGGCAAGCGTGCGTCCATGAATGGCCGTAACAACTGCATTGACTTGAACGCGATTCCTATCCAGCAGATTTCAAGTGTTGAAATTCTGAAGGACGGTGGCTCAGAACTTTACGGTGCTGACGCTGTTTCAGGCGTAATCAACATTAAGCTGCGCCATGACCTGAACGACGCCAACATCACCGTGCGTGGTGGTATCACCGGCCAAGGCGATAACCAGACGGGTATGATCTCTGGCTATAAAGGTTGGAACTTCGACCACGGTAAGGGCAACCTGACACTGTTCGGTTCGTACATGACCCAAGGTGGCGTTATGCAGCGTGACCGTTCATGGGCCAGCCCAGTGCAGCTGACGAACAACCCAGGTGGTGCAGCAGCCAACACATTTGGTTCTGGCTTCTCTGATATTGCACGCGTAACGGGCTCCGGCGTAAACGTTGGCGTTGCCCCGGATGGTACCGTGCTGGGCCGCTGGAACAACAGCTATCGTTACAACTTCGGACCACGTGCGAGCTTAACGAACCAGCTGCAGAGCTCAAACCTCTCTGGCGATACGCATTACGAGATCAACCATCACTTCAATGTTTACTCGAATGTGCTGTACTCGCACCGTACGAGCTCAACATTCATGGCGCCAAACCCATTTAATGGGTCGATCCAGCCTAGCACCTTGCCGTCTGTTTTGAGCGTTCCTGCGAACGACCCGCGCAATACGTTTGGAACGAATGTCGGTGTTATCAAGCGTTTCACCGAATTTGGTGACCGCCGTACCGAAGTTGCGTCAGACACAGTAACGGCAAAGTTCGGCGTGAATGGTGACGTAGCATATGGTTGGAAGTACGACGCGTCTTACACCTATGGTGCGAACCGAACCAACACGAAGACGCTGAACATTGGCTCCTACACCAACCTGCTGAACGCGTACGGTTTGCGTCAGGTTACACCGGGAAGCTCCGCTAGCGCACTGGCGTATGACCCGTCTGTTTGCCCGAGCTTTGGTTGCTCAAGCCCGTTCAAGGCGCTGTCTCCGGAAGCGGTGTCTTACGTGAACAGAAACGTAAGCTCTGATGCGGCATATTTCCTGCGTGACTGGAACCTGCGTTTCCATAACAACAGCGTTGTTCACATGCCATGGGCACATGGTGGTGCGCTTGGTATCGCTATGGGCATGGAGCGCCGTGGCGAGCAGCTCAGCAACAAGCCTGATCCGTTGGTTCAGAGCGGCGAGAGCATGACCAATACTGTGCTGCCAACAAGCGGTGGCTTCCACGTAACGGAAGGCTATCTTGAAGGCCAGCTGACGCTTCTGCACAACGCATTTCTTGCAAAAGACCTGACGATTGATGGTCAGGGACGTATTTCTGCCTACAACACGTTCGGCGCAGCGAAAATCTGGAAGGGCTCAATCAGCTGGGCACCTGTTTCAGACATCCGCTTCCGTGGTACATTGGGTACGTCTTTCCGTCAGCCAAACGTAAACGAGCTGTATGGTGGTCGTAGCATTTCGTACAACACTGCCAGTGACCCGTGTGACATGAACCGTGTCAATTCCTACGGTGCAGCATCGGCTATTGTTGCGGCAAACTGTGCCCGTCAAGGCATTGATACAAAGACCTTCACGCAGTCCGGCAGTGCGCAGGTGCCAACCATTGGTGGTGGTAACACGCAGTTGCAGCCAGAAGAGGGACGTACCTACACCTTCGGTACGGTTATCACGCCACGTTGGATTCCAGGTCTCTCCCTCTCGGGTGAATACTGGCACTACTCCATCAGCCACATGATCTCTGCTCTGCCGACAACATACATCCTGAACAACTGCTATGACGGCTCCAACACCTCATTGTGCAGCCAGGTAAACCGCTTGTCTAACGGGCAGATCAGCACGGTTTCAGCTTATGCTCAGAACATTGGCGCTCTGCGTACAAGCGGTGTTGATTTTGACTTTGACTACCGTCACCACATCACCAGCAACGATATTGTTTCTGTTTCCAACAATTTCCAATATCTGTTGAACTACAAGCAACAGTTCGTGCCAGGCGGTGCGTTCAGCGATTACACCGGCGCGTTGCTTTACAATAACGGTTCGGGCAACCCACGCGTACGTGACTACACGACACTTGGTTGGACACATGGTGCAGTCAGCATCAACTACATGTTGCAGTTCACGGGTGGTATGCGCTGGAACGATACGTCCAAATGGGAGCCAACAACCTCCGGTCGTTATAAGACGCCTATGATGATCCAGCAGGATCTGAGCGCCTCTTACCGTCTGAACCGTTGGAACTTCACGGGTGGTATCCAGAACATCACAAACAAGAAGCCTCCGTTCGTAACGAGCGGCAGCGACAACAGTGTGGGTGCTGTCTATGGCGGTTTCTACCCTGGTCGTTACATCTTCCTGCAGGCAGGTATCAGCCTCTAATTTGATCATAGGGGGCCGCGAGGCCTCCTGCGATAGAGCATAAAAAAAGCGGGTAAGAAGGGAGGCCTTCTTACCCGCTTTTTGTTGGTTTGGGGTGGTGTAGTTGAAGGGGCGTTTGAATTACTTCACGGGTGCAAGGCTTTGGCTTTGTATGCCGCGGCCACTGCTGAGGGCGCCGTTATAGGCGCTGCTTCCATCGTTGAGGGTCGTATCTTGGATGACGGCGGTGGTTGCGTGCGCGGTTGGTGAGGTCGGTGTTTGAGCAATGTTCATGAGAGCGCGGCGTAGAGGGTCGGCTGCCGTATTGTTGACGCGCATTGTGATGACAATATCTTCTGGCCCCACGGTTTGATTGTAATAGGCTCGGTTGGCGCCGCTATCGACTGTAAGCTTTGAGCCACCTAGCGCGGCCCCTGCGTAGAGCCCCTGATTTTTCTGAGCTGCGTAAATATCCGTATTGCGTGCGCCTGCTGTGCTGGCTTCTGCACCTGTGCCGATTGTTGCGAAGGATGCGGAGGCCGTAGCGTCGAACTTGAATTGGCTATCAAGTAATGCCTGAATACCGTGCTGAGACATCACAAAGAATACCATTTCGGAGCTTTGGATGCCGACTTGTACCCCGAGAGAGCCGGTGCTCAGGCGATAGAAAGCAGGGTCCGACCAAGAGCCGCGGGCATCGCGCGTCATTAAAACGCAGCGTCCACCTGAGCCGCCAATCCCAAACGACATGTTGAGAATTGATGGGCAGATCATCACGGCTTTTGCTTCAGCTAAAAGCTGCTGCGAGCGGGACTGAGGGGTGGTTCCGCTAAAGAGGTCCTGTACGGCGAGGGTGGCGCGGTCAACGGTAAGTTGTTGTTCGGTCGCTGTTGTTTGTGTGCTGGAGCATGCTGCGAGAAGAAGTGAAGCACTGGCCAGCAAAAGGCCGCGAGAGATGTTAATACGGATCATGTTTAGTCACCCAAAATATTCAGTGTGCTTTTGTTGTGCCAAAGTGCCGTGCAAATGCGGCCAAATCAGGCCACATTCCTGAGATTAAAGCGGTACGTTTACGGCGTGAGAGACGGCTTCTGCAATATTAGGGGCTGTGGCCAGAATGGTGGCGCCGCCTGTTAAGCCGCCGGTTTCAAGGAAGGGAGAAACACGTGCGCCTGCTTCTTCGAGGAGAACCAGCGCCGCCGCTACGTCCCACAAGCGGATAACGATTTCGAGGTATCCGTCGCTGCGGCCACATGCGACATCTGCAAGTGCAAGCGCGCCTGAGCCACCTGAGCGTGGCATCGCGCCGAGGCCGACAATTGCGCTAATTTTTTCTTCAAAAACGGGTTGTGGTACCCGGCAGGACCAGCCCATTTCGATCATGGCTTCCGCTGGGTCTTGCGTAGGGGCCGCTTTAATGGGTTTGCCGTTTAGGAATGCGCCTTTGCCGCGTTGTGCGGTGAAAATTTCTCCAAGGGCAGGGGCATCGATAATGCCGGCAACGGGTGTGTCGCCTTCCAAAAGGCCGAGGGAAACGCACCAGCGGTCGCGCCCGCGGGAGAAGTTTGATGTGCCGTCGATTGGGTCTACGACCCAGCGGTATTTGCCTTGGCGTGTTACGCCGCCTTCTTCGCCTTGAAAACCATCTTCAGGGAACAGAGCTTGGATGCGTTGGCTGACTAAAGCTTCAACGGCTCCGTCAGCTTCTGTAAGATAGTCCTGTCGTCCTTTCATGGTCCCACTTGGGCCGCCAGGTGCGGGGCGCATTTTAAGGGCTAGGGCTGCAGCATCGCGTACGATTGAGCGGGCTGCCTCCAAGCGCAGGGCGATTGGGTCATGTTCGACGGGATTAGTCATGGCAAGCTCCTTGAAGGAAGGATGTGAAGGGTGCTTGTAAGGGACGTGAAAAGATTTTCGCTGTGCTGATATGTGTGCGTCTATAGAGAGAAGAGCACAGTTTCAGTCGCATTGATTGCTGTGCGTGTGGGCCTGTTATGAGGGCGCAAGGAAGCATCATGAAGGCATCATGCCTTGAAGTGCCCGGCGCGTCTGCCCCTTTGAAGTGAGATTTTATGCCTTTTTTCCGTACGGATCACTGGCGCAGTGCCATCCTTCATGAGCCGCTCACAGAGCTTTTGGAGCAGAAAAATTGGGATGGCGTTTCGGTCACGTTATTGCCGGATGAAGGGGATCATCGCTTTCTGGCGGATCCATTCGGCATGTGGCACGGCGATTTATTGTATGTTTTTGCAGAAGCTTTCGATTATCGAAGCGCTAAAGGCGTTATCGATGTTCTGATTTATGATCAGCAGTTCGTTTTGCAGCGCCGCCACCAAGCTTTGGAAAAGCCGTGGCACTTATCTTATCCATTCGTGTTCAAACATGAAGGTGTGTTTTACATGCTGCCGGAGGCTAGTGGTTCCGGACGTTTGACGCTGTACCGAGCGACTAATTTCCCGCTGGGTTGGGAAAGTGTGCCCGAATTTGATTTTCCGGCTGCGGCGGTGGATGCCACCCCATTTTTTATGCATGGACAGTGGTGGCTGTTTTGGAATCCGCCGGGGACAAAAGAAGAGCGGCAAAGTGTGCTCGCGCTTTCGACCGCGCCAAGCTTGTACGGGCCATGGACGGACCGGGGTATTATACACAGAGATCGGGCTGGAGCACGCCCCGGCGGGACACCTTGCGTGACCCGGTCCGGAGTTGTGTTGCCGGTTCAGGACTGTCGCGGGACGTACGGGAAAAATATCCGTTTACTCCACATTGATGGACTAGAGCGCGGTGAGGTGCGGGTGACCCCTCAGGAGCATTTGAACATACCATCCACCCTAAAACATGCTTATCCAGATGGTATGCATACACTGTCGGCTTCTGGGGATGTCACGCTCGTTGATGTTAAACGTATTGGGTACGGGCCACGGCGTGATTTGATGAACTTCAGGCGTCGTTTTTTGAAGCGTTGAAACCCGGAATAGCATCAAGAACGGCGTGACCGTATTGAGCAAAAGCTTCCGGGCCAAAGCGCTGCATAACCATTTTGCGCGAGCGTACGCCCATTTCACCAAGGCATGCGGGTTTGCGTAAGAGGCTCGTCAAGGCTGCGGCTAGCGCACCGGCATCGTTAAAGGGAACAATCAGACCGGATTCACCGGGAACAACACTGCGCGGAATTTCGCCAGCGGGGGTGGTGATGATTGGTAGTGCGCAGGCCATCGCTTCGTGGGCTGCGACACATAAGCCTTCCCAATGTGATGTTTGTAGGTAGAGGTGCAAAGTGGATAAAAAATCCAGTGGCTTCTCGCAATGACCGTAGAAGGAAACGGGTAGGTTAAGGCGCCGGGCACGTTCTTCCAGTGCGATGCGTTCCGGGCCGTCTCCTGCAAAAATCATATGGAAAGGGGGGAGCTCTTTTGTGGAACGCAATAGGGCTAATGCGTCGCAGAGGACATCATAGCCTTTAACGCTGTGGAGGCGGCCAAGAGAGCCAATCTGTATGATCTCGCCTTTTTGCCAGAGGCGTGCAGTCGGGGCATCAGGTGGGGCACGAAAAATGGGCCAACACAGGATATTATTGCCAAGCTTCAGGCGTTTTTTGGCGAAACGGGCAACGGTTTCAGAGTCAGCGACCCAGAGGAGCGTTTCACGGCAAAAGAGACGTAAGAGCCACGCATTAGCCGTTTTGAGGCGGGCGGAATGCTGCCAGTGTACTGTGGGAACCTTGAGTTGGCGGGCAACAATTTGGCCTAGCAGGGTAGCGCGCGTCAGTGAGGTCCATACTACGTCTGGTTTAAAAGCTTTGAGTTCGCGCTTTAGCCAGAGATATGCATTGATGTGATCTTTTTTGCGGCCTGTACGTAAGCGCACAGGAATGCCCGCCCGTCGAAGCAGCGGAATAGCAAGGCCATCGCGTTCCTCTAATCCAAAGACGGTTACGTCACCTCCGCGCTCTTGAATGAGGTGGACGATGTCCGGGATAGGGCTCTGTGCCCCGCCGCATTCAAGGGAGTTGATGACGTAAGCAATCTTCATTTTGGCTTAGTGTGCCTAGTGCTGTGTTGGGGGCGCTGATAAGAGCGCTTCCACTAAGGTGAGGTCAACGGGTTTATCGACGTCTACTGCTGCACAACCGTCGGAGAGGGGGACCAACCGTACTTTTGCGCCGGTGAGCGTTTCTATCCGTTTGCAGAGCGTATAGCTGTCGAGTTTGCGGAACAGTGCGCGCAGCAGTACGCTCCACCCCAAGGTCCGCGCCATACGCAGGGGTTTTTTCCGATCCTGCTGAAGGCGGTTCCAAAGTGTTATGACGTTTTGGGCTTTGGGGGAGCCAAGCCAAAAGAGATTACAGCCTGAGAAATGCATATCGGAGAGGCGGATATATGTTCGTTTTGTGCCGGGAACATCGCGCTCAATGACGGGGCGCACAGCAATGGCTGCGGCCACGTCACATCCCTGCGTGTATTCCAGAAATTCTTCTATCCATTCTTTTTTAAGCAGGGCGTGATCTGCGGTTGTGACGAGACATGGCGTGCCGAGTGCCTGCAAAGCGTCAGCAACGCTCTCACTTGGGGAGGGTTGAGATTGCAGGACCGAGGCTGGTTGCGCGTGAGTGGAGTGCTCATGCAAAAGTGTCTGAATTAATTCAGGTTCCTCGATGCTGACGGTAACGCTGCTTATTGCCGGAGTTTCGTTCACTGCGGCGAGGACGCGCGACAGCATGGCTTGTCCTGCTACCGGAAGCAGGGCCTTGTGAGAGACGCCTCCCAAGCGGGCAAGAGGGTCTTGGGCGCCATCACGCGAGCCCGCTAGAATGAGGACAGGGAGGGCACTCACGCGGCGGCTTCTGGCGTATTTTTTTTATTTGGGCGCGCGCCGTCGGGTCGGTCTTTTGGGGGGGAGCCTGTTAGAGACATGACCCAAGGGTAGCGCGAGGCTTCATCCACGGTGTAGCCGAGGTTGAAAACATGCTGGGAGCGCGGGCGCTCGCGGGCGTCTCGGTAAAAGCTGCCGAAGATCCGGTCCGGAAGGTAATTGGTTATACCGTAATTGCCGTCTTCGTGGTGGAAGTGGTGGAGGACGTGCAGTTGCTTGATATGCGCGACCCACTTCCAGCGGGGCTTGTAAGCCAAGTGCTGTATGCAGTGAAAAAATTCATAGATGCAGGTCATAACCAGCGAGGTCGTAAAGGCTGCAAACATACCACTCAATCCGCCAATGAGCGCACCGACGGGCATGGTGATGATTGCCATGGTGGGTACGGTGTTGAGCGGGGAGCCAAACAGCACATCCAACAGGTGTGGGTCTTGGTGGTGATCAAAGTGAATGCGCTTCCAGGTGGAAGACGTCCAGCGGCTTTTATAAAGCCACTTACTGTGCAGGACGAAGCGGTGGATCAGATACCACGCGGTTGGGTAAATGGCGATGACTGCGGGAATGGGCAGCACCGTGCGCAAGGTGCCGCTCCAGAAGTGAACGGTCAAAACTGCGGAGGCGATAATCAGGGCGAAATAGAGCAGAATGCTTGGGTAGGTGAGATAGGCCATCCAAAGTTGTGGAAGGGTCATCTTACCCAAGTCGAAGCTTCGGCCTGTGCGCAAAGATGCTGCATTACGCCAAAAGCGTAAGCCTGAACGGGGTGCAGTCATATTTATTTTTCCTCCATCCGCAGTACCCAGGTGATACCGAATAAAATGCCCGGTAGTGGTCCTGACAAAACGGCCAGTGCTGCCGGTAGCGTTCCGGCATTGCCCAACGCGTTTATCAGGCCCTGCAGGATTACAAGGGCTAGACCTGCTGCCAGCACATAGACTGGAAGTGGGGTTCTGAGCCCAGTTCTTGGTGGGATATAGATCACTGGCAGCGCTAATAGAAGCATTGTTGCCATATCTATTGGTAAGATCAGGGGTGAAAAAAGCGCCATACGGTATGTAGGGCGGGGGAGACTCGCTGGGGCGCCATTGTGGAGGGCGTCTAAAATTTCTCCCGGTGTCAGAAAAGGCTGAGCCTGTGTCAGGCGTATAATGGTGCGCGGGGATACGGGGAGAGCAAGGGCTCCACCCGGAATGCGGTGGGCTGCGCTGTGATCAGGGTTAAGCTGTAGTGTGAGGTTGCCGGTTTCTTCCCAGTGATCCCCAGCGTAATTCAGGCTGTCCGCATGCTGAGTGCTTGTCAGCTGTCCGTGGGCGTCACGGTCATAGCGGGTTATGTCGCTTAAGGTTTGGCCGCTGTTGGAGATATGCTCAATGCGGATGAGCGTACCGCCCATACGAAACCAAAGAGGCTGGTCGCTGTCATCATGTTCATTAATGGGGGTTGTGGCATTCCACCATTGTTTCAGCGCACCTTCGCTGGCAGGCACAACCCAGTATTGCCCAATCATACCCGCAAAGCCCACGAACAGCACTGTTGGGAGCAGTAAACGGTAAAGCCCGATAGTCGATAAACCTGCAGCGCGCAGAGCAGACATCTCGCTTGATAAGGCGAGTTGCGTAAGAAAGAAGAGCGCCCCGATCAGGAAAGCTAAGGGGAGTATGTCGATGCTGAGCGCTGGAAGGTGCAGAGCAGAAAAAATGGCTAAGCCGCGTACGCCGAGATGACGGTTTAAAATCGGTGTCGTCTTCTCCAAAAGCGCCAGTAATTCCATGAGGGCCACAAGAACTGCCCCGCAGAGCATGACGCGCCCCAACAGGGCTTTGTTCAGATGACGAATGAGAACAGCGCGATGCCTCTGGGGCATTTTTGAGGAGTGAGCAGAGCGGTTCATGCGGGTTTTTTTACCGTCGTTTGGTGCCGAGAGGGGTTAGGCTTTGTGCAGGAGCCGTCGGCGCCAAGAGCCACGGGAGCGGCGAAGTAGTGTTGCCAGACATGCAGCACAGAATAGTGCTTCAGGGGTCCAGATGGCTAACCAAATGGGGAGTTTGCCCAAAGAAGCCAAGGAATGACCGAACATTAATATCTGGTCAAAGCCGACAAGGATGCCTGAAACGGCCAGAAGGCCCCAGATTGAGCGCCTGCGTTTGCCGCCTATGGCGAGCGCAACGGCTAGTGGCGGAATGAACGGTATGGCAAGTGCGCGCGCCATGCGGAAGTCAAACTCAGCGCGCAGGGTGCGGTACTCAATACCGTGCACGCCATAGCGCAGATCTTTGGCAAGTTCAAACAGGGTAAGTTCACGTTCATCTGCGCCGCGTGAGCGGAAGTTTGTATCGTGGTTTTGGCGTTCGATAATGCGCACAGCATGACCAAAATGCGTGACATGCGGTGCTGAATGCTCACTGGTTTGCAGTGGAATGTCGACGATTTGTCCGTCCCAAAGGTCTAGTTCTGTACGGTGATGCTTTTGTGAGACGGTCAGAAGGCCGCGTTCAGCTGTAATCAGGTGAATAGTGCCGTTATCTGCAATCTCGCGGATGAAGATATGGCCGAGTGTGGAGCCGCCATGACGGACTTTATCGGCTGTCATCATGGCTTTACTGGAGGTGGATGCGAACATCCCGGCCTGAAGGTGAGGGGCCCATCCTGTGTGTTCGGCGACGTAAAAACCGGCACGGTAGTCATAGCGTGCAACAGGCTGAATATAGCCGTAGAGCAAAACACTGGCGAGGCCGATACCGCAGCCGACAAACATGAAAGGACGGCTCAGGCGAATGAGGGAGATGCGGGCCGCTCTGATGGCGTCAATTTCGTTATGGTCGCTCATGCTGCGGACGGTCAGGAAGACCGCAATGCAAAGCGAGGCCGGCAGCGCGATGCCAAAATAATGCGGCAGGAGGTCCGTCAGGAGTTTGATACAGGTGGAGAGGGAGCTTCCTGCGGAGGCCAGATAATCGAAAAGAGTGAGCAGGCGCTCAAGTAGGAGCGCTACAAGCATGGCCCCGAGCGCGACGATAAATGGAGGTGCCATTTGCCGTAGGAGGTAGCGGTCGAGCGTATGGAGTTTGGGCGTCATTTGTATCCACGCTCCCAAGATGCGCTCTCTACTACCCCGCTATGGGGGCCGCTAAATGAGGGCCAATGGCGCTGGAGTGTGATGGTCCAGTGTTTATGCGCAGTTTGTGCGTGAGGCGTAATGGTCAGTTCGTTCCAGCATGCTTGGCGGTGGGGCTTCGCGGACTGTAGGGAAGCGGATGCGACCCCGAGAAGTGGTATCGTGGAGTTGGGAATATGGGTCAGTGTCGCGTTATGTGAATGTCCGTGCAGGACGATTTCTGCCCCTTCTGCGCGGAGAACATCGGTAACGGCCTTCATGTCGTGCAGGGCCTTGCGCCATGGCACGAGTCCTTTGCACGGAGGGTGGTGGATCATTACGACCCGACACAGTCCTGCATCGTGCGTGCGTTTGAGCAGAGTCGCCAAACGCTGGCGTTGCTGCTTTCCGACACGTCCGCTTGCCATGAAAGGCAATGTCGGTACGCCTGAGTTAACGCCGATAATCGCTACGCCGTTGAGTTCGTGGCAATAAGGATATTGCGGAGCCGCCCAATCTATCCATTTGCTGCGGCCTGTGGCTTCGGGTTGGCGGACCATAGCGTCATGGTTGCCGGGAATGACAAATGCGGGTGCAGGCAGAGCAGCCAGCCATTGAGCGGCTTTAGTAAACTCTGCGGGGGTACCAAAGTTTGTTAGGTCACCGCTTACCATAATGGCGTCAACTTCAGTGCGGGCGATGTCTTGCACCAAGGCATCGCAGAGCGGGGCCTGATGAACGTGCCGACGGTGTTTGTGCCATGAAAGAAGGCTGAGGCCGCGTTTGTTAAAGGCTTGGGACCAAGGGACCGGTGGAGGGGGGAGGTGTGGGTCCGACAGATGCGCGATTCTGACACAAGACTGGTTTTGAGTGTGCTGGCTGGCAGGTATGTCTGTAGCCGGGCTTTGCTGTGTGTCAGACTGGGGCATAGTGCTGTGGCGTTCTGTCATCAGGGCTTAGGTTTCTTCCGTTCGTAACTCAGCGTGTAGTCCTACGGGCTGTGCTGTGCTAGACCCCGCCAGTGGAAACCCTATACCGCCTTTTCGAGGAATGGTCTTAAGCGTTCACGAAAAATACCGCTTAGTCCAGATTTTCTGGGGCGTATCCCGTTTTTTCTTAGACAGAAGATTGTCCCGCTCTGTGCGCTTTGCCCTGATACACAACGCCCGTAGTCGCCGTAATAATCGTAGCGGCGCAGGCTTTGCGGCTGCTGCCGAATCTCTCTTGGGAGAGAATTTTATTCCGTCCGATAGCCGCGAAGGTACGGCGGACCGGCTGCGCGTATTACGTGACCGTGGGGTGCGGACGATTGCTATAGATGGCGGAGATGGGACGGTGAGCACTGCGCTGACAGCCATTGCCCGCGTTTACCCCGAAGATGATTTGCCAGATATCGCCGTGTTTGCGTCGGGTAATACCAATCTGATTGCGAATGATGTTGGGTTTGGTCTGCGGGGTTTTCAGGCGCTGCGCAGGCTGCGCCAAGGTGCGATGCGCTCAAGCGTTAGAACGCCTATTCGGCTAACTTGGCCGGAGAGCGACCGTATGCCTGTCCTTGGCTTATTTGGTGGCTGTGCGGGGTATGCTAGAGCTGTTCGTATTGCGCATGCTCCATCCATCGTCAGGTTCGCGCCGCATGATTTGGCTGTAGGGGTGACGGTCCTTGGTGCGGTGGGCAGTCTAGTGTTTCGTCGGAGCCGTGATCGTTGGCTTGCGGGTGACCCTCTAAAAATTATGACTGAAGAGCGCTCCTACGGCGGCGAAAGCTTTATGTTCTTGGCAACAGGTTTGTCGCAATTATCGCGTGGTATCTGGCCGTTTTGGGACGCTGAGCCGGGTGCACGCGGCGTACGATACTTGGATGTAAGTGCGCAGCCGGGCTCGCTGGCCCGGGCTGCTGCCGCTCTTTTGACAGGCCGTGCGCCCCGTTGGCTGCGCCGCCACCCAGACTACGATAGCGGCAGAACCCATCGTATGATGCTTGAAACAACGAGTGACTTTGTGCTGGATGGTGAGGTCTTTACCCCGACGGCATCGCGGCAGTTGCTGCTGGAGAGTGGCCCGGCATTTAGGTTCCTCCATGCTTGATCGTTTGGAAAAATACCTCGTCACGGAATTAGTAACGCCGGTGGCTCCAGCTGTACGGGCGTTTGCGGCACATCTGGTTAAGGATATGTCGACGGCACCTTTGGGTGTCGTGTTCTACGGGTCTATGCTGCGTAAAGCGGACCCGGATGGTATTTTGGATTTTTATGTGGTGACGGAAACGGGGCGTGATGTGCCGGGAGGCATGTGTGCCCGCCTGGCAAATCATTTTCTGCCGCCAAATGTGTTTTACGCGGAGTATAGTTACGAGGGGCAAGCTTACCGGGCTAAAGTTGCTGTGCTGTCGCGTAAGCAATTTGCAGAGCGAACAGGGCCGCGTTCAGCTGATACAACCTTATGGGCGCGTTTTTGTCAGCCAGTGCGGCTGGTTTGGGTACGAGACGCTGAGGCTGCGGACTATATCCTGACGTTGATTGCCCGTTGTGTCACGACAGCTGCTTTCTGGAGCGGGATTTTTGGCGCTGACATAGGAAGTAAGCCTGCTACAGCCTTTTGGGATGCGCTATTCGCCCAGACTTATGGCTCAGAACTAAGGGTAGAGGCGTCTGGGCGTGGGAAAAGTCTTCTCCAAGGAGCCGAAGGCCGCTTTACTACGATTTTACCGTTAGCGTGGCAGCGTGCGGGTTTAGCTTTTGCTCGGGAGAATGACAGTTACTCTGTCGTGCTCTCTGAAAAGCAGACGCGACGGGCTGTGAAGCATTGGCACGCCATAAAGCGCTTTGGCAAAGTGCGGAATGTATTACGTTTGATCAAGGCAGCGTTTACCTTCAAGGATGGTGCTACCTATCTGGCGTGGAAGATACAGCGGCATACGGGTATTGATCTGGCGTTATCGTCATTTGAGCAGAAGCATCCCTTATTGTGTTTGCCACGATTGGTGCGGCGATACCGTCATGCACGGCGTGATTCCAAGTAAGCCGATATCCATGAGGGAACCGTAAGAAGCGGTCCGGTCATCTCCTGTTTTTTCTGGCCTTGTCGTGTAAATTCTAATTTCCTTCCAAGGAGCATTGCTGGTATGGCTTGGCAACCGCGCAGGGTAGCAGTGCCAGTCCGGCTGATGCAGTGTTTGATGAAGTTTCGGATGCTCCCGGGCCGTTACGCATCAAAGCGGGTATGATAGTCGGCAAGTGGGCTTAGATTTCAGGGGGTGGTTGGCGGCAGTGCTCAACGCCCGACCAGAGATCAAGCCGTACGGACCTGCCCCATGCGACATCTGATATTTTGGGGTTTCCCCAACGGAATTATAAAACCTGCTGAGAGAGCCGCAGAAGGAAGTGTTCAATGACTAAAAATAGCCGTCCTCTTCTCACGCCACCGGATGGGCAGAAGAAAGTGTTGCTGCATTCATGCTGCGCCCCCTGTTCCGGGGAGGTGATGGAAGCGATGACGGCATCCGGTATTGATTACACGATTTTTTTCTACAATCCGAATATTCATCCTGAGCGGGAATACCTGCTGCGTAAGGACGAAAATGTTCGGTTCGCTGAAAAGCATAATGTTCCATTTATTGATGCTGATTACGACCGGGATAATTGGTTCGCCCGGGCGAAGGGTATGGAGTGGGAGCCAGAACGCGGGACGCGTTGCACCATGTGCTTTGATATGCGTTTTGAGCGCACTGCTTTATACGCACATGAGAACGGCTTCCCTGTTATGACCAGTTCGCTTGGTATTTCGCGCTGGAAGAACATGGCCCAGATTAATGATTGTGGGCAGCGTGCCGTCACTCCATATGAAGGTTTGTCCTATTGGGATTTTAATTGGCGCAAGGGCGGTGGTGCCGCGCGGATGATTGAAATCAGCAAGCAGGAGCAGTTCTACCAGCAGGAATATTGTGGCTGTGCCTATTCTTTGCGGGACACAAACATGCACCGGCGTAGCCAAGGGCGCCCGGCCATTGAAATCGGCAAATTATATTATGGGACAGAGAGTAAAGACTGACGGTTTGAAGTTCGTCTGGGCGTATTTGGTAAACGTGTAATGTTTCAAATACGCCAGCCAGTACGCGTCAAAGTGGTACTTTAAATGGGCTATGCGGGAGGCGCAGCTTGTTGCTTCGGTGCTGGCCCATCCAGAAATATGAACTTTGTAGGACAGCGCGTAACGCGGCTTTACCTGAGTGCCATTATTGGCCTTTAAGTTTTCCCATAATGTAGTCGAGTTTATTGCTTTTTAGATATTCGATAGGGGAAAGCTTATGTCTGGTGTGTCACGTCGTCATTTATTGGGTGGTACTGGGGCGCTGGCCGGAGTGGCGGCAGTGTCCGGTGCCTCTAATACGCGTGCCGCAGCATCAGGGCATGACGCTTTTACGTTTGTATTTATGACAGATACGCATTTGCAGCCGGAACTGGATGGTTTGAAAGGCTGCCAGATGGCTTTTAGGGCGATCAGCAACGAAAAAGCTGATTTTGTTGTTCAAGGCGGGGACCACGTTTTCGACGCGTTAGGCGTATCGAAAGAAAGGGCAAACAAGCTTATCGATCTCTATGAAATGACGGAGCAAGTGATCGGTAAGAAAATCTATCATACTATTGGTAATCATGATTGCTTCGGCGTTTATCCGCAGAGCGGCGCATCATTATCAGACCCGGAATTTGGTAAAAATTACTTCCGCCGGAAATATGGTCAAACATATTATAGCTTTGAGCATAAGGGCGTACATTTTATTGTTTTGGACTCTATTGGTCTTACCGATGACCGGAAATACGAGGGGCGCTATGATGCGGCCCAGTTGGCGTGGCTGAAGATAACGCTTGCGGCATTGCCGGCGGGGGCGCCAATTATTGTAGTAACGCATATACCAATGGTTACGGCCTTTGGAACCTATACAGACCTGGACCATACTAAGCTACGCCCATCGGCATTGTGCACTGTAAACACACGTGAAATTCTGGCTCTTTTGCACGGACATAATATTTTAGCTGTATTGCAGGGCCATACGCATGTGCTGGAGCGGGTGGATTTGAACGGCGTTCCATACATTACAGGCGGCGCGGTGTGCGGTAACTGGTGGCATGGCGAACATCTTGGTACGCCGGAGGGCTATATGGTTGTGCATGTTGAAAACAACGTGGTCCGTACTGAGTATCGTACTTATGGTTTTCAAACGGTAAGCCCGAATATTACGACATTCTAATGCGGCAACGGTAATCGCGGGGAGGAGGTAACGACGAGTTCTCCGTCCGCGATTACATGAAAGTGTTTTCTACGGGCTACCCTCAGAGGCTTGACCATTGTTGAGCCGTCATACCTGGAGGGCATGTTGCTAGGTAGACGCCACGGGCAATAGCGCGCGCCAGAACGTCAGAGGCAATGGAGCCAATGCGCGTAACCAGAATGTCGCGTTCAAGCGATGTTGCGGGGTGCGGGTTAGCTTGACGTGAGGTTGAAAGGGCAAAGATAATATCCCCGTCAAAAGGGGAGTGTACGGGGCGTATCGCGCGGCCCATGCCGTTTTGCGCCATCATGGCCACACGTTTAAGTTCATCATTGCTCAGGGCAATATCTGTGGCGATGCAGGCAAGAGTGGTATTGGCGCGCGGGGCAGGGTTTAATTTTGCGAGGCCCCAGTCTTCAGAATCAACGTCATATTTTGGTGCGCCCAAGCCGCCAAATTCTCGCCCGACTTCGTAAGTGCCAGCCCAGAATTGTTTTCCGCCCGGCGCTACGACTGAACCAAAAGAATTACACGCAACGATGGCGCCTACTGTGATGCCTTCATGCGTAATGTAAGAAGCAGAGCCAAGGCCGCCCTTGAGCGCCCCTGCTGTTGCGCCGAAGCCTGCGCCATGCGTGCCGAGGGGAAAAGTTTCGGACGCGCGTGAGACTGCGGCGAGGCCGAGTGCATGGTATGGCGGGTCTTCGCCCCAGTTTTTGTCGCCTCCGGTTGCAAGGTCATAAAGAGCTGCGGTGGGGACGATTGGTGCTGAGGGAACGGACGCGCTCGGGTGGAATGAGAAACCTCTTCCATGTGCCCCGAGCCATGCTGCGGCTCCATCTCCGGCAGCGAGGCCGTATACGGACCCGCCGGATAGTACAATTGCGTCTACGGTATGAACAAGGTTGCCAAGCGTTAGCGTGTCGGTTTCGCGCGTCGCGGGGCCGCCACCACGGATATCTACAGCAGCGATTGCGTGGGTGTCAGGCAAGATAACTGTGACGCCCGTGCAGTTGGACGGGGCATCCGCGTAACCGACCTTAATACCGGGCACATCAGTTATAAGGTTGCGGGGGCCGACTTTTCCATGGACGCGCGGTGGGGCTGAAAGAAGGTGTGGGGGATTAAATAAGAAAGCCGCACCGCCAGCAATAAGGCCGCGCCGTGTGGTTTTTAAAGCGTGTGGAGATAGGGTCTTGGCGCTGCGCATAATGCTTTTCACAAAGAATGATAAGGTTGAGAAATGGTTTGAAACGTTTTGGGGTAGACGAAGTTTGGTTCGTGCCCAATCAGGGGTAAATTTACTGCAAAAATTTTCATTGTGAAAGATTATAGTCAGGATAGGTTGAGGTAGGTCAAAGTTATTTTTTTATCAGTCTCTGGTAGTGGTGAAAGTAATGTAGATTGTTGAAAACTTTATAAAAATTCAGAGATACATTCATTATTGATATAAAAAACTTTTCAAAAAACAATATATTTGTTGGCTAATATTTTTTGATTTAAAATAAAGGCATGGTCAAAAAACAATCCTAGGAAGGATAAGCGCTCAATGTCGATGAAGAGATTTTCGCATATCGGTGCCGCATCTGTGCTGGCGTTCGTAGGGATTGTCGGAGAGGTGCATGCTGCCGGTACGATGCCGAGTGCGTGCGATAATGCTCAGTTCCTAAAAGACCAACAGGGTTTTCTCCAAAATGGCGCAACTGGCATCGACTTGCCGGAGCATATTTGCGGGCGTGTGGTAGCGGTTGCTCCCCGGGCGAAGCGTACACGAAGCGGTTGGCACGGCTATTTCTACGTCAATGTTGGTTCAGGTGTGTCAATTCGCATTGTGTCGGATTTGGATCGAATGAGCGCCCCAGCTTGGCCGTGGGTAAATAAACAAGACCAAGTCGATGTTCAGGGGCGGTATTATTTTGACAACTTACGCAGCCAAGGGATTGATTGGACCCATCATGGCACCGGACGTTCATGGGCTTGGGCGGGTTATGTCGTTGTAAATGGTCAGAAATACGAATGATAAAGGAAAACCCCCTCACTGATGTGAGGGGGTTTTCCTTTGGGCTTAACTTGCAGCTTCGTCCTTTGAAGCGTTTTCTGGCTTGGAAGTTGTGCCGTCTGCTTCGGATATATCGAAGGTTAGGGCCTTGTTTTTGAGCCCAATGGCGACGGTTCCGCCTTGTGCCAAGCGGCCAAACAAGAGTTCTTCAGCCAATGGCTTTTTGATTTGCTCTTGGATGACACGCCCTAGTGGACGTGCCCCATAGAGGCGATCATAGCCACGCTCTGCCAGCCATTCTTTTGCCGCAGAGGAAATCTCGATTGTGACGTTACGGTCTGCAAGTTGTGCTTCGAGCTGGAAGATAAACTTCTCGACGACACGACCAACAGTCTCGGGTGTTAGGTTCGCGAAGGGAATAATTGCATCAAGGCGGTTGCGGAATTCAGGTGTAAAGAACCGCTTGATTGCTTCTTCGTCTTCGCCGGTGCGGATTGTGCGGCCAAAGCCGACGGCTTCCTTGGAAAGGTCTGACGCGCCCGCATTGGTTGTCATGATAAGAATGACATTACGGAAGTCTACGGTCTTGCCGTTATGGTCTGTCAGGCGCCCGTTATCCATTACCTGCAGGAGGATGTTGAACAGCTCGGGGTGAGCTTTTTCAATTTCGTCCAGCAGGAGAACGGCATGCGGGTGCTGGTCGATGGCATCGGTCAGCAGACCGCCTTGGTCAAATCCTACATATCCGGGTGGTGCACCGAGCAGGCGGGATATGGAATGGCGCTCCATATATTCCGACATATCAAACCGGATAAGCTCAACCCCGAGTGAAGTGGCTAACTGGCGAGCAATTTCGGTTTTACCAACGCCTGTGGGGCCGGAGAAGAGATAATTGCCTATTGGCTTTTCAGGCTCTCTCAAGCCAGCACGTGAGAGTTTAATGGCGGAGGAGAGTGTCTCGATCGCTTTATCTTGGCCAAAGACCATATTACGCAGGTCGCGCTCCAAAGTGCGGAGTGTTTCGCGGTCATCCGCTGAGACGCTTTTGGGCGGGATGCGCGCAATTTTGGCAATCGCATCTTCAACGTCTTTAAGGGTGACTGTTTTTTTGCGTTTGTTTTCGGGTACGAGCATCCGCGCCGCGCCAACTTCGTCGATCACGTCGATGGCTTTATCGGGCAGCTTGCGGTCATGGACGTATTTGGCCGCGAGTTCTACAGCGCCACGTAAGGCTTCATCGGTGTAACGGACGTTATGATACTTTTCGTAGCTCGTTTTCAGGCCACGAAGAATTTTGATCGCATCTTCAATTGTTGGCTCTGGCACATCGATTTTTTGAAAGCGCCGAACGAGTGCACGGTCCTTTTCGAAATGCTGCCTGAACTCTTTATAGGTGGTCGAGCCGATGCAGCGTAGAGTTCCTGCTGCGAGGGCTGGCTTCAGGAGGTTGGACGCGTCCATAGCGCCGCCTGAAGTAGAGCCAGCGCCGATGACGGTATGAATTTCGTCAATGAAGAGAATAGCGTGCGGCGTTGCGTCCAATTCGGTGACGACGGCTTTCAGGCGTTCTTCGAAATCACCACGATAGCGTGTGCCAGCGAGCAGGGCCCCCATGTCCAATGCGTAAATGGTTGCTTCATGTAGGACTTCAGGGACGTCTTTCTCGATTATGCGTCGCGCTAAGCCTTCAGCAATGGCAGTTTTACCAACGCCGGGGTCACCAACAAAAAGCGGGTTATTTTTCGTGCGACGGCACAGAATTTGAATTGTACGTTCGATTTCCTGATCACGGCCGATAAGCGGGTCAATTTTGCCAGCATGTGCACGGGCGTTGAGGTCGACGCAGTAAGTGGCGAGGGCGCCTTCTTTCGTCTTCTCTTTCCGCGGTGGAGCTTCTTGGTCCGAGTTTTGAGCGGAAGAGGGTGGGGTTTTACGGTGCCCACGGTCTGGTGCCTTCGCAATGCCATGCGAAATGAAGTTTACAGCGTCGAGGCGCGTCATGTCCTGCAGTTGCAGGAAGTAGACGGCATGGCTTTCGCGCTCAGCGAAAAGAGCAACCAAAACATTGGCGCCAGTAACGTCTTCCCGGCCGGTGCTTTGAACGTGGATGGCTGCCCGTTGGATAACGCGTTGGAATGCGGCTGTCGGTTTGGGGTCTACGCTGCGTTCGGACGCGAGGCCAGACAGATCTTTGTCCAGAAATTCCGTCAATTCTGTGCGGAGTCTGTCCAGATCTACGCCGCAAGCATGGAACACTGCGAGTGCATCGGGGTCTTCGGTAAGGCCGAGCAGCAAGTGTTCAAGCGTGGCATATTCGTGATGTCGGTCCCCGGCGAATGTGAGAGCGCGGTGAAGTGTCTGTTCGAGCATACGGGACAGCATGGGCGCTCCTCTCGGCCTCTCTCAATGAGGCATCTTGGTGTGATAGTGGCTCAGGGCCCATCACAAACGCAGTCTAAGTAGGTCTAACGTTCCGGTTCAGGATTAGCTTTTAAAAAGAGTGGAACCGGGGTCACTCCTTTTCAAGGGTACACTGCAATGGGTGCTGGTTTTTGCGGGCCAGTTCCATGACATGAGCCACTTTGCTCTCGGCTACTTCATAAGTAAAGACGCCACAAACGCCGACGCCATGCTGGTGGACTTCGAGCATGATATCAGTGGCTTCATCGCGGGATTTGCCGAAAAAACGCTCAAGAACATGCACCACAAATTCCATGGGAGTGTAGTCGTCGTTGAGCATCAGAACGGTGAACATAGAAGGCTTGCGCGTACGGGTTCGGGGGCGGACGACAACGTCTATTTCGAACTCGTGGTCGGCTCCGTCTTCTGGGGACGGAGGAATGGTGCCGGGACTCGTCATGACCGGGGCGCGCATTGCGCTGCCGTGCCAGTCTGAACGGGTGGGGCGAGTGGGATGGGTGCGTGATGCCGATAAAACCATGACATTACAGAATATGGAGTGGATGGGTGGGTAAGAGAAGAGAAAATTTGTACGAATCTTGCATCTGCGCCTGTAGAGGCACCATGTTTTTGCCACCTTCACAAAATATTAAATAAATTCAGAAACATCATAGACGGATAAGCAAGACCGCGCCTAAATGGTGGCTTCACTTAAATGAGCGCTTCCCCGAGGTGTTCCAGTGTTGGTTGCGCTGCCCGGCCGGGGCCGGTGGTGCAGTTTCTGTGTCTTGATGTTCAGGCCCCGTCACCACGGTCACGCTCAAAGGCTGCCAGATAATGCGCTTCTCGTCCCGTTTGGCTTTTATACTCTCTGCGTTGGTTTTGGTTATAGGCATTGGGTGTTTCCCTGCGGGAAAGGCTTGGGCTCAATATCCCGGACATATTTCCAGCTACGTCATTGATGCTCAAACGGGCGAAGTCCTCTCGCAAAGCGATGCGGAACTGCAACGTTATCCAGCATCCCTCACAAAGCTTATGACGCTGTATTTAGCTTTCCGGGCATTGCAAGCGCATCAAATTACGCTTGATGAGCAGATACCTGTCTCAATTCATGCATCAATTCAAAAGCCGTCGAAGCTCGGTCTGGTGCCCGGTACGCGCTTTACGGTGGAGCAGGCAATTCTGGCGTTGGTAACGAAGTCTGCAAACGATGCGGCTTGCGCCTTGGGCGAATTCCTAGGGGGTGGGGATGAAGTGCGTTTTGCTCAGCTCATGACGCAGCAGGCGCGTGCGTTGGGCATGGCCAATACGACATTTCGTAATGCTTCAGGTCTGCCCGACCCGGATCAGGTCACGACGGCGCATGATCTGGGGATATTGGCTCAGCGTTTGATTAGCGATTTCCCCGGCGATTACCATTATTTTGATGTCCCGCAATTCTATTTTCATCGTCGGGTTATTCCGAACCACGACCCGATGCTGAAAATTTATTCAGGTGCTGATGGTCTTAAAACTGGTTACACCGACTTGGCAGGGCATAATTTGGTGACATCCGCCATACGGGGAAACACGCGTTTGATCGGTGTTGTGATGGGCGCATCCAGCAATGCAAGCCGTTCCATGGCGATGGCGGCGCTTTTGGATCGGGGTTTTGCGGATAAGGGGCTGGCGCCGCAACCTTTGATGCACCAATCCACACTGATGGCTTCGGCGCGTTCGGGCGGGCGTTCTTCTGGGCGTCACGGCGCTGGGCGCCGACCAGTTGAGGTTGCGGATGCGTCAGGTCACAGGCGTATGGCGCACCATATTGGCAGCGTGCGTATGGTAAGTTTGCACGCTCAAGGGGCTGTCCACCATACAAAGCACCGCGTTCGCGGCTAATGTTTGTGAACGGATTGCAACGCTAGAACTTGCGGATCAGTCCGTATCGACGCATCTTATCGCGCACATAGTGTAAGAAATAAGGTGATGAGCGCGATGGCCGGTGGAATAACAATATACAACGCAGACGATTTTGTGGGTCTGCGTGCGGCAGGGCGTCTCGTTGCCGAAACACTGGACATGATCGGGGATCACGTTCGTCCGGGTGTGACGACGGAAGAACTGAACACATTAGTGCATGACTTCACATTGGCGCATGGGGCAGTTCCAGCACCTTTGAATTATCGTGGCTTTCCTAAGTCATGCTGTATTTCGATCAACCATGTCGTCTGCCATGGTATTCCCGGCAGCAAGGTCTTAGTTGAAGGTGATATCCTCAACATTGATGTGACATCTATTCTTGATGGCTGGTACGGCGATAGTTCGCGCATGTACACAGTAGGTAAGATTGCAAAAAAAGCTGAAAAACTGGTGGAGTTGACGCATCAATCGCTGATGCTGGGCATCAAAGCCGTTCGGCCGGGAAATACTTTGGGAGACATTGGGCATGCAATCCAAAGTTTCGCTGAGCGTAACCGCCTCTCCGTAGTCAGAGATTTTTGTGGCCACGGTATCGGGCGGGAATTTCATTCTGAGCCAAATATTCTGCATTACGGTAAGCCGGGGCATGGCCGCGAGTTGGTGCCCGGAATGGTCTTCACCATTGAGCCGATGCTGAATTTGGGGCGTGCAGACGTAAAGATTTTAGATGATGGCTGGACGGCCGTAACACGTGACCGTTCCCTGTCGGCGCAGTTCGAGCATATGCTCGGCGTAACGGAAGACGGCTGTGAAATTTTCACACTTTCTCCTCGCGGTTACACCTGCCCACCCTATGGAGAAAAAGCATAATGGTTCATTTCCCCCGCTTAGGCAGCCCGAACGGACGCCGTGGCTCCTTTGGCTCTACGGCTTTGGCTGTTCTTTGCGCGCTCGTGCCACTTTCCGGCAGCTTGGCTGCGACGCAGTCTGCTCCTGCAGACCCTTTGGCATTTGGCCCCGACCAGAAAGAGCCAGCTAAGCTCGTCTCGGCCAAGCATGGCATGGTCGTATCTGCTCAGCATTTGGCCTCCGAAGCGGGCGCAAAGATGCTTGCTGAGGGTGGGAATGCCATCGATGCGGCAGTAGCTGTCGGCTACGCGCTTGCGGTTGTTTATCCTGCGGCAGGGAATATCGGCGGTGGTGGTTTCATGACCATTCACCCAGCGCATGGCAAAACTATTTTTATCGATTTCCGTGAGCATGCGCCCGGCTTGGCCAAGGAAGATATGTACCTGGATGCGGCAGGGAATGTCATTCCGGGTATGTCAACCGAGGGATGGAAGGCTGTAGCTGTTCCTGGAACGGTGGCTGGTCTGGATGAGATTCATCGGAAATGGGGTAAGTTGAGCCGCGCAAAGGTTATGGCGCCTGCCATTGCGTTGGCGCGCGATGGTTTTGTGTTGAATCAAGCAGACAGCGACCTACTTGCAACGTCGACGCGTTATTTCCAGAAAGATGTATACGCGCGCAAATATTTCCTACGTGCTGACGGTACGCCTCTCCAAGTTGGTGACCGGTTGGTACAGAGCGATCTGGCGCACAGCCTCAGCCTTGTTGCTGAAAAAGGGCCAGATGCTTTTTACCACGGTCCTATCGCTGATGAGCTTGTTCGGGCCAGCCAAGAAGGTGGCGGCTTATTAAGCAAGGCTGATTTTGCGGCGTACCACACGAGAACTTTAGCACCCGTCAGCTGCACATATCGCGGCTACTTGGTTGAAACGTCCCCACCGCCAAGTGGCGGCGGCGTCGCGTTGTGCGAAATTCTCAATATTTTGTCGGGCTACGACATGGCCAAGCTTGGTCTGCATACTGCTCCCGCAGTGCAGCGTGAGATTGAGGCCATGCGCCATGCCTATTCTGACCGACGGGATTTAGGTGACCCGGCCTTTGTGCAAAATCCAATCGCGCATTTGACCGACCCCGCTTATGCGGTAGCGATTCGTGCTGCTACACCAACGGATCGGGCCGTCCCCTCAGATGCGCTGCGTTCGAGCGAGGCCGCGCTTGTGGCGCCGCAGCCGATGCCGGAAGCTGAGCATGAAAAACATGAGACGACGCAGTTCTCGGTTATGGACCGCGAAGGCACGGCGATTTCAGCGACCTACACGTTGAATGGTTGGTTCGGTGCAGGTGTAATGGGCGGGCATACGGGTATCTGGATGAATGATGAGATGGATGACTTCTCATCAAAGCCGGGTGCTCCAAACATGTTCGGTATTGTCGGGTCCAAGGCAAACGCGATTGAACCGGGCAAAACGCCGCTTTCGTCCATGTCACCGACCATTTTGTCTAAAGACGGCAAGGTCGTCATGGTCATTGGTAGTCCCGGTGGTTCACGTATCCCGACCATTACGCTTTCAGCAATTTTGGGAGTGGTGGATTACGGCTTGAATATTCGTGATGCCATTAACCTGCCGCGTATCCATGAGCAGTGGCAGCCTAGTGCTGTTGAAATGGAAAATGGTGCTCTAAGTCCGGACGTGCAAAAAACGTTGCAGGACGAGGGCTACAAGCTTTCTCCGCATCGTGTATGGGGTGTCGCTGAGGGTATTTTGGCAGGTCGGCCGACGCTTAACGCACCTGCAACCGGGCTGCTTTATGGTGCGGCAGACCCTCGCCATGGCGGCGGGGAAGCGGCGGGTCAATAAGACTTCTGTAAAATGATGCATGATAGGGGGTTGCCAGACCCCCTACTTCATGTGTTAGACGGGCGGCGGAAGGTCGGCGCTGGACGGATGTGTCGCGAACTCGGTCAGGTCCGGAAGGAAGCAGCCGTAGTGAATTTCAGACGGGTTAGATGTCCGGCCTTCCACCTCCCCCCAAAAATATTTGTGCTAAGAATACACACAGAGCTTTCTTTGGCTTTCAGGGGTGGCGCGCGCGATGATCGCTACGGTCTTTCATGACAGATAACGAAAACGATATTCCCCTCCCGCCCGAAAGTGGTGGCGGCTTTTTTGGCGATGCGCCAGAGCCCGCTCGCACTGAAGTAGTGCAAAAACCAACTATAGCGGTTGCCGAGAAAGAAGAGGCGTATCGGGTTCTTGCGCGGAAATACCGTCCACGTTCCTTCGATGATTTAATAGGGCAGGACACGCTCGTTCGTATTTTACGGCGTGCTTTTGCGCTTGAGCGTGTAGCTCATGCCTTCATGCTGACAGGCGTACGCGGCGTTGGTAAAACAACGACGGCCCGTATTATTGCCCGTGCCCTAAATTGCGTGGGTGTGGACGGTACGGGTGGGCCGACGGCCGATCCTTGTGGTGTGTGCCCAAATTGTACGGCCATTTTGGCAGACCGCCATCCCGATGTTTTGGAGATGGACGCAGCGTCCCGCACTGGCGTCGATGACGTGCGTGAGATCATTGAGGCTACGCGTTTTCGCCCAATGCAGGCACGCATGAAAGTTTTCATCATCGATGAAGTACACATGCTGTCGCGTAATGCATTTAATGCACTTCTTAAAACGCTTGAAGAACCACCTGCACAAGTTACGTTCATTTTTGCAACGACGGAATTGCGCAAGGTTCCTGTCACGGTTTTGTCCCGGTGTCAGCGCTTTGATTTGCGGCGTGTTCCGCAGGTGCAGTTACAGGAACATTTCGATCGGATTGCCCGGAAAGAGGGTGGTGAGCTTTCTGAAGATGCGCTTGCTCTAATTGCGCGCGCTGCGGATGGTTCGGTCCGTGATGGCTTGTCGCTTCTTGATCAGGCAATTGCGCAAGGTGCGTCAGACGCGGATGCCGTATCTGACATGCTTGGGCTTGCAGACCGTGGTTTGGTTTTTGATTTGCTCGAGGCCTTAATGGCAGGGCGAGTGGCCGAAGCGCTGGAATTGACGGATCAAGCCTATGCGCGTGGTGCAGATTTAGGTGTGCTGCTGACGGATGTGCTGGAGCTGGTGCATCTTGTTTCCCGGTTGAAAGCGGTACCTGACTTGCGTGAAACCCGTGAGCTGCCTGAGGCTGAGCGTGTGCGTGGTGGGGCATTGGCCGACAAGCTCTCTGCTGCGGCTTTAGGGCGCACATGGCAGATGCTGCTTAAAGGAATTGGTGAGGTTGAGCAGGCACCTGACCGCCGCCAAGCTGCCGAGATGATTTTGATCCGTCTGTGCCATGCAGCGCTTTTGCCAACGCCGGAGCGCTTGATACGACAGCTAACGCAAGCTCCCTCAGGAGAGGCAGCACGGGACGGTGGAGTATCACATTCCGGCCCGGCTGTGGTGTCGTCGCATAATGGCTCTGGTGGAGATGGGCGCGGCTCATCCGGTACAGAGGTGGGTGGTATCGCGGGCGGAAACGGGACACCGCGTGGTGGGATGGACCACAATGCACCACGTGCGGAGGCACCTAACGTTGGGGCGCCGCTGAAGCTGGTGGCGAATGGTGGACAAGTTATCGACCCGCGTTACCTCGGGCAGGCAGAGATTAGGCCTGACCAGCAGTGTGAGGTTAAGGCTGAGCAAAAGCATAGTGTCGAGAAGGAAGAGGATACTGGGCCGCTGCCGCCACGGACATGGCGGGAGATGGTTGTCCTTGCTCGTGACCGTGAGCCGCTTTTGCATGGCTTGCTGAGGAATGCGGTGCATCTGGTGCGCTTTGCACCGCCTGTGGTGGAAGTCCGTTCGGACGACCCCGCAGCGCGAATAGAGCGCAGTTTGCAGAAATTATTGGATAGGCTCTTTCCTAATACGTGGCGTGTTGAAACGTCCCGTTTGGAGGGGGAGCCAACTCTGGATGAGCAAGGCGCAGAAATTGTTGCCTTGAATCAGGCTGAAGTTGAATCCCATCCGCTTGTACAGGCCATTTTGACGGCGTTTCCGGGCGCAAGAATTGGTGAAGTACAAGATCACGGTTTGGATGATTACGGCCTGCCGCCAGAGGAAGTGACGTCTTTGGTGGATAATGAGCCGCCAGATCTGGAATTTGCGCCACTTGATGCAGATTCTCTTGATGAAGACGATATGTACTGAACGCAACAGGAGCGAATGCGATGAAAAACCTTGCTGGATTAATGAAACAGGCAAGCCAGATGCAGTCCCGTATGCAGGACGCGCAAAAGGAGTTGGCTAATCTGGTGGTTGACGGTAGCGCTGGCGGTGGCCTTGTAACGCTGCAACTTACAGGCAAGGGTGAAATGCGCAATTTGCGCGTTGATCCGAAGCTGGCCGAGCCAAGCGATATGGAGACGCTGCAGGACTTGATCGTAGCGGCTTACACGGACGCAAAAGCCAAGGCTGAAGCTGCGAGTTCGGAAGCGATGCGTCAGGTTACGGGTGGCATTGATCTCCCGCCCGGCCTGAACCTGCCTTTCTAAGACGCTTTTTGGGACTGTATCCGGTGAGTAAGCTGTGAGCGGTACGACTGAAATCGAGCAACTGATCGTAATGCTTTCGCGGCTACCGGGCTTGGGGCCGCGCTCAGCCCGTCGTGCGGTATTGAATCTTTTGCGTCAGCCAGAGGCTCGTATGTTGCCTTTGGCTCGGCAGATGGAGCGTACGGCGCAAAGCGTCAAGACATGCTCACAGTGTGGAAATCTGGATACAGTCGACCCTTGCAATTTATGTACTGAACCAATGCGAGACCACTCCACTGTGTGTGTGGTTGAGACGGTAGGAGACCTCTGGGCACTCGAGAGGGCATCTGTCCATCGTGGTGTTTATCAGGTGTTGGGTGGGACTTTATCGGCTTTGGCTGGCTGCGGCCCGGATGATTTGAACACTCGTTCACTTCTGGAGCGGATTGAGGCCGGTGGTGTGAAAGAGGTTATTCTGGCCTTGGGTGCCACCGTTGAGGGCGCTACTACGGCGCATTGGCTGCAAGAAAAACTTTCTGCTTACGCAGTGACGATCAGCCGTGTTGGACATGGTGTACCAATGGGCGGAGCCTTGGATGGTTTGGATGACGGCACTTTAGCTGCTGCGCTGATGGCGCGTCGGAGTCTGGGGTAATGTTGCCGATATCGTCAAAAATACCGAGGGTAGCGCTTGTTACTGGTGGTGCGCGCCGTATTGGTCGTGCGTTGGTAGAAATGCTCGCGCAGGAAGGCTTTAGTGTTGCAATTCACTACCGCAACAGCCGGGATGAGGCGGAGGAACTTCTTCAACGCATTAGGGGGCGAGGTTGCATTCTGCGCGCGGATCTGTCGCAGGAAGCAGACGTAGAGGGGCTTGTCTCCGCCGTGCAGGCCCGACTGGGACCAGTTGGCGTATTGGTAAACAATGCCTCTGTTTTTACCCGGGATGAGATAGGTGATGTAACCCGCGAAAGCTGGGACCGGCACTTGGAGCCAAATCTACGGGCTCCGTTCGTCTTGACGCAAGAGGTGGCGAGGGCGCTGCCTGATGGCGCTGAAGGAGTGGTTCTGAACCTTCTCGACCAAAGGGTATGGAATCTTACTCCTCATTTTGTGACGTATACGCTTTCAAAATCAGGCCTGTGGACATTAACACAGAGTCTCGCTTTGGCGTTGGCACCTAAATTGCGCGTGAATGCTATTGGGCCCGGACCGGTTTTGCCTGCTGAAGGTCAGTCCGATGCACATTTCAAAACGATGTGTGAGCGTACACCGCTCCGTCAGGGTGCATCGCCTGAAGAGATTGCTTATGCAGCAAGAACATTATTGGCGCTGCCGTCTGTAACGGGGCAAATGCTTGCGCTCGATGGGGGGCAGCACTTGAATTGGTCGCCACGTTAATGCGTGGTGATATGAGCGCCAATGCGCTTAGGCTGCGCGAAGTTGAGTATACTGACAAAGAGGCTTTGATTGCGGCCAACAAGGCGAATAGAGCTTTTCATATGCCGTGGTCAGCACCTTTTTGTGACGAAGCTGGTTTTAGGCAATGGTTTTCGTCTTGTATCGGCGATGACGCTAAGGGGTTTATCGCTCTCGAAGTCCATACGGGCGCAATCGTCGGGGTTTTGACCTTGAGTCAGATTGTGCGTGGCAATTTTTGCAGTGCTTATCTTGGGTATTATGGCATGCAGGAAACCGCCGGGCGTGGCTTGATGACTACGGCTGTACGTCGTGTTGTAAGTGCTGCTTTCGGGCCTTTAGGTTTGCATCGTGTGGAAGCCAACATCCAGCCGGGCAACAAGCGCTCAATCGCTTTGGTTAAAAGAGTGGGTTTTGAAAAAGAAGGTTTTTCACCTGCGTATTTGCGAATTAATGGCCAATGGCGTGATCATGAGCGCTGGGCAATACGACCTGAATTGCTGCTTTAGTATTGCCTATCCTGCTTTGGGGCGGTTTTTCTCCGCCCTATAATGGCGCTTAGAATGTTGTTGAGAGAGTGCCTGTCATATTGAAGCGTGGTTCAACAAAGAACTGCGCACTCGAACCGGCAGTAGACATGTTTCCGTTCAGCAAGCGCACGGCTGTTGCTCTGTCGCGGACGCCTACAACGCCGGTGCGGATGACGGCGCCTGTCAGGTTGCCGAAGTTAAGGCGCAGCGTTGGTGATTGCGCGCGCCAGATAGGGTGAAAATGGTAGCCGAGGGATAAGGTGTTTGTAACGTAGCCGGGCATGCGCTGGTCACCTGCAATGGTAACGGATTGAGGCCCGGTATAATGCAGCGTGGCGTTGGAGAAAAAGCCGCCGGCTGTGTAGGTCAGACCGAAATTCGACAAAATGCGCGGTGAGAGCGGAGCTTGCGTGCCTTTTGTCCGGAAGGCTGAGAGGTTGCCTTGGCTGTCTGAGGCAGCGATATTCGTATCGAGACGGGCGTTGAGATATTCGAACGAGACATATGGGCTGAAGCCATAAATTGGCTGTAGCGACGCCATGATATCAAAGCCACGCGCTGTCTGATTGCCTGCATTGATAACGCCGTAGACGTTGTTCCCCACGTAGGTAGAGAGCAGTCTATTGGTAATGTTGTAGTTAAAGAGGTCTAGGTCCACGACGATATGAGAGTCGTTGTAGCGGTAACCCAGTTCTTCTTTAATCGAGTACTGATTTTTGGGCAGGCTGCCTGTAATGGGCGTGTTTGCAAGAGATGATGAAGCAGGTTGTCTAAAGTCACCTTCACCGTTGAGGTAAAACTGGTGGTGTTCATTAATGCGGTAGCTGAACGAGAGGTGAGGCAGTGGCGCGGTGAGGTTTTGACCCATGCGATTGCGGTTCGGGTAGGTAATGTACCAGACGTTTGACATTACATATTTAAAGCCCGCTGATACTTGCAGCTTATTACGTAAAAATTTAGCGCGGTCCTCAATAAAGAGGGAGTGGATTTCGTAACCTGCGGTATTGCCGGGGAAAAAGCGCTGCCCGTTTTGGTAGACTTGGTAGTCAGCATTGTTGGGGCTTGCTGCGGAGCCGTCGGCTTGTGTTACGCTGCGAGGGAAGTGCTGAGTATAGTCTTGATTGACGTACCAATAGCCGAATTCGAGGTGATTGGTCTTGGTAATATCGTAGCCGATCTTAGCGGTAGCACCGACGTTTAGCGCACCAACGCCTTGGAAATACGTTGTTAGCGGGGTACCTGCTGGAATTGTTTTGCCGTTGGCGTAAGTGGTGTTCCCAGCAGCCAAACCGCCTGCGGCACCGTTCCAACCTAGGCCCCAGCTATAGTAGGGCTGGATATCGAACTGTAGCTTTTTGCTGAGGACGAAATGGAACGGCGCATTAATGAAAAGCTGGTTCCAATAATTGCGATAATTCCGCCAGTAATCGTTGTTCTTAGGGTCAAATTCGGCCGTATGGCCGTAGCCCTGACCGGTATCCTTGTAGCGGAAAAATTGCGTATCAGTTGGGTAGCGGTCAACAACCCATTCGGTGTTGTTCCAAGAAAGGAAGAGCCGCGCGAACGAACCGTTGTCCCAGTCTTTACGTAGGCCGAAATCAAGGTGACGGCGTTGGTTTTGGCCCGCTCCCATCCAGCTACGTGCATATGTGTTTGAAAAAGAAATGTAGCCGCGTAGCCCGGTATTGCCGATTTTTCCCGATTCCAAGCGCAAAAACTCTCGGGATAGGTTGTTGGTCCCGTAGGAAAAATCCATCATTCCGCCAAATTTGCTGCCAGCGTCGATAGATGTCTCATTGAGTACACCTGCTGCAGCGGTAGTGGAGGGCAAGTCGATAGGAGACGTGCCAGGAGTGACGCTTACGCTAGCAAGATTTTCTGAATCGATGTTTTGCGCCAGAAAGGAAGCTGCCGAGGCGGGGGCCCCGTCAACCATCAGGGCCATGTCTGCATCCGTTAAGCTACGGCTTTGAATCGTGCCGCCTTGCATGCCGGAAGTGTCAGCTGTCGAAATGCTCATGCTTGGAAGGGTTTTAACCAAGCTGAGTGCCGTGCTCACGGGGCTTTTCTGTTCGATAAAAGCTTTGGTAACGGTCTGGACAGCATAGGGAGCTGTCTCCACCCGCATCATGCCGCCGCCGCGGCTGTGGGACTGACGAGACTTTGACACTGTCACGTGTTCGTCTGAATGACTATCCAAGCTCGAGATAGTATGATTTTTCTTATTTTTTACAGGGGCTGCCAAAGAAAAATGAGGATGAGCTAAAATAGCCAACCCTGTTACGAGCGTTATGGACTTAGAGTACTTACCTTTTAAATGAAGATATAAGTCACGACGGTCCATGTTTTATTTCTGCCCCTGCGGAAGTTATTTAAATGGGAGAAGTGCTCGTGCTGCGGACATTCGCGGCATGAATTCCACGGGTCATTTAGGTGAAATCAGTTTTTTAGCCAAAGGTAAATTATTGCAATATAATGTTCTAAAAATTATCTTTTTATAAAAAGATCAACGTTTACAGTGGGTTATGTTTAAAAATTTGTTTATAACAAATAATTACTTTAACGAATCATTTCAAATTGAGCTCAAAGCGCTTGGCGAGGAGGATTATTGCCCCGCGTGGAGCGTTGCTTCCTTGTAGTCTTCAATAACAAGGGCAATGGGCGCGTCATCGGCCTCGCGGCGTAGAAGGGCACGGTTTTCGAGAATATAGTTCGTATTCTGTGTGAGAATTGTGCTGCTGATTGTGTGGCGTGTAAAATGTGTTTCGCGCACAGCACGCCCGAAAGGCGTTTGAGTATGCTCAAGAGTGTCGTTCATCTGCGGCGTTAGACGCTCGGGGATGTACCAGTTCCACGCATCGGAAAAGGGTGTTTGGCCACATAATAAGGCGACGTGACGGACACGGACAGCCTCGGGCGATTGAACACTTAACGTATTTAGAATGATGGCAGATGGGGTAGGGGGATGGCCCACCGTGATATTTTGAACATGGATGGGTGTGCGGCAAAGACTTTGGAGTGTAGCCGTTGCGCTTGCGCGGCTGGAAAGGCGCTTTTGCAGGTCAGTAGCCTTTAAAACAGGCTGGGACGGGGCACTGCATCCGCCTAGCAGCGCAAGCGTGAAGCTTGCGCATGCCAAGAAAATCGCGTGACGGAACAAGCGGGACTTGTTCTTAGTTGTCGTCGCGGTCGTCTTTATCGGTCGTGACTTCGATGTCGTTAGACAGGTCATCGTCATCGTCCAAGTCGTCGTCATCAGCGATAACGTCATCACCGTCATCACCTGTGTCGATGTCGACGTCTGTGTCGTGCTCGTCCTGAACGCCGTTCGGATCTTTTTCTTCTGGGAGCGGTTCATCGTTTGATTTCAAACGACCAATATCACTCGGTTGGGTACCACCGCATTTTGGGCAAATCGCGGGGACACGGTTCAAGTCATAAAAGCGGACACTACAGTCGACACATGTCCGTTTCAGACCGAGTTCGGGTTTTGCCATGTTGCGCAAGCCTACCAATGCCACGGAATTAGAGAAGGGCGGCCATGCCACCTTGTGCGAGGCATGTCAATGTTTTTGAAGGAAACGGACTGATTCGGCGCATAAAAAGGAGGGTTTTTCCCGTACGAACGGCGATTGACAGTTTCTAGGTATGGGCGGCATGAACAAGGGTATGAATCAGCGACCTTTGAACGTTTCTCGTGCGCAAACAGGCTTGCAGGGTACGACCCGCGTGCCTGGCGATAAATCTATCAGCCATCGCTCGCTTATGTTTGCGGCATTGGCTGCAGGGCAAACGCGCGTGAGCGGCTTGCTGGAAGGCGAGGATGTGTTGCGTACTGCGGACGCGATGCGGGCATTGGGTGCAACGATAACGCGAGACGGCGATAATTGGGTTATTGATGGTCGTGGCGTTGGTGCTTTGTCAGAGCCTGAAGACGTTTTGGATATGGGCAATTCGGGCACCGCTGCGCGTTTGCTTTCCGGGATTTTGGCGACTCAACCCTTTTTAAGCGTCATGACGGGAGACGCGTCTTTACGTTCGCGCCCAATGCGCCGTGTGACGGCTCCGTTGAGCGAGACGGGTGCTGTTTTTGAAACGCGTGAGGGCGGGCGTCTACCGATGGCCGTGCGTGGCACGCGTGACGCAAAGCCTCTGCATTACCGCTTGCCAGTTGCGTCTGCTCAGGTGAAGTCTGCCGTGTTGCTGGCTGGGCTGAATGCACATGGTGAAACAACAGTTGAAGAGCCTGTCGCAACGCGTGACCACACAGAGAATATGTTGCGCCATTTTGGCGTAAACGTTGATGTTGAAGTTATGTCTGATGGCGGGCGGCGGATTGCCCTGACAGGGCCAGCGGAGTTGACAGCGCGAGATGTTGTCGTGCCGGGCGACCCCTCTTCAGCAGCTTTCCCAATTGTGGCAGCGCTACTGGTGCCGGGGTCTGACATTTTAATTACTGGTGTAGGGCTTAATCCTTTGCGGACTGGCCTTTTTCAGACGTTGCAAGAAATGGGTGGTGACCTCTCCATTCTCAATGAGCGTATTGAGGGCGGAGAAGCTGTAGGCGATATTCGGGTCAAGCACTCTGCTTTGCATGGTGTGGAAGTACCCTCAGACCGCGCTCCATCTATGATTGATGAATACCCGGTGCTTGCTGTGGCTTGTGCTTTTGCCGAGGGGGCATCCCGGCTTCTTGGGCTTGAAGAATTGCGTGTGAAAGAAAGCGACAGGCTGGCGGCGACTGTTGCATTGTTGAACGTCAATGGTGCGGCAACGACTGTTGAAGGTGATAATCTGGTTGTCCATGGCGGGGGTGGTAGCTTAGGCGGTGGGCACGTCGTCACGCACATGGATCACCGCCTTGCGATGAGTGCTGTTGTTTTCGGTTTGGCGGCGGAGAAGGCTGTTTCAATTGACGATACAGCGTTTATTGAAACCAGTTTCCCTGGATTTGTGGCGCTAATGAACGCGCTTGGTGCGGGTATTCGTTAATGACAGCAGGTTTTGTTATTGCGGTAGATGGTCCTGCTGCTGCTGGGAAGGGTACTTTGGCTCGGGCTTTGGCTGACGCATACAGCCTGCCCTATCTGGATACTGGGTTGTTATACCGGGCAGTAGCACGGCGGGTTTTAGATGCGGGCTTGCGGCCTGAAGATGCAGCAGAAGAAGCGGCATTGCGTCTGGTGCCGGAGGATATGCAGCGCAATGACCTGCGTGTGCCGGAAGTGGATAGAGCTGCATCAATTGTAGCGGCTCAGCCTGCGGTTCGTGCAGCCCTGCTTGAAAGGCAGAGGGTCTTTGGGCGCGAAGGTGGTGCGGTTGTTGACGGGCGCGATATCGGTACAGTCGTTTTTCCAGATGCGCCGGTAAAGCTTTTTATAACCGCATCGTCACAGATAAGGGCTATGCGGCGTCATAACCAACTCAATGTTGGGGTGGAGCTTGAGGGGGCGGCATTAGAAGCCGCCATTGCAGAAATCGAGAGCCGAGATACGCGGGACTCGCAGCGTGATGTTGCGCCGTTATGTCCGGCTGATGATGCCTTAACGATTAACACGGATGGTATGAGTGCGGCGGAAGTCTTTCAAAAGGCTTGCGACTATATTGCACTGCGCCGCAGTTAGAGCAGATTTGCGTTTTACAAAGGTAAAAGAGGCGCTTTTTTATTGACATTGACCATAGCTAGGGTGTCTTTGCTCTCCTTAGAAACGGCTTGGTTATTTAGAGGCGCTTCTCTCTTGTCTGCTTTTGCAGCGGGAGTTTCTCATCACGGACCTGTCGGAGCCGCTTGAGGGCCTGACGGGGAGACGTCACACATTTTACACCGCATGCGGGTGTGGCGCAGGCATGGATTTATCGCGTTACTGCGAAAATCCGGGAAAATTGGATTTACATGGCTTCTGCCACATTAATGAACTCGGCTGCACACGGCACCGAAGATTTTGCTGCTCTTCTCGATGAGACACTGGGCCGCGACACGGGTTTTGAAGGTTCCGTTGTTACGGGTCGTATCGTTCGTCTGTCCGACGAATTTGCGATCGTTGACGTTGGCCTGAAGAGCGAAGGCCGCGTTGCGCTGAAGGAATTCGGCCCACCAGGCGTTGCACCAGACGTAAAGCCAGGCGACGTTGTTGAACTGTACGTTGAGCGTTACGAAGACCGTGACGGCTCCATCGTTCTTTCGCGCGAGAAGGCTCGTCGTGAAGAAGCATGGACAGCTCTTGAGCGTGCATTTGGTAACAACCAGCGCGTTAACGGCACGATCTATGGTCGCGTTAAGGGTGGCTTCACGGTTGACCTCGGCGGCGCGATGGCATTCTTGCCAGGCAGCCAAGTGGACATCCGTCCGGTTCGTGATGTTGGCCCGCTCATGGGGCAGCCTCAGCCATTCCAGATCCTCAAGATGGATCGCGCACGTGGCAACATCGTTGTATCGCGTCGTGCAGTTCTTGAAGAGACCCGTGCTGAGCAGCGTTCTGAGCTGATTCAGGGCCTGAAGGAAGGCATGATCCTTGACGGCGTTGTCAAGAACATCACCGATTACGGTGCGTTCGTTGACCTCGGCGGCGTTGACGGCCTGCTGCACGTTACGGATATTGCTTGGAAGCGCATTAACCACCCATCTGAAGCTCTTCAGATCGGTCAGCCAGTACGCGTTCAGGTTATCCGCTTCAACTCTGACACGCAGCGCATCTCCCTTGGCATGAAGCAGCTTGAAGCTGATCCATGGGAAAACGTTGCTGTTAAGTACCCAGCAAGCGCTCGTTACACGGGTCGCGTCACGAACATCACCGATTACGGTGCATTCGTTGAGCTGGAGCCAGGTGTTGAAGGTCTGGTACACGTTTCTGAAATGTCTTGGACAAAGAAGAACGTACACCCAGGCAAGATCGTTGCTACTTCTCAGGAAGTCGACGTTATGGTTCTCGATGTGGACAGCTCAAAGCGCCGCATCTCTCTGGGCCTGAAGCAGGTTCAGCGCAATCCTTGGGAGCAGTTCCAAGAAGAGAACAAAGTCGGTTCCGTCATCGAAGGCGAAATCCGCAACATCACCGAGTTCGGTCTGTTCATTGGCCTCTCCGCAGACATCGACGGCATGGTTCACATGTCCGACCTGTCTTGGGACGAAGCAGGCGAAGCAGCTATGGCGAACTACGAGAAGGGCCAAGTCGTTAAGGCTAAGGTTCTCGACGTTGACGCTGAGAAGGAGCGCATCTCGCTCGGTATCAAGCAGCTTCAGGAAGATCCAGCCGCTGACACGCTCGCACGCGTTCAGAAGGGTGCAATCGTAACCTGCGTTGTGACAGCAGTTCAGACAAACGGCATCGAAGTTAAGGTTGATGACGTTCTGAATGGCTTCATCCGCCGCGCAGAACTGGCTCGCGACAAGGCAGAGCAGCGCCCAGAGCGCTTCGCTGTTGGCGAGAAGGTTGATGCCAAGGTTGTTGCTGTTGAGCGTGCTTCTCGCAAGCTGGCTCTGACAATCCGTGGCCGTGAGGTCGAGGAAGACAAGCAGGCCATCACAGAGTACGGTTCATCTGATTCAGGTGCATCACTTGGTGATATTCTGGGCGCAGCGATCCGTCGCCGTAGCACAGACGCTTAATCGACCAAGGTATTAAACCCGCCCTTTACGGGGTTAGGGTGAAGAAAGGGCCGCATCAGCGGCCCTTTTTTTTTATTTATTCCAAACTAGAAGGCTAGTCGAACGTAGATTTTACTGTTTTAATGATTGAGTTAAACATGGTCAGATTGTGCAAATGCAGTGCACATGAAGTGTATTGCATGTTGTTAAGGCTTGATTCTAAATTGGGGGTGGGCGTAAGGCGCTCAATTGCTTGATGGCGGTCATTTATAATACGAACTTTACGCATAACCCCAATTCATATCTTACCCTAGCAATAGAGCGCTCAGCGAAGACTCTATTTGGGAATGATGATGTTGTTGTCGCTGACAACATGTCCTTGGCAGGAATAGCGGCCTCCGGCGAACACGATGTCTTGATCTGCATTGATGCGCAGCGGATTCATTTGCCGCTATTACGGCGCATTCGTCCCGCATTTCAGACAATGATTTTGTGGACGTTTGAAGACCCCTTCATGAGGGACTTCAACGTTGAAAATGCTGGTCTTTTTGACTTTGTTTTTACCAATGATCCGTCTTGCGCTGAATATTACAAGGGTAAAGGTCATTACTTACCTTTGGCCGCAAGTACCTCTATTCATGAGCGCAAGGTCCTGACGGCCAACGAGCTTGAATACGACATCTTCTTTGCGGGCACGATGTGGCCTAACCGTGTCGAGACGCTCCGGCGCGTTATCGCCGCTTTCCCGGATGCGCGTCTGAAGCTTATTTGCCCAGGCAACGAGTATCTGCCGCCTCTGCCAGCGGATCTGGCTGCTCTGGCTATACAGCGGCCAGTAAGCCACGAAGCGTTTATTGATTTCGCGAACGTGAGTGCTGTGACGCTTACGATGTTCCGAGATTACGCTAGCCATGGTGACGTAAGCCAAGCGACGGCGCCGGGGCCGCGTTTCTTTGAGCTGGGCCTCGCAGGAACGGCGCAGGTGGTTGAAGCGCCAGAAAGCATGGGAAGCGAGCACTTTGAGACAGTGGACGGGATTAGTCTCGCCCGGACGCCTGACGAAGTCGTTGAAGCCGTTGCTCGTTTGCTAGAAAGCAAGAGTGCTCGTCGGAAGGCGGCTCAGGCTTCTCAGAAATCCGTTGCTCAAAAGCATCTTTACGAAAATCGCTTGCAGAGCATGCAAGAGATTACGGGGGCGGATTTCAGCCGCCGCAAACAACCCGCTGCCCTGGTTGAGCGCCGCCGCCGCCTTCGTGTGTTGATGTGCACGCACTCGACAATTCATGAGCAAGCATGGGGCGGTGTAGAAGTTTACCAGCAAGCCCTGTGTTCAATGCTTGGCCGCGATGTAGAGTTTTTCTATTGGCTCCGTCGTGGCGGCTCTTGCTGGATGACAACGGCGAGCGGCCAAGAGTTGGACCGCTTTGACGTGCCGGAAATGGGCTGGCAGGACGTTATGTGCGATGGCGCCGAAGAAATGGCGTTTTCCAGTGTTATTGCGCAGTACAACATCGACATTGTTCATTTCCAGCATTTGGGGCACCATGCCCTTTCATTGCCAATCATCGCCAAGGCGAGCGGCACTGGCGTCGTTTTCTCAGCGCATGACTTCTGGCTGGTTTCCGCACGCTACAATCTGCTGAACCACGAATTGCGCTACATTGAGGATGAAGTTCGCTCTGTCCTTGCTGCCGATATCACACTTAAGGCCGCTGAAAATGTAGAGTACGGTGGCGAGCAGACACGCCGTGCTTTTGTGGCAAAGGCTCTGCGGTCCGTTGATGCTGTAATGTTTGGTACAAAGCATTCGCGCGATTTGACGCACGAGATTTATCCAATTCTGGATCAGAAAATTAGTCGTATCACAGGTATTCCTAGCCCTGAAAACACGGTACCAGTTGTTCCGAAGGCGTATGCGCCGCTTGATGGCCGTCCGCTATCCGTTGCGATCGTAGGTAATTTCCTTCGGACCAAGGGTGCAGACACGATTCTGAGCTTAATTGAGATTGCGCATCCTGATCACTTTGTTTTCCATATATTCGGCTACGTTCATCCCGAGTATGAAGCTGTTCTAAACGCTGTCCCACGGTCGAATGTGAAGGTCTATGGCCGTTACGATATGGGTGATATTGAGAAGCTAAAGGCAGCTGACGTAGCGCTCAATCTGTCCATATGGCCTGAAACGTACTGCATCTCGCTTTCAGAAGCGTGGCAGAACGGTCTGCTGCCGATTGTGACCGATGTCGGGGCTTTGGGGGACCGCGTTGAGGATGGTGTGAATGGCTTTAAGGTGCCGATTAACCGTCCGAGCATGGTTTTGGAGCGCTTGGAACTTCTTCGTTCGTCTGAGACGTTGCGCCGTTCGATGATGGAAAACATCGGCCCTCATCTGTGGACAGACGCCGGTGAATATGCGCGCGATCTTCTTGCGTTGTATAAGGAAATCTTGCCACGTCGCGAAATGGGTGTGTCAGATCTTCGTATCGACGCAGGGCAGGTCCATCTGTTGCCACATAATAGTTGGAGACATCAGGCACCACCACGCCATATCTTTGACCCACCGACACAACGTGACCTGTCCGTCGAGTTGCCAGTCCCAGTCAACGATTGGTTCTCTATCCAGGGTGCAGAATGCTATGTGGACGATATCTGCCACCATGTGTTCCGCCCCGGTGTAGACATCAGTTTCGATGGAGCTGGCGAGTTCCATATTCGTGGCTGGTTCCTGCTCCCCGGTATTTCTACTGCAGGGCGCATGCTTGCTGTCCTGATTGGTGAAGCACCGGACGCACCAACGATCTATGTCGAGTGTCAGCGTGAGACACGCAGTGATATCGCAAAACTCTTTGCGGATTCTCCACGGCGATCCGGTTTCTCAGGACAAGCTGCGCTGCGCGGTAAATGGTGTGAGGGGCGTTTCCGCGTTGGGCTCATTAACGTTATCCAAGGCCAAGGTGCGTTCCAGCTCACGCCATACCAGATTGAGGTAGAAGGCGGGCAGGTCACGACGATTGAGCGTATTGCACCGTCCAACGGGCAAATTCTGGAAGATTTCGAGCGTATTGCTCACGATGATGGTTTGCTGAGAGGAATCAAACTGTCCTCGTTCCAGAAAGCGGGCTTGCATTCGCATGGTGAAGGTCGTTTAGAGCAATTCATTGACGACTTCACAGGCGTCGTGGGTGAGCCTCTGAAAGAGGTCGTACCCGACGGAGAGTTGCATATTCGTGGTTGGGCCTTCTTGAAAGGGCTTCAGCGCGCTGGACAGATTTACATTGCGCTGGTTCAGCCGCAGCGTGGCGATGTTGTCCTCTCTGCTCTTCAGCGTCGTGTACGGCATGACGTGGCGCGTGTTCATTCTGATGCCCCGCTTTGTGCTGGCTTTGAGGGTGTGCTTGACCCGAAACGCGGCTACGCGTTGGTGCTGGAGGGGCGTTACCAAGTTGCGATTGTTAATGTCGCGGGTGACGTGTTCGGAACTTACGTGACAGATCTGGCAGTTGAATTCGCTGCTGGGAAAATCCAGTCAACGTTAAGAGAGGGTCTGTCCGCTCAAGATGCGCGTCGGGTTGAAGAGCTTTTAAACCAGCGGGCTATGTCCTAAAATTAGAGGACATATGAAATGTCTGGTGAAAACAGCATAAGGGAAGCGCGCCAGCCAAGCTGGCGCCTTTTCGAGGCGGACTGGTATCTTCTGCGCTATCCAGAAGCTCGTGAGTGGATGGCGCGAGAAGGTATTGATGACGTCGAGGTATTTTACAAACAGTACGGTCAGAGATACGGCCATTCGCCTAATCGGTATTTCGATGAGGTTTGGTACTTAGAGTTTTACCCTGATGTTCGCCGCGCCGTTATCGAAGGGTCTTATGAATCTGGCTTCGCGCATTACTGTGCGGGTGGCTATGTTCATAACTCAGGGCACTGGCTGTTCGATGAACTCGAATACCGTCGTCGTTATCATGAACTGACACAGCGAGCGCTTGAGGAGCAGGGCTTCTCAAATGGATATGACCATTTTTTGGAGGTCGGCGCCGAGCGGAACTATGTAGGTCATCGATTTTTCAACTCCGACTTATGTCGTGAGCTAGCGTTACGCTTTCCCGAATATTTTGATGTGCGGCTTAGTTTGTTCGCATCATGGCTAGTTCTTCCGGCAGAAGTCGCAGATGCTGGTCGTGTCTCGTGGTATTTTGACCCAGTGTGGTACCTGAACCATTACCCGGCGGTCCAAAAAGAGATTGATGATGGCCGGTATGGCAATGCGCTGCACCACTACATGACAAATGATCGTGCGCGCCAGTTTGATCCGCTCGAGTTCTTCTCCGAAGAGGAGTACGCCCAGCTTTACCCCGATTTAAAAGCTGCTCTTGAGCAGGGGGTATTTCGGAATGGGTACGATCATTTTGTCCGTTTTGGAGCGAATGAGGGGCGTTCACCTGGGAAAAACCTCGGGATGGATTCCTACATGTCTCGTCCGCAAGTGCGGCGGGATCTGAGGAACAAGCTCTTTGATACGCCTTTTACGCATTACGTTGCGGGGCGCGTTACTCCAGACTCTCAAGCAGCTCTGGCCGGCGTTGCGGAGATTGACGAGGTACAAGCCAAGATTGTGTTTGAGCGTGAAGCTGAAGCACAATTGCCGATGTTGGTGCGCCGACGGTTAGACTTCACTTATTCTGGCTTGCCGGAAATAAGTGTAATTATGGTTTTGTATAATAAAATTGCGCTCACCATGCAGGCTTTGGCCTCATTGCGTGCAAATTATGCCGGAGCCATACAGGTCATCATCGTTGATTCTGGCTCGCATGATCAAAGCCGACAGCTTTTGCAGTTCGTGCGAGGCGTCAAGCTGCTGCGGTTTAGATACAACATAGGGTATTTGGAAGGGTGTAATGCAGGGCTGGAGGAGGTTGAAGCACCTTTTGTTTTGTACCTGAACAATGACATTCGCCTTGCACCAGATGCTTTAAAATTATCTCTCAAGCGTATCCGCTCGGAAGCAAATATCGGTGCAGTTGGTGCCAAGATCATACGCACCAACATGCATTTGCAAGAAGCTGGGTCAGTTGTCTGGCGCGATGGCAGCACCTACGGCTACAAAAGAGATGCAGACCCTAATTTGCCTGAGGCAAATTTCATACGTGACGTAGATTACTGCTCGGCGGCATTTATTGTTGTGCGTTCGTCGCTTCTGCGACGTCTTTCGGGTTACGATCCGCGCTTTAGGCCAGCATATTTTGAAGATGCGGATTTGTGCGTACGCATAATCAAGGCAGGCTTCCGGATTGTCTATGACCCGACAATTGTTATTGAGCATCTGGAGTTTGGTAGCTCGGGGGCATCAGGTTCCCTGACATTGATGCAGGCGAATCTCAAAGCTTTTGCGCGTGCGCATACGGACTTCCTGAGAAACCAGCACCCGCCACATCTCAGAAATGCCGTCCATGCACGTGAGAGGCGCGGTGAAGAAAAGCGCATTCTATTCGTTGAGGACCGACTGCCTTTGCGTCGCTTGGGCTCAGGCTATGTGCGGTCTAACGATGTTGTGCGAGAGATGGCTGCCCTGGGCTACCACGTAACGGTTTTCCCCATGCTGCCACGTGAGCAGAGTGTTCTGGATGTTTTTGGAGACTTCCCTGAAACAGTAGAGTTGCTGCCGGATTTGCATGTTGCTGATTTCGCGCAATTTATTCAGGAACGTACCGGGTATTATGATCTTCTCTGGGTCGGTCGGACGCATAATATGGTCCGGCTTCTACCAGTTCTGAATGAGATGAGTCGTTATCTGCCGAGCGGCGGTGCCGTTTTGGATACGGAGGTCATTGCAACCCCCAGAACTCTCGGCCGACTGGAAGTTTTGGACTTAGAGCCAGCTGAGCAGAGTTTTGATGAAATGCTGCAAGAAGAGCTGGACGTGGCGCATTTCTGTCAGCGTATCGTAACGGTGACAGAGAGCGATGCAGGGCTGGTACGGCGGGCGGGTTATGAAAATGTTTCTGTCTTAGGGCATGAAATGAAACCCAAGCCTACCCCGGCTAGTTTTGAAGAGCGTAAGGACATTTTGTTCTTAGGGGCTTTGCATGATCCGGGTTCTCCAAACCATGATAGCCTTGAATGGTTTGTAGAGGAGGTTTTACCTCACCTAGATGATGTTTTGCCGAGTGATGTGAAGTTCACCATTGCCGGGTTTATTAGTCAGTCAGTTGATATGAGCCCTTTTGCCCTGCATCCGAGGGTGGATATCGTCGGGGCCGTACATGACTTGGAGCCTTTGTTTAACCGGCACCGCATATTCGTTGCGCCGACACGCTTTGCCGGAGGGCTACCATTCAAGGTGCAAGAGGCTGCCAGCCTCGGTATTCCAATGGTGGTAACGTCTTTGCTGGCCTCGCAAGTTGGGTGGGACAACGGGAAGCAGGTGCTGCATGCTGGTATTAATGATGCAAAGTCTTTTGCTGACGCTATAGTACGTTTGTATCAAGATCGTGAATTATGGGGGCAGCTCCGTAATGAAGCGCTAACAGCGATTCGAGAAGATTGCTCACCCGCTAAGTTCAGGCGTGATCTCGACCAGATAATACAGGCTTGTATTGTGTGACCAGATAGGGCTTTGATTAAACGTTTAGTATAAGGCCGTTTCGCAATAGCGAACTCTTTGAGGGAACAGGTGGAATAATGTCGGAAACCGTGATTGAACGTCCTGACGAAACGGCGATTTCAGCCTCTGGCCTGACGGGTCGGGTTTTGGTCTGCAGTGGTGGACGTTACGAAAGCCAAGCGAATGCGCAGATCCGTGAGTCCATTATGGACGGTTGGGCTGCATGTTTTGGTGAGGATAACGTAACCGCGGTTCATATTTCTGCAGCTGCTGCCTCGATTGCACTGTTAAAGCCTACGATTGTTTTTGCGATCGGCTCATATTTGCCAGAGAGCACGTATTTTGGCGAAGTCTGCCGTGAGGCGCGCAAGATCGGTGCTGTAACGGTCTTCTGGGCAACGGAAGACCCCTATGAGCAAGATGCAAATTATCGCGTCGCTGACGATTTCGACGTTGTTTTCTCGTGCGATCGCTGGGGGCATAACTTCTATCAACGCGACCGTGTGTTCCACTTGCCATTAGCTGCAAGCCCCAAGCTGCACTACATGCCAATTGATGAGACCGTTGAGAAGACAATTGACGTGTTGTTCTGCGGTGTTGCGTTTACAAGCCGCAAAGACATCGTGCGTAACCTTCTGCCCGTTTTGCGTGACCTCAATATTAAAATTATTGGGCCAGGTTGGGGCGAGCTAGGAATTGGTTTCTCGGACGCTCGTATCGAGAAGAACCAGCTGGTTGAGTTATACCGCCGTTCCAAATTGGTGCTTAACCTCGGTCGTTCGCTGCATTTCGAGAACAAGCGCTTCATCATTGCGCCTTCAACGCCGGGTCCGCGTACTTTTGAGGCCGCTTTGGCTGGAGCGTTTCAGGTATTCCACGAGGATACGCATGAAATACGGCGCTATTTCCGCCCTGATGAAATCCCGACATTCTCAAACAGAAAAGACTTTGAGAACATCGTTGCGACTTATCTGAGCGATGACGCCAAGCGGTTGAGCATGGCGCGCAAGGCTCAGGCCCGCACGGAGAAGGAGCACTTGTACAAGCACCGTATTGAACAGGCTCTGTCCGTGCTGAAGGCGGAAGGGCTGATTGGCTAAAGAGCTGGCTTCTTACTAAGCAATAAAAAAGGCGAGAAGGATTTTCCTTCCCGCCTTTTTTATTGTGTCTGACGCTGTGTGTTACCAGAGAGCGGTATGCTCTCTGGTAAGGGTGTAGTGGTACGGTTTATTGGGGGGCTGGGCCAAGCACGGCCTGTGCAAGGTCATTTGGTCTTACCCATTGTGCGAATGCAGCTTGAACCTGCTGTGGTGTCATTGTGTAGATGGCCTGTGCCATGCGGTTCGGCGTATCCAGCGGACGTCCAAGGCTGCTGAGGCTTAGAATATTATCCGCCAGCCCATCGAAGCTGGAGCGTTCGATCGGAAGGTCACGTAGCAGAGCTGCCTTGGCGAGGTTGAGGGTATCGTCCGAAACAGGCTTTACGCGCATGGTCTCAACGTCTTGCAAAGCGTGCTCACGTGCTTTGGAGACTTTGCTTGGGTCTGAACCAAAAGAGATAGAGAAAGAGGCGCGGGTGCGGGAGTAGTTGAAGCTGCTGCCCACGCCGTAGACGTAGCCTGTTTTAACACGCAGATCCTGCATCAGGAGTGAAGAGAAGCCTTCACCTAAGATCGTATTGCCGACTGTAAGAGCATAGTGCTGAGGGTCGTTGACGTTAAGGCCGATTGTTTCGGAGAGATGGACTTCGTCTTGCGAGCGGCCTGGATCAGCGGTGTTGATTTTGGAGCTTTTGCTGAGTGGAACTGTTGGTAGGTCGATTTGCGGCATTGGTCCTTGAGCCTTCCAGCCACCAAATGCTTTTTCGACTTCGTCGCGTGCCGCTTCGGGTGTGATGTCCCCAATGACGACAATGGTTGTCAGGTCAGGGCGGTAAGTTGCCGCGTAGTAGTTCTGCACGTCTGGCAGGGTCAGGCCCATGATGGTTTTGGGTGTTGCTTCACGCAAGGTAGGGTCGTTTGCAGGGACGAGTGCCGCGTGGCGTGCTTTGTTGAACTTGTAGCTAGGTGATTGCATTAAGCCAGCGGTGGATTGCGCGGCTTGTGTTTGTTCAATGCGGAATGCCTGTGCCGGGAAGGCGGGATTAAGCTCGTGTTCAGCCAAGAGGTTAAGCGCTTTTGGGAAAGCGTCGGACAGTGCTGAGACGCTGAAGCTCGCACCTGCTGTTTCAGATGCAGCAAGGTCATCAAAGGCGCGGGCGAGTGCTAGGCGGTCATGTTGTTTGCTGCCAAAGAGGAACAGGGAACTCGTCAGGCTTGAGAGGCCTTCTTTGCCGCTCGGTTCCTGTAAGTCTGCGTTTTGGCGGATCATCCCCTGAAGTACGACCGTGTGACTTACATGCTCTGGCTGGACAATCAGGCGGATGCCGTTTGAGAGAGTATAAGCGGTCGGGATAGCGGCTGCGGGCGGGAGGGTGAGGCGCGAGAGGGCGTTTGTTGCCCAGCTTGGCAGAGCCACTTTTCGGGAAGGTGGAGAAGAGAAGGATTCAGCGCCGCCGAAGCCTTTGGCACCCGTGGCAACGCCCTTATTATTCGGCGTGAGAGTGACAGTCAGCATGTGCTCAGGGTCGAGGAGTTTTTTGGCCAGCTCATCAATCTGTGCTTTCGTTACTTTATGGAAAGCGGTGATCATGTCTTGCGGGCTGGAAAGGTGGTTGAATGTAAGTGCCTGCGACCAAGTATTTGCCAAGCTTGAGATGCTGTTGGCATTAAACTCAATCGATGCAATTTCTTTGCGGCGTGCTGCTTCGATGAGATCTTCAGGAATGCCATTTTGGCGGTAATGCGCGAATACGGCAGCGATGGCTTGGCGCAGGGGCTCTGGATTAGCCGATGATGGCAGGGCTGCATAAGAGAAAGCGAGGCCTGCCTGTGGGTCTGGGTCGTACTCAAACCCTGTTCCGAGTGCCTTGCCTGAGGGTACTAGACCAAACAAGTCTGCGCGGTTGCTGCCCAGTACATCTGCGAGCAGCGTGAAGGCCGCGTAATCTTTATCGCGCGCGCCGGGTGCTTGCCACGCGTTTACGAGAAATGTCGCGGGTAGGTCGGTATCAAGTTTAATGGCTTGAGCTTTAATTGGCTCGGGGTGCACTTCCGGGCGCTTGGGAAGAGTTATTGCGGGAATTTTACCAAAGGCTGCTTCGGCCTGTGCAAGTGCCGCTTTTGGGTTGACGTCGCCCGTTATGACCAGTGTTGCGTTATTTGGACCGTACCACTGGTTGTAGAATGTGCGTAAAGTCGTAGCTGTTGTTTTGTCGAAAGAGGGACGAGAGCCTAGTGCGTCTTCTTCGTAGGGGGTGTCTTTAAAAATGATACCTCTTATCTGGGCGAACATTCGGTAAAACGGGCTGGACAAGTCTCTGGAGACTTCCTGCTCGATGGCGCCTTTTTCATGGGCCCATTCAGCATCTGTGATGTTCAGGCCGCGCATACGTCCGGCTTCGATTTGTAGAGGAACATCCAGATTAGCGGCCGGGGCCGTGAAATAATATTGCGTTACGTCTGATGTTGTATCGGCGTTGTCGTTGTTACCGAGCTGGGCGCTGATAGTGGAAAGCTGGTCCCTTGAGAGGCTCTGCGATCCATTGAACATCATGTGTTCAAGGGCGTGTGCTGTGCCTGAGAACCCCTTTGGCGCGTTAACGGACCCTGTTTCATAATTGATCATGGTTTGTACGACCGGTGCGAGGGGGTCGCTTACAATAACAATTTTTAGGCCATTGGAGAGGGTGGCTCGGGTGACATTGCTCTCATCTTGCGCGCCGCTCGTTGCCTGAGCATTGGCATGGCTGGATATAAAAACGGGTGAGGCTAAAATAGACGCAGCTAATAATGCTGCGCGAGGGAAACGAGCAAAGCTAGGCATAGTGTCAAAAATTCCCCGAAAATATGTTGTAACAGTCACGTTAGCGTTACGTTTCTTAACCTGTCCAGTCAGGATGTTTATAATAAGGCAGGGTAGAAAAAGATGTGCGTTGTTCAGGGGAGTGCAGTAAGAACAGCCTATGACTTTTGCAGAACGCCTCACACGCTGGGATGGTTGGTTGATTGATCAACTGTTTCAACCTCTCGCGGATCGCTTGCCTTTTGAAAGGGCAGCAATTCAACTGGGTATGAGCTTCCAACTTGGTTCACTGATGCTGACCGCGATGGCGCTGCTAATGCCAATTGTCCTTTTGGGCGCCTCTTTTGGGGATACGGTGGATTCTTGCCTCATCCTGCTCATGAACTTTGCATTTTTCATGGGCATGAAACGCAGTGCGCCTTTGGTCCGCGCTGGTATGATGAACCCCCTGCGCCCAATGCTGATGGCGCAACGCCTCATCTCAATTGCTTTTGTTTTATATCAGGCTTGGTGGTGCCTTGGGGCGCACGGCATAATGTTTGATGTGTCTTTTGTTATGCTTTTATCGCAGATTACGTTTGTGCTGGGGCTTTACTTTGTTGCCTGCCAGCCGCGTCCCCCCCGTGCCCGATTTGCGCAGAAAAACGGCCAGATTATTGATGGGCCGTGGAGTACAAGTGGCCAACTCCGCTAACGAGCAACTTCGGTGAACGACGATCCGGCCCGTTTGCGCATTTTACACGCGTTATCAACGTGTGAATTTGCAGGAACTGAACGGCATGTTGCCCAATTAAGCGCCCTACAAGCGCAATCTTGTGACGTCACCGTGTTACTGGAGCGTGAGACGTGCGATGCCCGAACAGGTGGAGATATTACGCAGCACTTAGCCCCGAGTGTTCGTGTCATTCGGGCTGGGCGTTGGGGGTATCTTGTGAGCCTCGCTCAATTATGGCGTTCGGGGCATTACGATATTATTCATACGCATTTGGGGCGTGCTTCTGCGCGTGCCACGTGGTTGCGGCGTTTAGGGATCGGTGGAAAAACGCCACTTCTGGCCACACTGCATACACGTTACCGCGAGCGAAGCTATGGCACGCATGACGCACTGATTTGTATAGCACGTTGGCAGTTTGAAGAGCTTCCGCAGGCGCAGAAGCAGCGGGCACGTATTGTGCCAAATTGGACGGCTGTGGAAGTTAAGCCCAGTGAGCGCAGCGTATTGCGGGATGCTGTGCGGAAAGAATTGGGCTTGCCGCAGCACGCATTTTTGGTCGTGGCAGCTGGTCGAATGGTGGAAGAAAAGGGTTTCAAAACTCTTATCAAAGCGTGGGGAGCAGCGCGAAGGCCAGCGGGGGCGGCTTTGGTGTTTGTAGGGGACGGCCCCCAGCGGTTGACGTTGGAGGCTATGTCACGAGAGAGCACAGACATCCATTTCATGGGGTATCGTAAAGATATGCCAAGCCTTTTTGCGGGGTTTGATGCTTTTGTAATGCCGTCACACCATGAGCCGTTTGGTCTGGTTTTGTTGGAAGCTATGGCGGCTGGTCTGCCTGTCCGAGCGACTGCTGCAGGTGGGGTGCTCGATATTTTAGCAGATGCACCAGAGTGTTTTATTGAGCCTGAAAACCTGCAGGCAATGGTGGGAGCATTGGAGGAGTTGTGCGCATCCTCTTCCTTGCGAGACTGGGATATGGCGCTTTGGCGGCCAGACGTGCAGGCTGCGCGCGTGGCTGATTTTTATCGTACTTTGACAAGTAAGGCCTCTGCTTTACAGTCGGGGGACCGTTAGAAAAAGGAACACGTCATGAAGCTTTCTGGTTATTTTTCTCTGTGTACGCTTTTGGCTATGGGATTGTTTGGTACGGATGCTGAGGCCGCTGCGGGGCGTGTTTTACAAATTCCGTTATCGTTTAGCGTCGGAAAAAATCAGCCGCTGCAGACGTCGCGCTATAAATGCGATGCACAGCCTGCGAGCCTCAGAAAGCTTCTGCCCAAAGGCGTGTTCGGTGTGAATTACATCAATGCGGGGGACATTAGCCTTGCGGGCGTTGTAGTTGAAAATAACACCCAAGTTTTTACGAACGTGATTTCTGCCAGCGGTGCCAGGTATGTGGCTTCTCATTACGAGTGGTGGGAAGAGCACGGCGAGGTTAGTTTCTCCGATGTCGAAAATCCCAAAACGTCATTGAAGTGCAAAGAAATCCAATAAATCGTTCCATTTGACAGCCAAGGTACGAGTCAAATCTTATGAAAAATACAATCTTTCTTCTGGACTATGACGGTACTTTGGCTGAGACGCGGCCTGCAATTTTGTCCTGCTTGGCTTTGGCATTTGAGGCGGTAGGTCAACGCGTGCCTTCTGAAAAGGAATTAAAAGACCAGTTAGCCCGGGGCGGTACGTTAGCGACGCTTTTTGCCGCCTTTGTTCCGGGGAGTTCGGTCGATGAAGAGCGTGCGTTTGAAGCTGCTTACCGTGCGCGCTACCTGACAGAAGACAAAGAAAAAACAGTTCTTTTTGCGGGGGTCATACCTGTCTTGGAAGCGTTGAAAGCCAAGAAGGTTGAAATGACTGTGTTGAGCAATAAGCACGGTCCAACAGTTTTAGCGAGCATAGAAAGATTTGGCTTAGGGCATTTCTTTAACGGCGTTGTTGGTTCGGAGGCAGGGCAGCCGGTCAAACCAGATACAAGAGTCATGACAGAGCGCGTTAGGCTGATTTATCCGCATGCTGCGCTTGAGCAGTTTGTCATGGTGGGAGACACGACCGCCGATTTAAAATTCGCTCAGAATGTTGGGATGGCATCTTGCTGGGCTAGATATGGACACGGCGCAGCTGAGGCGTGCTTGGAGCAAAAGCCTTCCTACATCATGGATGATGTGAGCGGTCTGCTCGACATTCCTGTTGAATTCTGAGTGGTGAGGCCCTTCTATTTTGGGGCTGGACCCGTCGAAGCCCGCGTTACAACCTGAGTGTCTAGAATGACATTCTGTCGTGCTTCTTTGAGCAGCAAAAGGCGCGCGGCTTCTATTCCTTTTTGGATGTGAGGCTGGCGTATGGTGCTGAGGCCTGATGTTTCAGCGGCGGGGATATCGTCAAAGCCAAAAACTGAAATATCTTCAGGGATACGTAATTTAGCATCACGGACGGCTTGCATGGCACCGATCGCGACACGGTCACTCATTGCGAGAATGGCTGTTGGTCGTTCGGGGGCTGCTAAAAGCTGCCTCGCACCTTCCGCGCCGGCTTCCTCCGAGTTGACGGAAATCTCCCAGCATGGGACCCGGTCAGGGTCGATGCCTGCGGCCTGTAATGTTGAGCGGTACCCCTCAAGTCGCATAGCAATGGTGCTGTGCGCTATATTGGCGCGGCGCTGAGGTGTCAGCGGGCCGGAATAGTCATCATGGGCTGTTTTCAGAGAAAGAATGCCAAAGCGCCTATGCCCTAAATCGAGCAAATTTTGAGCTGCTTGTCCTGCGGCAGCACAGTCATCAATCCCTACGAATGAGACATTGTCCAGCCGTGGTTGATCAATGACAATAAGGGGGACATTTTGCTGTTGGGCCATGATAGCACAGCGGTTATCCGGCGCCATGGAATACAAGATATAGCCATCAACTGCGGCATGGCCGAGTGAAACGGGGGCCTCCCGGTCCCTCAAATTGTCACCCGTTGAGATGAGGGCCAGATCGGATGCGCGGCGTGTGCAACTCTCTGCTACGCCTTGCAAAACAGAAACGATGGCGGGGTCTGTGAACGCATAGGGAAGCTCTTCGCTGAAGAGAAAACCAATTGCGCCAGCGCGGCCAGTTGCAAGCTGTTTAGCTGCTGGATCTGGGCCGGTGTAGCCGAGTTCCAAAGCTACGCTAAAGATACGCTCACGGAGCGCCGCGGAAAGCTGGTTTGGGCGGATATAGGCATTAGAAACGGTGGTGTGAGAGACGCCCAGGCGGGCCGCAACATCCTTCAATGTTACTTTGCGCCGTGATTGTACGCGGCCTTGAGTAATAAGAGCACGAGAAGCAAGTTTGGGGCCGGGCGATTTCATATTTTACTCAATATCATATTCGGTATAAGGCGCAATTCTGCTTCTTACGTTATCCGCTTTCACTCCCTATTTATAATCAGATAATTTTGTCTTTTTTGAGTGAGCGCAAATTTAGGGCGAGGCTTTTAAGTAGAGTTCTCGGGAAATAAGGGATGAACATCGTGACCGATACTGCCATCAAAAGCGCGACGGATAGCATCAATCAGGTTTTGTCCGGGGCGTTGCACACTCCGGTTGTTAAGGCCTTTTTTGACGCAGCAACCAATACGTTCAGTTATGTGGTGCATTGCCCGGTCACCCGCTCTGCGGCCATTATTGATTCCGTATTGGACTATGACGCTGCCGCCGGGCGCACGACTTATACTTCAGCACAGCACATTATTGATTATGTTCGGGCTGCTGGGTTGGAAGTCCAGTGGCAGCTTGAGACGCACGTCCACGCAGATCATTTATCAGCAGCGCCTTGGTTGCAGGAAAAGTTGGGAGGGCGTTTAGGTATTGGGGCTGAGATTATTCGCGTTCAAAACGTTTTTGGTAAAATCTTTAACGCAGGCTCCTGTTTTGCTCGTGATGGCTCGCAGTTCGATGTTTTGTTTCGTGACGGGCAGCAACTTGAGCTTGGAACGCTCTCAATAACGGCGTTGCATCTCCCGGGGCATACACCAGCAGATATGGCTTACGTTATTGGGGATGCTGTTTTCGTTGGCGATACGATATTTATGCCTGATTTCGGAACGGCCCGCGCTGATTTTCCGGGTGGTGACGCGCGGCAGCTTTTCCGTTCAATACAGCGACTACTAACCTTGCCGCCTGATACTACGCTTTATCTTTGCCATGATTACAAGGCGCCGGGACGCGATGAGTTTTGCGGTAAGACAACGGTACGAGATGAACGAGATGGCAATATCCACGTTCAGGAAGGTGTAAGCGAAGAGAGCTTCGTTAAAATGCGCACTGAGCGCGATGCATCGCTGAGTATGCCAAAATTACTAATGCCTTCTGTTCAGGTGAACATGCGCGGAGGTCATTTGCCAGAACCAGAGAGTGATGGTGTTAGTTATATAAAAATACCCATTAACAAGGTATAGATATGTATTGATACGCTATGATGTTTTTTAATAAATATTGACGGTAATATTAAGTTTGTCCCAATAATTTATTTATTGAATCGATGTTGTAATCAAAAAGATTACAACATAGAGAATATTTAAAGCTTTATATTTGGGATTAATTATATGTTAACCATTAACTCAAGCCAGGATATTTCGGCGACTGACGGAATTGTGTGGGATTTGACTGTTGAGGGGAACGGGACGTCAAATCCAGTTGACGTTAACTTTATCCCCTCTGCGGATAGTTCTGCATCGCCCGCCATTAATGTTAATAATTTAACAATAAATGGTGGGGCGGTCGTTGATATATCGAAAAATGTTGGAAATATCGCGATAGGGACCATTAATTTAAATGGTGGAACATTAATAATAGATCAGTCTATTATGGAAAATAATGAAAACTTAGTAATAAACGTAGGGTCATCTGGGGGTGAAATTCTATTTTCGCCGACGAGTAATTTGAACGACACAATACCGTTAAACTTTACTTCCGGTTCGCCGGGAAATTTGGTTATGGGTTTTGTTGGTGCAAAGAGCGTGACGCTTCAATATGACCCCAGTCTCGATAGTACTGTGCTCGCGGCGGATGACGGACGGTATGTAGCAGTTAACGCTAACCCGTATAATCTTCCTGAAGACGGAGGTACGCAGGTCTTTGATAATGCTTCAGCAGATGGTGTGGTCTTGGCGTGTTTCTTGGCTGGCGCGCTCATAGCAACGCCCAAGGGAGAGAAAACTGTTGAGAGTATCAAGCTCGGGGACGAAATTTTGGCCCTTGTTGAGGGTGAATGGGTATCCAGGCGCGTCGTGCGCATAAAAGAGCGTGTTGGATCAGCACAAAACGGCGTGCCGGATGATCTGAGTGGTTATCCCGTGTGTATTTTGGAGGGTGCATTTGGTCCTGCGCTCCCAAGCCAAGATTTATTCGTTACAGCTGAGCATTGTTTCTTGCTGGATGGAAAATTTGTTCCCATTCGTATGTTGGTAAATGGGACTTCAGTTAAATACGAAAATATCGAAACTTATAAATACTATCACATAGAAACAGAAGAGCATTCAATAATAAGTGCGAACGGGCTCAAGACCGAAAGTTATTTAAACACTGAATCCAGAGTTTCATATTATAATGCTGAAGATAATATAATAAAGCTTAAAATTCAGGTAAATAGCTGGGCGTGTAATGCTGCGGCTCCTCTCGATACCACTAGAAATTTTGTCGAGCCTTTATATCGGGCGATACAGGACCGGTCGAAGCAGGCGCGCTATGAAAAACAAAGCTTGCTGAGTAAAGAAGCAGGTTTCGCCAGCGCTATGTGGTTAGAGGTTGAAGGCGGAGAGAAAATCCACGCCACAAGGCGTAACGACACTCATTCGGTTTTTTTGGTCCCGCAGGGGATTAGCCGGGTTTATTTGTGTTCTGAGGCTGCGCGCCCTTGTGATGTGGTAGGGCCTTATGTTGATGACCGGCGCAGCTTGGGGGCGTTTGTGCGTTCCTTGCATATCTTTAACGAATACTCAGCAAAGAGAAAAGAATTCCATCCCTCCGATATTGATGCGGATGGCTGGCTCGAGCGCGAAAGCACAGCGGGGCGTTGGACGAACGGACGGGCTGCTGTCGATTTCGGCTGTGAAGTGGCGCGTTCGCCTTATGTATTGAGTGTGGATGCGACATTCCTTGGCGAGGTTTTGGTCAAACCGGAATCAGCAGCAGCTTAAATATTAGACACGTAATAATTGTTAATTTGTCAGGAGTGGAAGCTGTGATCTTACGCAAATCTTTCTTACCAACACTGATGATGGGGTTGGCTGTTTCACCGCTTTTGTTTGCCAGTGCGCATGCTGCGGCAACGGGCATTATAAAAGACCCCAACCCGCCACAAATTCCGGGTGTTATGCCCAATAAAGACATGCCGCAGCATATTCCGGTCGAGAGTGGTTTTCCCCAGCCTACTCTGCATACTGGTGTCGCGCATGATGTCTACGAAAACTACACCTCCATATGGACACGCGCCGACGCCAAACAAATTAAAGCAATCTCAAACCCAAAAGTGGCTGTAGGTCAGAACTCTTTGCCGGCATCTTTAACCATGCCAGCGATCCCAACAGACTTTCCCGTTACCAACGACCAGGTTTGGATATGGGATACTTGGCCTCTGACTGATGCCGCAGGAAATCAATATAGTTATAACGGCTGGGAGGTGATTTTTTGCCTGACATTCTCCAGAAACACGGGGTTGGGTTTTGACGAGAGGCATACACACGCAAAGATTGGCTATTTTTACAGGCGGGCGGGTGTTGCCGCTAGCCAAAGACCAGCAAATGGCGGCTGGATTTACGGCGGCTTAGTATTCCCGGAAGGGGCAAGCGCAGCTGTGTTCGCAGGGCAAGATTACACCCAGAACGCTCAGTGGTCTGGTTCTATGCGTATGTTTAAGGCGAATAGTAACCAGATTTCAGCGTTTTATACCGATATGGCGTTTGATGTTTCGGACGGGCTTTACAACACGCCAATACCTAAGGGGTCGAATATTAAACCCCCTCAAGCGATTATCACTAAGGCTGACGGGCAAATCCATTCGGATAATACCCACGTTTGGTTCACGGGCTTTGACAAGCATGTCCCACTCTTGAAGCCTGACGGCGTTTATTATCAGACGGGCGAACAGAACCAGTATTTCTCATTCCGCGATCCGTACACATTTACCGACCCGGCACATCCGGGGCAGACGTTCATGGTTTTCGCGGGAAATTCTTCGGGTGTGCGGGGTGAGACGCCTTGTGACGCGAGCGATTTGGGGTACCGTCCGGGTGATAAATACGCAGAAACAGTTGATGAGGTGAATGGGTCTGGCGCTATTTTCCAACGCGCTAATATCGGTTTGGCAGTTGCAACTAAGGCTGATCTTTCGGAGTGGAAATTTCTACCACCTCTGATTTCCGCCAATTGCGTGAATGACCAGTTGGAACGTCCTCAAATGTCGATCCAAGGTGGCATTTATTATTTGATGACCATTAGTCACAGAACCACATTTGCTGCGGGCATGGATGGGCCTGATGGAGAATATGCCTATGTTGGGCAAGGCATTCGGAGCGATTTTATCCCGCTAAACTCAGGCAGCGGACTCCTCATGGCTAATCCGACGGATTTAAATACTGCGGCTGGGGCTGATTACGACCCCAACCCTGAGCAGAATCCAAATGCGTTTCAATCATACTCCCATTACTACATGCCTAATGGTCTGGTGACGTCGTTTATTGATGCTATCGGCACGAAGAGGGGCGGGTCGTTCGCTCCCACAATTCAAATTAAGCTCCACGGTGTTTGGTCAGAACTGAACACGGCTTACGGCACAAATGGTTTGGGTCCGTATGGTGATTTGCCACCCAACCGCTTTATTCTGGATCGGCAGGCTGCAGCTCAGGATGCCGTATACAGCCGGACAGTTGCAGGAAGCACGGTTTCCGCCAGTATTTTGAAACAGTAAGTCTACAACATCAAAGCTCTTGGAAGCCGTCTGTGATGTTTTTGTCGCAGGCGGCTTTTTAATGGGCTAGGGGGTATCGGGGGTGCTTGCGGTGTTATGATATAACATACATAAGTAACAAAGAATGTATTTTTCCCTCAAGGGGCTCCATAGTGTTTAAGTTACGTTTTAACCGCGTCCTGCTCTCGCTGTGCTCAACGACAGCTTTGTGCTCTGCTGTTTATGCACAAGACTTACCGGATCAGAATGAAGGGGCAGCGCGAACAAACTTCGGCAAAGTTGATAATCAGAAAAATGTTTCGGTGTCGGTTCGTAGCCGCACCGGAGAAGACAATATTGTTGTCAATGCTCACCTTGAACAAGCTCGCGCGGCGCTGCAGCCAGCAACCGGGGCCACGACCTATCGTTTCTCACGGCAAAATATTGAAGCCAACCCCGGTGGAGATAATGCTCCCCTGACATCTCTCTTGATCCAAGCTCCAGGCGTTGCACTGGATAGTTATGGGCAGATCCACGTCCGTGGGGATCATAACGAGGTTCAGTTTCGCCTTGATGGTGTTGCTCTGCCTGAGGGTACGAGCGTATTTGGTCAGGCTTTGATGACGCGTTTTGCCCATGACTTGTCGCTGACAACAGGCGCGTTGCCTAGTGAATACGGGTTTTTGCAGGCAGGTGTCATTGATATCACGACGAAGAATGGCTTCGCGGATGCTGGTGGCAATATTTCCATGTATGGCGGCGCGCGTGATTATTTCCAGCCTTCTGTGCAGTATGGTGGCCATGCAGGAAAATGGGATTGGTTCGCTACAGCAGATTTTGTTCATAATCGCGTAGGCATTGAAAATCCTGAGCCGACGTTTAATGCGTTGCATGATCTTACTAATCAATATCACTTTCTCGGCCATGCTCGGTACACGTTGGATGCCGATACGCGGATAAGCCTGACAGCCGGTGTATCAAATGCAGAGTATCAGCTGCCGAATAATCCCGGGCAACAGCGGCAATTCGCTGATCCAAGCTTTCTGAACAGTTCTTTGTCGCAAAAAGTTTATGGCAGCGTAGACAGCGCGGCGCTGAATGAACATCAAAAAGAAATTACAGATTTTGGCATTTTGTCGCTTCAAAAAGAACTTGGGCGGCTAAGTGTTCAAAGCTCTATCGTCACGCGGTATAGCTCGTTACGTTACACCCCCGATCCATTAGGCGACTTGGTGTATAACGGCATTGCACAAAATGCCGCACGGGGCGTTTTTTCAACGGGTAACCAAACGGATGCCACCTGGCGTGTAGCTCCTAAACATACCATAAGATTTGGTTATCAGTTTTACGTTGAGCGCAACACATCGAAAACAGATTCAAGTGTTTACCCGCAAAGCGGTGAAGACGCGGACGGGAATCCGGTTTATTCAGATACACCGATCAATATCCACTCAGGTACTGGGCGTACGGGCTGGATGTATGGGCTTTATGCGCAAGATGAATGGCGCGTACTGCACAATTTGACGATTAATTACGGCTTGCGTTTCGACGGTGTCGATGAATACACGCATGCAAAGCAGGTTAGCCCCCGTCTGAACATCGTGTATCAGCCTTGGAAAGGCGCCGCACTGCACGCTGGCTATTCCCGCTATTTCACTCCACCACCATTTGAATTGGTCGGTGGCAGTTCGCTCCTGCCATTTGCAAATACCTCTGCTGCGCCGGGCACGTTCTTAAACGATACGCCGCGCGCTGAGCGGGACCACTATTTCGATGCAGGAATTTCTCAGACGTTGCTTCCCGGCTGGCACGCGTCGTTTGATGCCTATGTAAAGCTTGCGAAAAATATGATCGATGAAGGGCAGTTCGGTTCGCCGGTTTTACTATCCGTCTTTAATTACCGGCGTGGTCAAGTGCATGGCTATGAATTCACGACGGATTATACGCACGGCCCATTTAGTGTTTATGGCAATTTTTCATGGTCGCGCGCTATGGGGAAAGACATCGTTTCGGCTCAATGGAACTTCTCGCCTGACGATCTCGCTTACATCCAAAATCGTTGGATACATTTGGACCACGATCAGCGCTGGACCGCCTCTGCCGGAGGAAGTTACACAGCGTTTAATCACTCCATGCATCCGCTGAGAATGTCAGCCTCTATGGTTTATGGAAGTGGTTTGCGGGCTGATGGAGCCGTGCCGAATGGGGCATCGGTTCCACAATATGCAACGTTTAATCTGTCGTTTGTTCAATCGTTTGAAAATTTGTTCCACAGTCGTTTTTTCAAAACAACGCAGCTGCGTTTGGATGTGACCAACTTGTTCGACAGAACATATCTGTTGCGTGATGGCTCTGGCATTGGCGTCGGTGCGCCACAATACGGTCTGCGTCGTACAATCCTGACAGGGATTGAACAGCGTTTCTGATAAAAAAGGGGCGGTAACGCCCCTTTTTTTTACTCTTAAAGTGCGAGTAAATTATGTTCGGACTGAGAGGCGATAATACCATGCCGCTCTTTGTTGAGGCCGATTACTTGCACGCTGTAGCCGTGGCTCTCAAGTTTGCTGATAGCGCCTTCGAGTACCTGAACAGAGGTAATGTCCCAGAAATGAGCATCTGATAGGTCAAGCACAACGTTTTGGGCGGGGCTATGGTACTCCAATGCTTCAGAGAGGCCGCTTGCAGAGGCAAAGAACATTTGCCCATGAACGGTATAAGTGTCGGTTGTTGAGGTGCTTGTTTTCTTTACAGACAGCATGGAGGCAGCCCGCCATGCAAAGAAAACGCCGTAGAGCAATACGCCTGCAACGACGCCAGCAGCGAGGTCGTGTGTGAGCACCACGACGGCAACAGTAACGAGCATGGTCAAGCTGGATAATTTGGGATGACGTAAAAGATCACCGAGGCTCCCCCACGCGAAAGTGCTGGCGGAAACCATGATCATAATTGCTACAAGCGCCGCCATGGGGACTTGTGCAACCCATGGGTGCAAAAGAACCATGAGGATGAGCAAGAATGCGCCTGCGGTGAAGGTGGAAAGTCGCCCGCGGCCACCATAGCGCAGATTGCCTACGGTTTGGCCAATCATGCCGCAGCCAGCGATCCCTCCGAAAGCTCCAACGAGAATATTAGAGATGCCAAGCCCGGTGCATTCAGCGCGCTGGTTCCCGTGTGTGTCTGTCTCCTCGTCGACTACGGTGGCAGTCATCATGGATTCAAGGAGGCCGACTGCGGCCATTGCTAAAGCGTAAGGGAATATGATGCTGAGATTATCCCACGTCAGAGCAACATGCGGCCATGTCAGGTGCGGGAGGCCTGTTGGCAAGTCGCCCAGATCATGGACAGTTCGCACAGGCATTGGATGCACCATCGTGATCGCCGTGAGGAGTATGATGCAGATAAGGGGCGAGGGGATGGCGGTAGAGATTTTTGGCGCCAGATAAATGACGATCAGGCCCAAGCCAATCAGAAGGTAAGTTGCGGTACCGGCTCCGAGTATTTGCGGTATTTGTGCCGAGAAGATGAGAATAGCGAGCGCATTTACAAATCCCGTACGTACCTCAGCCGGAACGAAGCGCATGACGGATTCAAAGCGCAGCACTCCAAAGATGATTTGCAGCGCGCCCGCCAGCAATGTCGCCACGAGCATCATATCTACGCCATGCCGGTGAACCAGCGGGGCCGCGACGAGAGCAACGGAGCCTGCCGCTCCGGAGATCATGCCCGGCCGTCCCCCAAATAGTGCGATCGATACAGATATAACAAAAGAGGCAAAGAGAGAGACCGCAGGTGAAACCCCGGCAATATATGAAAAGGCAATGACTTCTGGGATCAAGGCGAAGGTACCGACCATTCCAGCCAGCACTTCGCGCAATGGGTTTTGGGCCCATTGTTGTCTGTATAGAGCAAAATTCATGTAGAGTGTTCCTGTTGGATTAAAGCGAGAGTTCAGCCTTAGGGGGTGGGTTAAAAGGGTGCGACGTATATCGGGCCCGGCGCGGCAATTCTGGTTTGAGTGTAACGCGGGATGGAATAGGAATGAAGTCTTGTTTGAAAGGCTCGTTCTTTACGCCTGACCAAGTGGTGGCGTTTGAAAATAAAATTGCGGTTTGTGCTAAAAAACTGCGGAAGGGGGGTAGACGAACCCCCTGAGATTTCTTATACACCCTCTCGCTGTGTGGCGGATGTAGCTCAGTCGGTAGAGCGCCGGTTTGTGGTACCGGTTGTCGCGGGTTCGATCCCCGTCATTCGCCCCAGCAAACTCACCAAAATATAGTATCTTGTTTTTGCAAAAGCGCAGCAGCCCCCCATTGCTGTGTGTAAGTTTTTCGGCTGGCCAGAGGCTTAAGAAGTTTTCGCCTTATGCCTGCATAAAAAACGCGCCAGATGTGGCGCGTTTCTTTTTTGCTTAATGTTTGGATGTTTTGCTTTGAGCCCGTTTTTTAAAAACGAGCCGAAACATCAAGATAATAATAGCCGCCTGTAATGCCGAGTTGGTTCGTGCTCATGTAATATTGAGGCGCACCCAAGTAGCGGTTGATGCTTGGTACTTTCGATGGATACGCTGCGAAAATGTTGTTTCCACCGATCGTCGCGCTCCAATTAGGGTTAATATTGAAGGTAACTGAGGCATTCGTGGTCCATTTAGGTACGTTTTGGAACTCGCGATAAACATTCGTTTGCCCTACAAGCGGCCCCGAATAGTACGTTAATTGCGAAGTCGTTTGACCGTACCGGATTTCGTGCAGTGAGACGTTCCAACGGTTTTGTGGAGAGTGCCAAGTTCCGCCAAAAATGATTTTGGAGCGTGGATAAGCTGTGGTGATGTAAGCGATATATTGTGCGTTTAGCAGCGGGTCACCATTTGACGCCGTTGATTGGTGACGAAGGCGTGTGCGGTTGAGATTTAGCGCCGCGTCCCAATCTACTTGGCCATATTTGCCTAATGCGGTGTTGTAGGTTGCGGTTAAGTCCAAGCCTTGCGTACGTGTTGTTGCAACATTGGCAAACCAATGTGTTGAAAGCTGGCTTGCGGGCCAATTTTTTGCATCGGCTGAAATTGGAAAATTATCCGCTACAAGCGCATTATAGGCGTTGATGCCGTAGACGTTTCCGCCGGGCTGGATCCGGTCCCGCAAGTCGATTTGGTATGCGTCAACTGTCACATGGAGTTTGTGAATAGGTTCCGCAATAATGCCGCCCTCAGCGCTGGTGGAGTATTCCGGCGTAAGGGCGGATGCGCCGTTACTAAGCGCACCGGGTGAATTGACGGCGATAAGACCGCGTGCAGCTGTCGGCGACACTGCCAGCGCCGAGTAATGCTGCTGTGCTAACGTTGGGGCGTGGAAGCCTGTGCTGATATTCCCACGAATTGCGAAGCGAGGCGTGAAGTCATAGCGGGTTGCTACTTTACCTGTCTGGGCATCCCCGACATCCGTATAATGCTCTGTACGGCCGGCGAGGTCGATTTGCCATTTCTTCGTCAAATGCGTGGCGAGATCGATATAGCCCGACACAACGTCTCTGTTCCAATTCCCTGCATTGAAGGACGAGGTTCCGGGAATGCCATCCGCTCCGGTGCCAGCAGTACTGTCTGCGGAGCCAGTTCCTATTGAGTAGGATTCATAGCGGTAAGAAGCGCCGCCTGCGATATTGATGCTGTGCGGCCAGAAAGACAGATTAATTTTGCGGGATATATCGAAGCTATTGGTCCACTGGGAATCGTTGTAGCCCTGAGCGTTAATGAAGTTTGTAGGGGTGCGTCCAGAAGCAGTCAGGACTGCCGTATTGGTTGTGCTTAACGCATCAAAACGATCAAAATCCCGGCCATATACGGAGGAGAGGTCCCAGTTCCAACCGGCAAAAAAGCCTTTTACGCCAGCTGTTAGTTCAAAATCATTTTCTTCCAACGCCATGATAGGCGTGTACCCGTTAGGATACAGAGCGGCATAGGCCGGGTACGATTTGAGAGATGAGGCCAGGCGGTTATTTTGGTAAGATTCAGCATGGCGATGTGCATAGGTCGCTGAACCATAGGCTTGGACATTTTCAGTGAGGTCATAGCCGGCAGTCACAGCCACGCTTTGGCGCGTTTGCTCGGGTTGGCTCAAAATTGGATTGCTGGTTGTACCTGTACGGCTGTCCGCGGCCGATCTGTAGGCGTGGTCTTGATGGACAAAATCTCCACCAATATGGAGGTAGCCCCGATTGCCAAGATGGAAGCCGCCGTCGAGATAAACGCCTTGCTGGAAGCCGTCTCCGCCGCTGGTAATGCCGGTGTTTGAGCGGATATTCAGGCCGTGAGCCTGTTTTTTCAGGATAATATTCACGACACCTGCGATGGCGTCGGACCCATATTGAGCGGACGCGCCGTCACGGAGGACTTCAACATGGTCAATCATCGACATGGGGATCATGTCGATATCGACTGGTGTTGCTCCTTGAGTGGGGCCCGGGTCAGCGTAAATGTTTGCAGTGGTATGGCGGCGTTTGCCGTCGACTAGGACAAGTGTTTCGTTAGGATTGAGGCCGCGCAATGCAATTGTATCTGTCAGTGCACCTGCATCAAAGCCGGCTGTGGGCACTGTAAGGGATGGCAGCAGTAGGGCGAGGGCATCTCTAAGTGTGGGCTGCCCTGTATTGGCAATTTGTCGATGCGAAACAACGTCGATAGGTGAGAGTGAATCCCGCGCTTTTTTTCCAAATTCGCGTGTACCGGTAACGATAATAGCTTCGTTGCCGCCGGGAGCCTCAGCCTGTTGTGTCTTTTTGTGGACGGTGCTTGGAGGGGAGGGGTGTTTTTTTGTTTTTTCGGGGATGTTTTGGGCGTGAACGTAGGCTGTGGGAGCCAGTAATGTGCTGCTGAGCAGCATGCTGGCGATTGCAGCCCGTTTTTTGCGAGATAAGGATACAGTATAGCTCATTTCAACGCCCATTTATCGTTATTATTGTGCGATGGACATTAAGGTTGAGCGTTTATTCGTCAATGGATCATGGGGAACTTAACACAACATATAAATATGTGTGTTATAAAATCCACACTTTTAAAATGTATATTAAAGAAAGAGAATATAACAAACTATGACATTATTATCTCGAAACGGTTTAGATTTGCTTTTGAACATTGTCAAACCGCGGGGACAAAAAAGGCTGACCCTCGGTGTGAGGATCAGCCCAAACAACGTAAATTTCGGCGCTAAATATTTAAGCGTTTTCTGACTGGCCTTCGTCAGTGTGCTTATCAACGGCTGCAGGCAACAACTGGGCAAGAGCAGGCAGGATTGTTTCTGCGGGCAAGCCAGTTTTGGATACAATCGCTTGGATCTGGGTGTCGGTAAGAAGGTTGCGCAGTTCGTCTGTAGAGATAGGCAGGTTTTCGCCTGACCCGATCCAGGATTGGATTTTTTCTTCTAAGCCGGCATTGCGAGCTTGAGACAGCAGCATGTTTAGGCCTTGGCCTTTGAGCATGTCACCAATTTGGCCGCCAAACTTGTCGGCAAGCTGCCCGCCGAGAGCGCCAGCGGCTTGATTTAGAAGATTCCCGAGAAAACCACTCATTTAATATCTCCGCGTTAAGTGTCCAGACAGGTGTAAAAGCTCAGAAAACTTTCTTTAGTTTCCCGTCTTGCGGTACCTCAATGTCAATTTCGAGCATTGAAACGGAATTTCCGCGATCAACTTTGACCTGTACTTTTTCCTGATCAACAGCGACGTGGCGGCTTATAACTTCCAGAATTTCTTTGTGAAGTTGCTTGATCAGGTCAGATTCACCTTCGCCGTCTCCTCCACGTTCATGCGCAAGGAGAATTTGAAGGCGGTCTTTTGCGACCGCACTCGTTGATTTGGGGCGGCGGGTTAGTAGGCTTGTGAGAAAACTCATGCTCCCCTCCGTTTGAACAGCCATTCAAAGAGCCCGCGCTTCTCGATTGGGACAGAGACTTCCAGTTCTTCACCGGTAAGGCGGCGGGCCGCTTCTTGGTATGCGCGTGCGGGCAAACTATCGGGTGAAGCGAGCGTTACGGGCGATCCGATATTGGATGCTTTTAGAACATCTTCGCTTTCAGGAACGATGCCGACGAGCGGAATGGAAAGAATTTCCAGCACGTCTTCAACGCTTAGCATTTCTTTTCTGGCGGCACGTGCAGGGTCGTAGCGCGTTAAAAGCAGGTGTTTGTCGATTTTTTCGCCACGTTCCGCCCGTGCCGTCTTGCTGTCTAGCAAGCCGATAATGCGGTCAGAATCACGGACTGAGCTAACTTCCGGGTTTGTTACGATGACCGCTGCATCTGCATGGTACATGGCGAGTTGTGCGCCACGCTCAATGCCAGCAGGGCTGTCGCAAATAATCCAGTCGAATTTTTCGCGGAGTTCGTCAATGACCTTCGCGACACCTTCGGAGGTAAGGGCGTCTTTGTCGCGGGTTTGAGAAGCTGGCAGTATGGAGAGAGTTTCACAGCGTTTGTCACGGATCAGAGCTTGCGCTAGGCGCGCATCGCCTTGCACGACGTTGATCAGGTCAAACACAACTCGTCGTTCTGCCCCCATCACAAGGTCAAGGTTACGAAGCCCGACGTCAAAGTCGACAACGACAACATTTTGTCCGCTGCGTGCGAGGGCGGCCCCCAAAGCTGCGGTCGAAGTTGTTTTGCCGACCCCGCCTTTGCCTGAGGTGACAACCAGAACCTTGGCCATGAATACTCCAGCTTTTTCAAAACAACGATGAGGACATCGTCTCTGGGCTATAAAACGTACCGCATATACTATGAAACTTTACAGAGATACGGCAACACCGGAAAATGGCTCTTTTGAGGATTTATAGAGCGCGCAGGGTAATTTGATCGTTTATTAACAGAGCCTGTGCGGCGTTTCCAAAGGAAGATGCCTCTAATTCGTCCGCGGTTGTATAGAAGCCATCAATAGCGAGTAATTCTGCTTCCATTTTCTGAGCAAAAATACGTGCGCCTGAATGCTCCGTAATGCCTGCAATGGCTCGTCCACGTAAAGCGCCATAAACATGGATTGAACCTGCAGAGACAATTTCTGCGCCAGATGAAACTGACCCTAGAATAACAACATCCCCTTCCAGATTTTGGATCCGCTGCCCGGACCGAACGGTCTCATCGACAATCAGTGTTTTGCCTGGGAGGGGAGGAGATGCCTGGTGAGGCGCGCTATCGACTGAGGCATCAGGTAACTCCACCGGGCCGGCTGCTTTCCCTCCATCAAGGGGGGCGGGCCAATCCCATTGTGCTACGGCTGGCCAGCTTCTGTCACCGCCTTCAATGCCGACAATTCTTAAGCCTCGGGCAACTAGAGCGCTTTGGAAACCGTCCAGATCGGGTGTGTCTTCTGCGAGTAGGTCCAAATCAAGAATGATTGGCTTGCCGCTAAACAGACTGCCCGAGCGCGCGATTTGGTGGTCGAGGCCATTCAGCCAGTCTGTAAGTGGAGCCTCAGGGGAGAGTACTAACGCTAGAAAAGAGCGGCCCCGTGCGCGGATTCGGAGGGCTGGTGCGGTTTCGGTTTGCTGCGAGGAAGGCTGAGGATGAGACATCGCTTGATTGTGCACCTGATTAGCGGAGTAAAAAATTGTCGTTTCTTGACACTGCCAGATGCAGGTTATGTTTATAAGAGGGAACACAATGATTTCCTCTTAACCGGAAGTGGTCTAGTAAAGACATATGCGTACTCTGCATCACCTTCCACTGTCGCCGCAATGCCGGCTTGTTCGTCTTGCCCTGAGCGAGAAGCGTCTGCCTTTTGACCTTGCTATTGAGCGGGTATGGGAACAGCGCGAGGATTTTCTCAATCTGAATCCGGCGGGAGAAGTGCCGGTATTGGTTGAAGAGAATGGTCTTGCCATTCCGGGTGGTCGTGTCATTTGTGAGTATCTGGACGAAGCGTATCCAGATGTTCCCCTTATGGGCAGGACCTTGGCTGAGCGGGTAGAAGTGCGCCGTTTACTCGATTGGTTTGAAACACGTTTCGCGTCCGAAGTGACGCAAAACCTGTTGGGCGAGAAGGTAGATAAGCGGCTGCATGGTCGTGGGCATCCTGATGGTAATGCCTTGCGTGCGGGGTATGGCTGCCTGCGTTTCCACCTCGACTATATTAGCTGGCTTGCTGAAACGCGTTCATGGCTTGCTGGAAACACCATCAGTATTGCTGATTTTGCAGCCGCCGCGCATTTGTCGTCTCTCGACTTTATTGGGGATATCACTTGGGCCAAAGCGCCCGCGGCTAAGGAATGGTACGCGCGTGTAAAATCTCGCCCGTGCTTCCGCGGCCTCCTCTCGGACCGTATGAGTGGCATCATGCCGCCTGCTCACTACGCTAACTTGGATTTTTGATTTCTTTGGTACACCATAATTCTTCCCAGTATGATTTGGTCGTTCTGGGTGCTGGCGCTGCGGGGCTTATGGCCGCAGCCGTTGCCGGCCGTGGCGGTTTAAGAGTTCTCGTACTCGACCATAGTGTGGAACCGGGACGGAAAATTCTGATTTCAGGGGGAGGGCGTTGCAACTTCACGCACCTCGAAACGAAGCCAGAATGCTTCCTGTCAAACAACAAGCATTTTGCACGTTCTGCTTTGGCCTGCTTTACGGCAAAAGACTTTTTGGCGATGGTCGATCGGCACAGAATTGCTTGGCATGAAAAAGCGCGTGGCCAGCTCTTTTGCGACGGCTCTGCGCGCCAGATCGTGGAAATGCTCATGCAAGAGGCAGAGGCAGCCCATGTAGAGTTTGGTTTCACCGTTAAGATAGATAACGTTGAACGAGACGATACAGCGTTTCGTGTCACTACATCAGCGGGTATAGTACAGGCTCAGTCTGTTGTGTTGGCAACGGGTGGTCTTTCCATTCCTAAACTTGGTGCCAGCGATCTTTCTTTGCGCCTTGCGAAAAGCTTTGGTCTTTCAATGGTGGCGACAGAGCCCGCATTGGTGCCATTATGCTTAGAAGGCAATGACGCTGACTTGGCCGGCGTATCATTGCCGGTAATCTCTTCAGCCCAAAGCGCACATACCAGCCGGAAGGGAATTCGCTTCGAGGACGGTTTGGTTTTCACGCATAGAGGGATATCTGGGCCAGCGGTGCTGCAAATTTCATCATATTGGGATCGTGGTGCGGCAGTAACGTTCAATTTGGCACCTGGACGTAATGTTTTGGCTGATTTTCAGGCATTAAAAGTTGCGCGGCCAAGGGCAAAACCGCCTACACTACTAGAATTTCTACCTACGCGTCTGGCGCGCTCCATTGTCGAAGACTTTCCTGCCCAGGCTATGCAGACAGAATTGGCGAACGTTCCAGATCGGATTTTGAAGGCGCTTGCGGAACGTGTGGAGCAGTGGCGCGTCATACCATCAGGCACTGAAGGATACGCCAAGGCCGAAGTCATGCGCGGTGGTATCGACACCAAGCACTTGTCTTCGCAAACCATGGAAGCCCGGAAAGTGCCTGGTTTGTTTGCTGTTGGTGAAGCCGTTGACGTAACTGGCTGGCTAGGTGGGCATAATTTCCAGTGGGCTTGGTCCAGTGGCGCTGCTGCGGGGCGCGGTGCCATTGCGCGGAAGCAGGGCGCATAAAGCAACCTGGCTCTTATGCCATAAGATTGCCATGTCGGTTTGTTGGGTAGATCCATTGAACTTCACAGGAGATGGTAATGTTCCGTTCCTTAAAGCGTGTTGCAGTTGCAACGCTTATGGTTACTCCCCTGCTTGGACTTGGTGCATGCGTCGGTAATGCGGCATCAGGGCCAGTCGACCCTAGCGCGCCAGTCGCGGGCTATGGTTATAGCTGTAAGGCAGGTATCTATAGCTGTAAGCTGCCGACGAAAGTGCCTTTGGCAACGCCATGCTCGTGCCCTGGCATTGGCGCGGCAAGTTATGGAAATGTTCACCAGCCGTAAGCTGGGCATTTGCCTTCCTAGCGACTTACTCTAATGTGGCGGGCTAGAAACAGCCCGCCATATGAGTAAAGTATCCATTATGTTTTCCATGTTATTTCCATGGATTGTTACCTGCTTTTCCCTTGTCTTAATGGCGATTGTTTTTCTTCAGAGAAATGCAAAGCAGGATCTCTCGGTCCTTTTTGATCGTGAAGCCGATGAGCGGGCCCGCGATGCGGAATATCATCGCCAACATTTAGCTGAAATTGAACGCGTTTTATCCGGCCGTCTGGATACGCTCCGTTTGGATACGACTGAGCGTTTGAGTACGTTAACGCAGCGCTTGGGGCAGGATCAGGCGGAGGGCCGCCTACTGCTTTCCGAGGCGCTGCATAATATGGCTGAGGGTCAGGCGCGGCAAATAGAACGCATACGTATGGCAGTAAACGAGCAGTTGCACGGTGCGGTTGAAAAACAAATGCAAACCAGTTTCCAGCGTGTCGTGGAACAGTTTGGCTTAATGCAAAAAGCCTTGGGCGAGGTAACAACAGTCACGGCCCAGATTGGGGATTTGAAGCGTTTATTTTCAAACGTAAAAGCACGAGGCGGTTGGGGGGAAGCGCAGTGTAGAGCCTTGCTCGACGACGTTCTCCCCGCAGGCAGTTACGAGACTAATTTTCGTGTCGGTGAAGGATTGGAAAGCGTCGAATTCGCGGTGCGAATGCCTGTTAGGGGAGAGACTGCCCCCTATCTCGCGATTGACAGCAAGTTTCCGACTGAAGCGTATGAGCGTTTGTTGAACGCTGCCGAAACATCCGACCAAGCCGGTGAAAAAAGTGCGCGCCGTGAGTTGGAAGCGGTTATTAAGGCGGAAGCACGAAAAATTGCAGCGAAATACATTCGACCGCCCGTTACGGTAGAGTTCGCGGTCCTGTATTTGCCAACGGATGGATTGTATACTGAGATTGCACGGGTGCCGGGGCTTATTGATGAAATAGGCCGATTGTATCGAGTGCTAATTATGGGGCCGTCTCTCTTGCCAGCAATGCTGAGAACTGTACATTTAGGATACGTTACGCTGGCTTTAGAAGAGCGCACTGAAACAATCGCGTCTCTTTTGGGTACAACGCGGCAAGAAATGTTGCGTATGGACGAAGTGTTGGAAAAGTTGCAGCGTAATGCTGGAACGATGGGCAGTACGATTGAGGAAGCACGGCGTCGTACGCGGGTTTTAGGGCGCAAACTACGCGCTTTGGACGAAGCGGATGTCTCAGATGTTGAAGCTTAAGCCCGTTTTTAATGGGAACTCAGCGCGTTAAGGCTCATGTGGGGAGGTATGTTGATGTCTGCTGAAAGTCATGAGGCGGTACTCCGCCAGTCCGAGCCTGCGATCCGCCTGCTGCTGATCGAGGACGACGATAGTATCGCGACCGAAGTTGTCGCGGAGTTGGAAGCGCGCGGCTACGGCGTCACGCGGGCCAGTACCGGGCTTGAAGGTGTGGATGAAGCCATCTCACGCCGGTATGACCTTATGGTCGTGGACCGGATGCTGCCCGAACTGGATGGCCTGAGCGTGATTGAACGCCTGCGTCGTGAACAGATTATGACGCCGGTTCTGGTTCTGTCAGCTCTATCGGCGGTTGATGATAGGGTGAATGGCTTAAAGGCAGGTGGCGATGACTACCTAACTAAGCCTTTCGCAATGGAAGAATTGGCTGCACGACTGGAAGCGCTGTTGCGCCGCCCAACGGATAGCCGTGAGACAGTCCTGCGTGTTGGTCCGCTTGAGATGGACCTGATTGAGCGCAAGGTGTTTCGTGAGGGGCGCGAGGTTGATCTCCTCCCGCGTGAATTCCGTTTGCTTGAATACATGATGCGTCGTCCTGGCGCGGTGCTGACGCGCACCATGCTATTGGAGGATGTATGGAATTATCGTTTCGTGCCGCAAACCAATCTGGTGGATGTGCATATCGGTAAGTTGCGCCGCAAGATTGATATAGCTGGCGAAGCCCCGCTTATTCAGAGCATTCGAGGAGCCGGATTTAGCTTGCGTGTTCCAAACTGATATTTTTCGGACGGCAACGTTCCGGCTGACGCTGGCGTTTGTCGTCGCGATTATTGCGGGCGTCTCAATACAGTTCATGCTTGTCTACGGACAGATGGCGAATTACGAGCGCGCCCGCTCAACCGACTTTCTGCGCCGTGAGGCGGACATGCTGGTTCGCGAAACACCGCAGGAGCTTGAATCCGCTGTTCGCGATAGGACGAAGACCGATTTGAGGGTTATCCTCAACGGCGCAGCTTTGTTCGACCAAATGCGAAATCCTATCGTCGGGGATATCCACGCTTGGCCGGAAGGTTTGCAGGTATCGAGCGAAGCCCAGCGTTTGTGGGTGGTTCCACAAAAAGACCGTCCTTTTGAAATGCGCTTTTTGGCCGTCGAGGTTCCTGACCTGCAAGGACACCCGACCGGCCGTATTCTGGTTCTCGCGCGTTCAATGCACATGGCCGATGAGTTGCGCTACATTACCAAGCGCTCGGCTCTGATGTCGGTTGTTCCTATTGTCTTATTTGCCTTGCTTGCGGGTGTTTTCCTCAGTCACCGTGCGCTGGCCCGCGTCAAAGAAATGCGCGAGGCTATCGTGCGCATTATGGGTGGAGACTTGCAGGAACGGTTGCCGGTTGGGCGAGAACGTGACGACATTGAGCGCTTGGCGAGTGCGGTCAACCGCATGTTGGATCGGTTAGAGCATTTGCTTGATGAAATTCGCGACGTCGGAAATGACATTGCACATGATTTGAGAACACCGCTGGCACGGGTCCGTGCATCCCTAGAGCGGGTTTCCGGATCGGAAGATGTAGAGCATTTAAATGCCGTTGTGCAGCGCGCGACGCAGGATTTGGATCAGTGTTTTTCTATCATCACGGCTCTGCTGCGCATTGGTGAGTTGGAAAATGGCCGCAGGCGTGCGGGCTTTGCTGTAACAGATCTGGCCGATGTCGCGGCTGGCATTATCGATTTGTACGAGCCGATAGCAGAAACGCAAGGCATTACCTTGCGCCAAGAAGGCTTAACCTCGAAGGCATTATTGTACGGAGATGCAGATCTTTTAAGCGAAGTGCTGGCTAATCTTGTAGATAACGCAATTAAATTTACCCCCGAAGGTGGGGAGGTCGGACTGCGAGTAGACCGTAAAGACGACGAGACAATTATTGTACAGGTTACAGATACGGGGATCGGTATACCGGAGCACGAACGTGGTGCGGTAATGGGGCGGTTCTATCGCTCAGATAAAAGTCGACATATTCCCGGTAGTGGTCTTGGTTTAAGTCTGGTTTCCGCCATTTTGGATTTGCACGGGGCGACTCTAAGCATCTCGGCCAATAGAAAAGGCAATGTATTGCCGGGTTCAGTTTTTACTATGAGTTTTCAAGCAAGGACGGATGCACCAGTAGAAAATAATGCGTGAGTAACATGATTTTTACGTGAAATAGGCCATTTAGCAGAGAACTAAATTCAATTTTGCTTGTAGCGGCTGATGCATTCGATATGTCTGAAGGGGCTTATGAAGGAGAGCCCGTTGAGACGGATCATGAAAGATAAGATATTTATCATAGCTCGAAGAGGTGGGCAGCGCCCCCTATCGAGCGTGCGGGAGATTAATGCTGCATGAACGCGATTGTCGTTACCGCGCTGAAGCGGCCTTATACTTTTGTCGTCTTATCGATCATGATTTTGATCTTTGGCGTGAAAGCAATCATTGCTACGCCGACGGACGTTTTTCCCTCCATCAAGATTCCGATCGTTGCTGTTGTCTGGTCTTATACCGGTCTTATGCCGGAAGATATGTCCGGGCGTATGGTCTATTATTACGAACGTGCCCTGACGGCGACTGTTAGTAACGTAGAGCATATTGAAAGCTCCTCATATTACGGTCGTGGTATTGTACGCGTATTCTTCCAGCCCGGAACAGATACAGCTGTAGCACAGACGCAGATTACGTCTGTGTCTCAGACAGTCATCAAGCAGATGCCAACGGGTGCTACGCCTCCGCTTATTCTGGCGTTGGATGCGTCCTCGGTGCCTGTTTTGACCCTGCAGGTTAATAATTCGAGCATGTCTGGCTCGGAAATTTACAACATGGCCTCGAACCTCATCCGGCCAGAGTTGGTTTCCGTTCCGGGGGCAGCTATTCCAAACCCTTATGGCGGTTTAGCGCCCGATATCATGGTCGATATCGACCCGGTTAAGCTCCTTGCGCATCGTCTATCTCCGGAAGACGTCGCGAACGCGCTGAACCGACAAAATATCGTTCTTCCAGCAGGTGACCAAAAAGTTGGTGGCTTCGACTGGATGGTTAAAACGAACTCAGCGCCAATCGATCTCTCCAGTTTTAACCGGATGCCAATCAAGCAGGTTGGTAATTCCGTTATCTATTTGAGAGACGTGGCTTGGGTCCATCGCGGGGGGCCACCGCAGATCAACGCTGTCTTGGTCAAGGGTCATCAAGCGGTTCTGATCGTCATTCTGAAAAGTGGCGATGCATCGACATTGTCTGTCGTAAGCGGTGTTAAAAAGCTGCTCCCACAGGTGATCTCTACGCTCCCTGCGGGCACGACCATGAACATCCTCACAGATGCTTCGGGCTTCGTTAAAGATTCTGTTTTTGACGTTCTGCGGGAAATGGTCACTGCCGCTATTTTGACCAGCTTGACGGTTTTGCTGTTCTTGGGGTCATGGCGCTCAACTGTCATCGTCGCGACTTCTATCCCGCTTGCGATGCTATGTTCTATCATTGGTCTGAGCATAGCGGGGCAGTCCATTAACGTGATGACTTTGGGCGGTCTAGCGCTGGCTGTTGGTATCTTGGTCGACGATGCCACGGTTATGATCGAGAATATCGACGCCCATTTGGAAACAGGCAAGGAACTGGAAGACGCGATCATTGACGCGGCAAACCAGATCGTTATCCCGACCTTCGTTTCAACGACGTGCATTTGTATTGTGTGGCTTCCGCTCTTTGAACTGACAGGGATCTCGGGCTGGTTGTTTATGCCGATGGCAGAAGCAATTATCTTCGCTATGATCGCGTCGTTCATTTTGTCGCGGACCCTAGTGCCAACCATGGCAAACTGGCTTCTACCCGCGCAGGTGGCAGCACACCGTGATCCAGCACATGCCCACCGCAGGCCTGGTATTTTTGGGCGTTTCCAGCGCGGTTTCGAACGCCGCTTCATGGCTTTCCGGAATGCGTACCAAGATGTTCTTGCCGGCTTAATTCGTATTCGTGGACGGTTTGTCAGCCTGTTCTTACTGGCTGCAATTGCATCGCTCGGATTACTGTTCTTTGTGGGTCAAGATTTCTTCCCTGAGATCAAGTCCGGAACCATCCAGATGCACATGCGTGCGCCAGTCGGTACGCGTATTGAGGAAACTGGTAAAATTGCGGGCTTGGTCGAGCAGAAAATGCATCGCTTGTTGCCAGGGGAAATTGTTAACGTTGTTAACAATTGTGGCCTGCCTTTCAGTCAGTTGAATCAGGCCATGGTTCCATCACCGACAACAGGGGCGCAGGATTGCGACATTACGGTCCAGCTCCGGAACGGTGAAAGCCCAATTTCGGAGTACCGGCAGACACTGCGCCGTGGGCTGAGCGATGCGTTCCCCGGGACGATCTTTACGTTCCAGCCAGGTGATCTGACCGCGAAGATTCTTAACTTTGGATTGCCATCCCCTATCGATGTGCAGATCGTAGGTCGTGATCTCCAGAAAAATTTTACCTTCGCTACGGAAGTCGCACAGAAGCTACGGCATATCCCCGGTATTACGGATGTATCGGTGCAAGAGCCGATGACGCAGCCAACTCTGCTTGTAAACAACCGCCGTAGTTATGCATTGGGTACGGGCATCACCCAGCGTGACGTTGCTTTGAACGCCCTCGTCACGTTGTCGGGCAGTGCGCAGGTGGGGCAAACGTACTACCTTAACTCGCAAGGTACATCACAGCTGATCGACGTTCAGACGCCTGCTAATTACCTGCAGACGCTGAACGATCTAGAAATTGTTCCCATTGATAAGGGTGACAACAACCCACTCAACCAAAATCCTCAGCTGCTTGGGGCGCTGACGGATATTGTTCAGTCCGGTACTCCGGCTGAAGTGTCGCACTACAACATCATGCCCGTGGTCGACATTTATGCCGCACCTGAAGGTGTGGATTTGGGTACATTGTCGCGCGATGTTAACCGGGTGGTTGATGAAGCACGGCATCACTTGCCGCACGGCGCCACGATGGCAGTGCGCGGGCAGGCGGTAACCATGAACGATGCCTATGTGCAGCTTCTCACCGGGTTGGCCCTTTCGATCGCTCTCGTTTACCTCATCATAGTGGTTAACTTTCAGTCATGGCTAGACCCGTTTGTTATCATTACCGCTCTGCCGGGTGCGTTGGGTGGTATTGCTTGGGCGCTGTTCCTAACCCATACGGCTTTGTCCGTGCCGGCATTGACCGGGGCCATTATGTGCATGGGTACGGCCACGGCGAACGCGATCTTGGTTGTCGCCTTTGCGCGTGAGCAGCTGGATAAGCACGGCGACCCGCTCAAGGCAGCTCTCGAGGCCGGTTATGAGCGTATTCGCCCAGTCATGATGACCGCTCTTGCCATGATGATCGGTATGATACCGATGTCCATCAGCAATTCAGACAATGCGCCGCTGGGTAAGGCGGTTATCGGTGGATTGCTTGTGGCGACGGTTGCAACATTACTCTTCGTTCCATGTGTTTTTGCTTTGCTACATTATAAACGGCCAACCGAGCCGGAAGGAGACCGCGCGTGAACCAGTCTACGCAACAAGGCTCGGGTGTGTTTGGGCCACGAGGAAAATTCATCCTCATTATTGTGGTGCTGATCGCTATTCTGCTCGCAGTATGGGGTATCGTTGAACGCTTGGCAGACCACGCGCGCGTTGCGCGGGTTACAGAGGAGGTTTCGGCCCCGCCTGTATCGCTCATTTCGCCGGAGCCTGGGCCAAAAACGCGTGAGGTTGATCTTCCTGCCAACTTAGCAGCTTGGTACGAGGCGCCGATCTACGCTCAGGTCTCTGGCTACGTGAAAATGTGGTACAAAGATTATGGTGCCCACGTAAAACAGGGTGACCTTCTGGCCGAGATTAATACGCCAAGTATTGATGCTCAGTACGCAGCTGCAAAAGCGCATTATAACGTTGTTCTTGCGCGCTATAAGCTGGCCGTCATCACCACGAACCGTTGGACAGCTCTGAAAAATACACAGGCTGTTTCTAGGCAGGAAGTGGACGTTCAGGCGGCTAATGCAGCGGCGCAAAAGGCTGAGTTGGAAGCCGCAGAACATGACGTTGACCGCTTCCAAGCTTTGGAAGATTTTAAGCGGATTGTAGCGCCGTTTGATGGCATCGTAACCTCGCGTTTGGTGAACGTGGGTGATTATGTGAATGCCGGGGGCGGGAACGTCAATTCAAGGGGCGCAGCCTCAGAGTTGTTCTCCGTGGCGGATACACACCGTATGCGTGTTTTCGTTTCAGTGCCGCAGGATTTCGCGAGCGTCATTTCACCTAAAATCACGGCGCAGTTGACGGTGCCACAATATCCGGGACGTAAATTTTTAGCCACGTTCCTTGCGTCGGCTAATGCGTTCAACGCGGCGACCCGTACTGTAACAACAGAACTAAGTATTGGTAACGACGAAAACCTACTATGGCCTAACTCCTACGCTACAGCTCATATTACAGCTCCGGGCGACCCTAACATTCTTATTCTGCCGGAGAGCGCGTTGTTGTTCCGTGCGCAAGGCATGCAGGTTGCCAAGGTTGTAGGCAATCATGTGCACCTTCAAAATATTAAAGTCGGCACCAATTTTGGGACAACGGTGCAGGTTCTGAGCGGCGTTTCGGCACAAGACCAAATTGTAGCAAACCCTACGGCAGATATGCTGGAGGGGGATACCGTACGCGTCGTGCAATCCACACCGGGGTATAACGCACCAACAAAAGCGCAAATTGAGGAAGATCATCGTGCGGAGCGCGAGCATGACGCAAATCCAGCGGAAGCGAGTAGCCGATAATGCACAAAATACATTATGAGCGCTTCAGGCGCCGTAAGTTCGGCATTAGAGGGCTGGCGTTAGTAGTCTCAATGTCGCTTGGGCTTAGTGCATGTGATTTAGCGCCGGAGTACCATCCGCAGACGTTCCTTTACCCAAATGGTTGGCAGGGGAAGGGGATCATGGTGGATGCTCACCCAGCGGATGACGTACTGCCGGGGGATTGGTGGTCTGTCCTGCGAGATCCGATTTTAGATGATCTTGAAGCGCGGCTACTAAAGGTTAACCCTGACCTTCAGGCAGCGGCGGAATCTTTTACGCAGGCTCGTGACATGGCACGAGAAGCCGAGAGCAGATTGTACCCTCAACTCGCTGGCGCCGGTCACATGAGTGACAATAAGGGTTCGCTCGGGCGCTTGTTCAATAATCGTGAAGGCTCCTCGTTAGAGTATGAGTCTAACGAGGCGTACAGCGGAGCGGCTACTTGGGAGCCAGATTTTTGGAGTAAAATCCGAAACTCGACCCGTATGGAAAAGAATCTTGCACAGGCAAGTGCGGCTGATTACGCGCAGGCCAAGCTGAGTTTAGAAGCAGAACTGGCAAGTGATTACATCACACTGCGTGGGCTTGATGCGCAGAATGAAGTTTATAATGATTCAATTCGCTACTTCCAAACAGCCGTAGAAATTACGCGTCTGCGGCAGGAAGGGGCAATTGGTGCAGGCCTCGACGTTTCACGTTCTGAAAACCAATTATACTCTGCAATGGCGGCGCAATCACGCTTAGTCGCAGAACGGCAAGTGATTGAGAACGCGATGGCAGTGCTGCTGAATACGGCGCCTGCTGCGTTTCATATACAGCCGGTACATGACGTGAAGCTGCATTTTGGAGTGGTGCCCATCAATGCGGGGGTGCCGTCTACGCTTTTGCAGCGGCGGCCTGATATCGCGGCGGCAGAGCGGCGCATGGCGGCAGCTTCACGGGCGATCGGTGTTTCGCGCGCAGCGTTTTATCCTGATATATCCATAAGCGCGAGCGGCGGTTTTGAGAATGCAGGCTTTGATCTGGGGGGTATTTCTAACGCCTTCTGGAGAATCGCAGTGGAGGCGGTTGAGCCAGTTTTCACAGGTGGTTTGCGCCGCGCTGCACTTCAGCGTTCATGGTCCCAGTACAGGCAGTCGGTTGATGAATACCGGTCAACTGTTTTGTCGGCCTTTGGCGATGTTGAAAATGGGCTGACGCAAACAGTTCAATACCGCACCTCGCAGGAGCAGCAAAGCAAGGCGGTAGATGCGGCTTTGCGAACCCAGCACATGACCATGTCTCTCTACACCGGGGGGTTATCAAATTACTTAGATGCCCTCGTAGCGCAGCAGGATGCTTTACAGGCGCGTTTGTCGCTTGTGCGTGTGCAGACGGCACAGGTCCAAGCCAGCGTGCGTTTGATGCGGGCTTTAGGGGGCGGCTGGAATGCAGATTCGTTGCCTAAGACAGATCAAATTAACCCATTTGGTGTGTTGCAGTACAATAATCTGCGGACACCTAAAGCTGTGGGCGGTGTAGATAACAATGAAAGTACCCAACAGAATGATCTTAGGGGCTTGACCCACTAGAGGTTTTTAGTCTAGGGGACCCCCTCAATTCGAACGCGGGAGGAGTTGCTTACAGCGACTCCGTTCAACCGCGGTTCGGGAACGCAATATTAGGGGAGTCCCGGATATGGCCAAAAAAGTTGTTGGCTACATCAAGCTGCAGATCCCGGCGGGTAAAGCTAATCCGTCACCACCGGTAGGTCCGGCACTGGGTCAGCGCGGTCTGAACATCATGCAGTTCTGCAAAGAGTTCAACGCGAAGACACAAGGCCTTGAGCCAGGTATGCCAATTCCGGTGGTTATCACCGCATTTGCAGACCGTACGTTCAGCTTCATCACGAAGACGCCACCAAACACCTACTTCCTTTTGAAAGCTGCAAAAATTTCAAAGGGCAGCCAGACGGTTGGTAAGGTTGCTTCCGTTGGTTCCGTAACGACGGCTCAGCTGCGTGAAATCGCTGAGACGAAGTTCAAGGACATGAACGCAAACGATATCGACGGCGCAGTTCGCATGCTTGCGGGTTCTGCTAAGTCAATCGGTCTCGATGTGGTAGAGGGCTGATATCATGGCGAAGAACAAACGTCTGACGGCTGCTCAAGCTACGGTTGAGCGCAACAAGCCATACACACTCTCCGAAGCAGTTGCTCTGGTTAAGAGCAATGCAAAGGCGAAGTTCGACGAAACGATCGAAGTTTCCTTGAACCTCGGTATTGACCCACGTCACGCTGACCAAATGGTTCGTGGCCTGATTTCTCTGCCACACGGCACAGGCAAGACGCTTCGCGTTGGTGTCTTTGCGCGTGGCGCCAAGGCTGAAGAAGCTCTGGCTGCAGGCGCAGAAGTTGTTGGTGCGGAAGACTTGGCTGAAAAGATCCAAGCTGGCGAAATCGCTTTCGACCGCTGCATTGCAACGCCTGACATGATGGCTCTGGTTGGTCGCCTCGGTAAGATCCTTGGTCCACGTGGCCTGATGCCAAACCCACGCTTGGGTACGGTTACAATGGATGTTAAGGGTGCGATCACGGCAGCTAAGTCTGGTCAGGTTGAATACCGCGCAGAAAAGGCTGGTATCATCCACGCTGGCGTAGGTAAGGCATCTTTCGACGAAGCTAAGCTCGTTGAAAACATCAATGCACTGGTTGACGCAGTTCAAAAGGCTCGTCCATCAGGCGCGAAGGGCACATATTTGAAGAAGGCAGGTCTGTCTTCTACAATGGGTCCAGGCGTCCGCGTTGACGTTTCAAGCTTCCAGGCGTAATTAGCGCCTGTGTTTGTCGGGAGGGGTAACTCTCCCGACTCAGAATGACACCATATGCAAATATGGTGGCGTAGGGGGCAGGCTTCGGCTTTGCTTCCCAACCTGTCCAAGATCGCGCGTAACGTCATTGGATGTTTTAAGGGCTGAAAAGCCGCGAGCGTCAGACAGGGCGTCAGTGTCTTATTGTAGTTTTATCTGCAATGCACTCGTGACGCTCTTTGCTGTGGACAGGCGAGCGGAGTAGTTTTGCTTCAGGGCGGGGCTGCTTCATGGGTAACCGGGTCTGATTTCGATCAGACTGACGAGGAGACTGGTTTTGGACCGCACGGATAAACGGGCCTTTGTCTCGTTCCTCGCCGAGGTGTTCGCAAGCACGTCAATGGTAGTCGTCACCCAAAATAAGGGTTTGACGGTTGCTGATGTGACGGAGCTGCGTCGCCAGATTCGGGCTGCAGGAGCGACATACAAGGTTGCGAAGAACCGGCTGGCCAGCCGCGCTCTGGATGGGACCCAATTCGATGGTATCGTACCCCTGCTGAAGGGCCCAACCGCGCTTGCGTGGTCGGAAGATCCAGTAGCAGTGGCTAAGGTTATCGTCGAGTTCGCCAAGAAGAACGAAAAGTTGGTTGTGCTCGGTGGTTCACTTGGCTCCCAGACGCTTGACGTCGATGGGGTCAAGGCTCTCGCCGAACTGCCGTCGCTTGATGAGCTGCGTGCAAAGCTTGTGGGTATGATTCAGACCCCAGCTACGCGTATCGCAGGTATCACTCAGGCTCCGGCAGGCCAGCTTGCTCGCGTTCTTGGCGCCTATGCCGAGACCGGCGACACGGAAGCCGCCTAAGAGTTGGATCTACGCTGCGGCGTAAATCCTTTAATACGACACTAGTGCATTACACAGGAAGATGACCATGGCCGATCTGGCAAAGATTGTTGAAGAGCTGTCAGCTCTGACCGTTCTCGAAGCTGCTGAACTTTCAAAGCTTCTCGAAGAGAAGTGGGGCGTTTCTGCAGCTGCTCCGGTTGCAGCAGCTGCTGCTCCAGCTGCTGCTGCAGCTGCTGTCGAAGAAAAGACAGAGTTTGATGTTGTTCTTGCTGCTGCTGGCGACAAGAAGATCAACGTCATTAAGGAAATCCGTGGCATCACAGGTCTGGGCCTGAAGGAAGCTAAGGATCTGGTCGAAGGCGCACCAAAGACCATTAAGGAAGGCGTGTCTAAGGACGAAGCCGAGAAGATCAAGAAGGCTCTTGAAGAAGCCGGCGCAAAGGTTGAAGTTAAGTAATTAACTTGACCGGATTGCTTCTTCATCTGAAGGAGCGATTTCTGCGAAAGCAGACGGACGGGGCGGGAATCGCATGCGGTTCCCGCCCGATTTGCCGTTGGCGAAATATTCGCGTATAGTGCGCGACTCGCCACGTTATGAATAACCAGAATGGTCCGGTCGTTCCGGTCGCCCGTCAGGGAAGGGGGTTTTCCTGACTTCCATCCGGGCGCCCCGAAGGTCTGGTGCAGAGGGCAATTATAGATGAACGCGATCGCCAAATCGTTCACGGGACGCAAGAGGATCCGCAAAAGTTTCGGGCGTATCCCCGAAATCGCGCCGATGCCCAATCTGATCGATGTGCAGCGCGCTTCGTATGAAGCGTTCTTGCAGATGAACGTGAGTCCTGATGCGCGGCAAGAGGCCGGGCTTCAAGAAGTGTTCCGTTCGGTCTTCCCGATCAACGATTTTGCGGGCCGTGGCCGTCTGGATTTCGTTTCCTACGAATTCGAAGAGCCGAAATACGACGTTGAAGAATGTATCCAGCGTGGCCTGACTTATGCTGCCCCGCTGAAGGTTATCCTCCGTCTCACGACGTGGGATATCGATGAAGATACAGGGTCTCGCTCTATTCACGATTTGAAAGAGCAGCCAGTTTACATGGGCGATATGCCGCTCATGACCGATAACGGTACCTTTATCATCAATGGTACAGAACGCGTTATCGTTTCCCAGATGCATCGTAGCCCTGGCGTGTTCTTTGATCACGATAAGGGTAAGACGCATTCTTCCGGCAAATATCTTTTTGCCGCGCGCGTAATTCCTTACCGCGGTTCTTGGCTCGATTTTGAATTCGATGCCAAAGATCTGATTTATGTGCGTATCGATCGTAAGCGTAAGCTCCCCGTTACGACGCTTCTCTATGCTCTCGCTGGCGAGAATTATATCGCTCAGCGTAATGCGAAAGAAGCCGAGGGTGGCGATGTTGATTCGCTCGATGTTTCGGGCATGGATCAAGATGAAATTCTTGCGTATTTCTACGGCATGGTCCCGTTCACTCGTCAGGGTGATTCATGGGCGCGCCCGTTCGAGCCTGACGCTTTCCGTGGCCTTAAGCTGTTAAGCCCGCTGGTTGATGCCGATACAGGCGAAGTCGTCGCAGAAGCTGACGCCAAGCTAACGGGCCGCATGGTCCGCAAAATCGCCGAAAAGACCCGTGTTGTTCAAGTTGGCCGTCTGGACGTTCTCGGACGTTTCTTGGCGTATGACTTGGTTAACGAAAACACCGGTGAAATTTACGGTGAAGCTGGCGACGAACTGACAGAAGACCGTCTGGCCGCTCTGGAAGAGTTGGGCATCACGGAACTTCCTACGCTGGCTGTTGACAACTCACACGGTCCTTGGATCCGCAACACACTCGCTGTTGATAAGAACACAAGCCGTGACGAAGCGCTGATTGATATCTATCGCGTTATGCGCCCCGGTGAGCCACCAACCAAGGAAACGGCGGAAGCCATGTTCCATGGTCTCTTCTTTGCATCTGACCGCTACGATCTTTCGTCCGTCGGTCGTGTAAAGATGAATATGCGCTTGGATGTCGAAACGCCTGACACACTGCGTGTTCTGCGCAAAGAAGACATTCTACGTACGATCAAGATCATGTGCGATCTTAAGGATGGCCGGGGTCAAATCGACGACATTGACAACCTAGGTAACCGTCGTGTTCGCTCTGTTGGCGAATTGATGGAAAACCAGTACCGCGTCGGTCTGCTCCGCATGGAGCGCGCTATCCGTGAGCGTATGGGGTCGGTCGATATTGACACGGTCATGCCTCATGACTTGATCAACGCAAAGCCAGCCGCTGCTGCTGTACGTGAGTTCTTTGGCTCTTCACAGCTCAGCCAGTTCATGGACCAGACCAACCCGCTATCTGAAGTGACGCATAAGCGTCGTCTTTCAGCGCTTGGCCCAGGCGGTCTGACGCGTGAGCGTGCAGGCTTCGAAGTTCGTGACGTTCACCCGACGCATTACGGTCGTATCTGCCCGATTGAAACGCCTGAAGGGCCAAATATCGGTCTGATCAACTCGCTTTCCACTTATGCGAAGGTCAACAAATACGGCTTCATCGAAACACCATATCGCCTTGTTAAGGATGGTGTGCTGCAAGATGGCTGGAAGTATCTTTCTGCTATGCAGGAAGAAAAGCTGGTCGTTGCTCAGGCTGACGCCAAGCAGGACGCTGATGGTCAACTGACAGATGAACTGGTTTCAGTTCGTAAGTCTGGCGACTTCCGTGTCGTTCCTCCAGAGCAGGTTACGGCGTGTGACGTTTCACCAAAGCAGTTGGTGTCTGTTGCTGCGGCGTTGATCCCGTTCCTTGAGAACGATGACGCGAACCGCGCACTGATGGGCGCGAACATGCAACGTCAGGCTGTGCCGCTAGTCCGCGCTGATGCGCCGCTGGTTGGCACCGGTATGGAATCCGCTGTTGCCCGTGACTCTGGTGCTACCATTGTCGCAAAGCGCAAGGGTGTTATCGACCAGATCGACGGTGCGCGCATCGTTGTCCGCGTAACAGACGACGCGGGTTCTACGCAGGGCGTTGATATCTATCGTCTGCGCAAGTATATGCGTTCGAACCAGTCTACCTGCATTAACCAGCGCCCGTTGGTGAAGGTGGGCGATACGGTTCATGCTGGGGACATCATTGCTGACGGCCCATCAACAGAACTTGGTGATTTGGCTCTGGGCCGTAACGTGCTCGTCGCGTTCATGCCTTGGAACGGCTACAACTTCGAGGACTCCATCCTCATTTCAGAGCGCATTGCGCGCGATGACGTCTTTACCTCGATCCATATCGAGGAATTTGAAGTCATGGCCCGTGACACGAAGCTTGGACAGGAGGAAATCACCCGTGATATTCCGAATGTCGGCGAGGAAGCACTGCGGAATCTCGACGAGGCAGGTATTGTCTATGTCGGTGCGGAAGTTAACCCAGGCGATATTCTTGTCGGTAAGGTAACGCCAAAGGGCGAAAGCCCGATGACGCCTGAAGAAAAGCTTTTGCGCGCAATCTTCGGTGAAAAAGCCTCTGATGTCCGTGACACTTCTCTGAAGCTGCCGCCTGGCACGAGTGGTACTATTGTTGATGTTCGTGTCTTCTCACGCCGTGGCGTTGATAAAGATGAGCGCGCAATGGCCATCGAACGCTCAGAAATTGAGCGTTTGACGAAAGACCGAGACGACGAGCGCGGCATTCAGGAGCGTAGCTTCTATAACCGACTGCGTGAGCGTCTGGTTGGTCAGGTAGCTGGTTCTGGCTTCAAGGGTATCCGTACCGGCACGCCGATTACGGACGAGTTGCTGGATGAGCATCCTAAAGCGACTTGGCGTAACGTCGTAGTCTCATCGGACGAAGTAACGGCTGAGCTGGAAACACTCCGCGCAGAGTTCGATGAAGCTGTACGCCGCATCAATGCTCGCTTTGACAACAAGGTTGAGAAGTTGCAGCGCGGCGATGAGCTGCCTCCTGGCGTAATGAAGATGGTTAAGGTCTTCGTTGCGGTGAAGCGTAAGCTTCAACCAGGCGATAAGATGGCTGGTCGTCACGGTAACAAGGGTGTCGTATCCCGCGTTGTTCCAGTTGAAGACATGCCATTCTTGGAGAACGGCCAAGCGGTTGATATCGTTCTGAACCCGCTCGGTGTGCCTTCACGTATGAACATCGGCCAGATCCTTGAAACACACTTGGGTTGGGCCTGTGCGAATATCGGTGCAAGCATCGGCGAGATGGTTGATGAGTATCAGCGTACAGGTGAACGTAAGCAGGAACTGCTGGATCGTCTTCGCGAAGTCTATGGCGATGCTATCTTCGAGCAGGACGTTGCGACACTTCCGAACGAGCAATTGATTGAACTGGCGAACAACCTTCGCAAGGGCCTTCCGATTGCCACACCTGTGTTTGACGGTGCATCAATCCCTGATATTGAAGACATGCTTGAAAAAGCAGGTGTTGATACATCAGGTCAGTCGCAGTTGATTGACGGACGTACCGGCGAACAATTCGAACGTAAGACCACGGTCGGCTACATCTACATGTTGAAGCTGCACCATCTTGTGGACGATAAAATCCACGCACGTTCGATTGGTCCTTACTCTCTTGTCACGCAGCAGCCTCTGGGTGGTAAAGCCCAGTTCGGTGGACAGCGTTTCGGTGAGATGGAGGTCTGGGCACTGGAAGCTTACGGTGCGGCTTATACCTTGCAGGAAATGCTAACGGTTAAGTCGGACGACGTTTCTGGTCGTACCAAGGTTTACGAGGCCATCGTGCGTGAGCAGGATGATTTCGAAGCTGGTATTCCAGAAAGCTTCAACGTTCTGATCAAGGAACTGAAGTCGCTCGGTCTGAATGTCGAGCTGGAGCAGGGAGAGTCCTAATCCGTGCTCTCTAGCTTTACTTCGCGATACAATGTTGACCTGTCCGCGGGAAACCGCGGCGCAGTTTGGGGTTTCGGCGCATGAACGAACTCATGAAGATTCTTGGTCAGACCGGGCAGTCTTTGACCTTTGATCATATTAAGATCCAGCTCGCATCTAGCGAGCAGATCCGCTCTTGGTCGTATGGTGAGATCAAGAAGCCAGAGACGATTAACTACCGTACGTTCAAGCCTGAGCGTGACGGTTTGTTCTGTGCGCGCATTTTTGGTCCGATCAAGGACTATGAATGCTTGTGCGGTAAGTACAAGCGGATGAAGTTCCGCGGTATCGTCTGCGAAAAATGCGGTGTAGAAGTCACGCTAGCTAAGGTGCGCCGTGAGCGCATGGGCCATATTGAGCTTGCGTCTCCTGTTGCGCACATCTGGTTCTTGAAGTCTCTGCCAAGCCGCATCGCTACGATGCTGGATCTGCCATTGAAAGATGTTGAGCCAGTCCTGTATTTCGAGCGCTTCCTCGTGCTTGATAAAGGCGTCTGTGACTCAGACCAGATCGAATCCTATAAGCACGGCAAAAAGCGTGACCAGTACCTGCTGGACGAGATTCGCTGTGAGGACCTGCTCGACGAATATCCAGACGCGGGTATTGAAGTGGGCATCGGTGCGGAAGCCATCAAGAAGGCACTCTCCAGCTATGACTGGGGTATCCCAAATGATGAAGAACGCGCACTGAGCTTAGCAGCTCAAGAGCAGGGCCGCCCGGACCCGTTTGACTATGACGCGGAAGTCATGGAAGGCGATTCCGAAAAAACGATGATGCGTAAGAAGCTGCGGAAAGCAACTTCTGAGGCTGCTCGTAAGAAGCTGGTCAAGCGTCTAAAGCTCGTTGAGTCCTTCGTTGAGAGCGGTTCGCGCCCTGATTGGATGATCATGGACATCGTTCCGGTCATCCCGCCGGAACTGCGTCCGCTGGTGCCATTGGATGGTGGCCGTTTCGCGACGTCCGACCTGAACGATCTGTACCGCCGCGTCATCAACCGTAACAACCGTTTGAAGCGTCTGATTGAGCTTCGTGCGCCGGACATCATTGTTCGTAACGAAAAGCGCATGTTGCAGGAAGCTGTTGACGCACTGTTCGATAACGGTCGTCGTGGCCGTGCGATCACAGGTGCAAATAAGCGTCCTCTGAAGTCCCTTTCAGATATGCTGAAGGGTAAGCAGGGTCGCTTCCGTCAAAACCTTCTTGGTAAGCGCGTCGACTATTCAGGTCGTTCGGTCATCGTGGTTGGACCAGAGCTGAAGCTGCACCAATGTGGTCTTCCGAAGAAGATGGCTTTGGAGCTGTTCAAGCCTTTCATCTATTCGAAGCTTGAAAAATATGGTCATGCTACGACCATTAAAGCTGCGAAGCGGATGGTGGAAAAAGAGCGCCCGGAAGTTTGGGATATCCTTGAAGAGGTTATCCGTGAGCACCCGGTTATGCTCAACCGTGCGCCAACACTTCACCGTTTGGGCATTCAGGCGTTCGAACCAACACTGATCGAAGGTAAAGCAATTCAGCTTCACCCGTTGGTCTGTACAGCGTTCAACGCTGACTTTGACGGTGACCAGATGGCCGTGCACGTGCCATTGTCGCTCGAAGCTCAGCTCGAAGCGCGCGTGTTGATGATGTCCACGAACAACATCCTTAGCCCAGCAAACGGCAAGCCGATTATCGTGCCGTCTCAGGATATTGTTCTGGGTCTGTATTATCTGAGCCTCGAAGTCCCTGAATACCGTGAAACACCGGACGAAGCGGTCATCGAAGGCGACAAGATCGTTAAGGCAGGTCCTCCGGCTTATTCGGACGTCTCGGAAATCGAGAGTGCGATGCTGGCTGGCTCTTTGAAGCTGCACGACAAGATTCGTCTGCGCCTCAACACGATCGATGCTGATGGTAATAAGATCCGCGAAACGATCCTGACGACGCCAGGCCGTGCATTAATTGCACAGATCCTGCCGCGCCATCCTCTCGTGCCTTTCGATCTGATCAACAAGCAGTTGACGAAAAAGAACGTGTCTGACGTGATCGACACTGTTTACCGTCACTGTGGTCAGAAGGAAGCAGTGATTTTCTGCGACCGTTTGATGGCTCTTGGTTTCCGTCATGCTGCGCGCGCTGGTATCTCCTTCGGTAAGGATGACATGATCATCCCAGCTGAGAAGGCGACGCTTGTTGCTCACACGGCTGATGAAGTGAAAGAGTTCGAGCAGCAGTATCAGGATGGTCTGATCACGGCTGGCGAGCGTTACAACAAGGTGGTCGATGCTTGGTCGCGTTGCACAGACGAAGTGCAGGCAGCGATGTTGAAAGAAATTTCCAAGCAGGTCATTGGTAAGCCTACGAACTCTGTGTGGATGATGAGCCATTCTGGAGCCCGTGGGTCGCCGGCTCAGATGAAACAGCTTGCTGGTATGCGTGGTCTGATGGTGAAGCCATCGGGTGAAATTATCGAGCAGCCGATCATTGCCAACTTTAAAGAAGGCCTTTCGGTTCTCGATTACTTTACCTCAAGCCATGGTGCCCGTAAGGGGCTTGCTGATACGGCTTTGAAGACAGCTAACTCTGGTTATCTGACACGCCGTCTTGTTGACGTTGCTCAGGACTGCATCATCGTAGAGAATGATTGCGGCACCGAGCGCGGCCTGACAGTTCGTGCGGTGATGGACAGCGGTGAAGTCGTTGCGTCTCTCTCAGAGCGTATCCTCGGCCGTACAATCTCCAAGGATGTCCTGCACCCGGTCACACAAGAAGTAGTTGCTCCCCGCAATGCTCTTGTCGACGAAGCCATGGCTGAATCCATTGAGAAGGCCGGTGTAGAAAGCATCGAAATTCGCTCTGTTCTGACATGCGACAGCCGCGTTGGCATCTGTGGCCACTGCTACGGCCGTGACTTGGCCCGCGGTACGCCGGTTAACATTGGTGAGGCTGTCGGTGTTATTGCGGCGCAGTCCATCGGTGAGCCTGGCACACAGCTGACCATGCGTACCTTCCATATTGGTGGTGCGGCGACGCGTGGCGCTGAGCAGTCAATGGTTGAAGCATCGCGCGACGGTGTAATCACAATCAAGAACCGTAACGTCGTTGAGAATTCACAAAAAGTTCCGGTCGTCATGTCCAGAAACTGTGAACTTCTCTTGAAAGACGAGAACGGTGTTGAGCGTGCCCGTTACCGTGTGCCTTACGGTGCGCGTTTGATGGTTGGGGAAGGTGATACGGTTGCTCGTGGCCAGAAGATGGCTGAGTGGGATCCGTACACACTTCCAATCATCACCGAACGTGCCGGTACAGTTGAGTATCTAGACCTGATCGATTCCATTACGCTCGTTGAGCGGATGGACGAAGTCACCGGTCTTAGCTCAAAGGTCGTTGTTGACTACAAGCAGGCAGCCAAGGGTGTGGATCTGCGTCCGCGCTTGCAGCTGAAGGATGAAGCCGGGAATGTCGTCAAGCTGGTTAACGGCAATGACGCTCGCTACTTCCTATCGCCAGATTCGATTCTGTCGGTTGAAAGCGGTGCAGTCGTTCATGCCGGTGACGTGCTGGCCCGTATTCCACGTGAAGGTTCGAAAACGCGTGACATTACCGGTGGTCTGCCGCGCGTTGCTGAGCTCTTCGAAGCCCGGAAGCCAAAAGACCATGCGATCATTGCCGAAGGTGATGGACGCATCGAATTTGGCAAGGACTATAAGTCTAAGCGCTGCATCATCGTCAAAAACGATGAAACAGATGAAGAGACACAGTACCTGATTCCGAAGGGCAAGCACGTTTCTGTTCAGGAAGGTGACTTTGTCCAGAAGGGTGACCCTCTGGTCGATGGACCTCGTGTTCCACACGACATTCTGAAGGTCATGGGTATCGAGGCTCTGTCTGATTACTTGGTAAATGAAATTCAGGACGTTTACCGACTGCAGGGCGTGAAGATCAACGATAAGCACATTGAGGTGATTGTTCGCCAGATGCTGCAGAAGGTTGAAATTCTTGAGCCAGGTGATTCCACCTACCTTATCGGTGAGACGGTTGATCGTATTGAATACGAGATTGAAAACCAGCGTCTGACCGAGCAAGGGGATACACCAGCACGCGCCATGCCGGTCCTGCAGGGTATTACGAAGGCGTCTCTGCAGACGCAGTCCTTTATCTCTGCAGCATCCTTCCAGGAGACGACACGCGTCCTTACAGACGCTGCGACCTCTGGTAAGGTGGATACATTGAACGGCTTGAAAGAAAACGTCATCGTTGGCCGTCTGATACCTGCAGGTACGGGTAGCGTTATGAACCGTCTCCGTGGTATTGCAGCGAGCGAAGACCGCCGCCGAGTCGCTAAACCGACGGCAGCTGTTGAAGATGCGGCAGAGTAATCTGCTGGATCGACTTTCCATTTCGAAAGAAATGGATGGCGTAGAGTTAGGTCCGGTTTCTACTTTAATAAGTTAGAATCGGGCCAATCTTCGCCGAAAGACTTGACTTTGCGCGGAAGCCTTCGTAGGTTCCGCGCCCTCGGCTACCCCCGCCTCTCGAGGCGAATTAAGCCGTCGAAGATAAAAGAATCGCATGCGGTGCCGCTAATCTTCGAAAGAAGAATGATGCTAAGGCCGCAGGCACTTTTTAAGCCGTGAAAGTCGCTTAAGCGATTTTTATGGCTTGATGAGCAGTAGGCAGGCGGGTAGCCCGCGTGTCGGTGAGAAATAGGTGATGACAGGGGGCATCTGCTCTCTGTCTGGAGCAAGACAAGGATTGGGAAGGGCGCATGCCGACCATCAACCAGTTGATCGCGAACGGCCGTGAGCCGGCCGCAAAGCGGAACAAGGTTCCTGCCCTGCAGGGCTGTCCCCAGAAGCGTGGCGTTTGCACGCGCGTCTACACGGTTACTCCGAAAAAGCCGAACTCCGCTCTGCGTAAGGTCGCCAAGGTGCGTCTGACCAACGGGTATGAGGTCGTGAGCTATATCCCGGGTGAAGGGCACAACCTGCAGGAGCATAGCGTTGTTCTTATCCGTGGTGGTCGTGTAAAGGACCTTCCCGGTGTGCGTTACCACATCCTGCGCGGCGTGCTTGACACGCAGGGTATCGCTAAGCGTCGTCAGCGTCGTTCGCTGTACGGCGCGAAGCGTCCGAAGTAAGAGGTATTTGGCATGAGTCGCCGTCACCGCGCTGTAAAGCGCGAAATCCTTCCTGATCCAAAATTCGGTGACGTTGTCATCACGCGTTTCATGAATGCGCTGATGTATGACGGCAAGAAGTCCACGGCAGAGGGCATCGTTTACGGTGCGCTTGAAGTTCTGCGCGGCCGTGGTGGATCTTCTGCTGATCCGGTTGCAATGTTCCACTCTGCGCTTGACAATGTGAAGCCAGCTGTTGAAGTCCGCTCACGTCGCGTTGGTGGTGCAACCTATCAGGTTCCTGTCGAAGTTCGTACAGAACGTCGTCAGGCGCTGGCGATCCGCTGGCTGATCGACGCCTCGCGCAAGCGCGGCGAAAACACGATGTGTGATCGTTTGTCCAACGAACTGATGGACGCGATCAACAACCGTGGCGCTGCTGTTAAGAAGCGCGAAGATACCCACCGTATGGCTGAAGCAAATAAAGCTTTCAGCCACTATCGTTGGTAAACAGAACCCGCTAAAGGGCTTCCGGCAGTGTCTCTTTTTTTTGAGGCGCTCACTGGGAAGAACTTTTCAGTCTTACCCCTGCCTCATGGGAGGCGGGGTTTTGGAGAGAGACGATGGCAAAGGCTAAATTCGAGCGGAATAAGCCGCATCTGAACATCGGCACCATTGGTCACGTTGACCATGGTAAGACGTCACTGACGGCCGCGATCACCAAGACGCTGGCAAAGTCCGGCGGTGCTGAATTCCGCGCGTACGATATGATCGACGCGGCTCCGGAAGAGCGCGCTCGTGGTATCACCATTTCAACAGCTCACGTTGAGTACGAGACGGCTAACCGTCACTACGCTCACGTCGACTGTCCAGGTCACGCCGACTACGTGAAGAACATGATCACGGGTGCGGCGCAGATGGACGGCGCTATCCTGGTTGTTTCCGCAGCTGACGGCCCAATGCCACAGACACGTGAGCACATCCTGCTCGCACGTCAGGTTGGCGTTCCTGCTCTGGTTGTGTTCTTGAACAAGGTTGACCAGGTAGATGACGAAGAGCTTCTTGAGCTCGTCGAAATGGAAGTTCGCGAACTTCTGTCTTCTTACCAGTTCCCTGGCGATGATATCCCCATCATCAAGGGTTCCGCACTGGTAACGCTGGAAGATGGCGACGTTGCTATCGGTGAACAGCGCGTTCAAGAGCTGATGGATGCAGTTGATGCGTACATCCCGCAGCCAGAGCGTCCGATCGACCGTCCATTCCTGATGCCAATCGAAGACGTGTTCTCGATCTCAGGTCGTGGTACAGTTGTAACGGGTCGTGTTGAGCGTGGCGTTATCAACGTTGGTGACGAAGTTGAAATCGTTGGTCTTAAGGACACAACGAAGACGACCGTAACGGGCGTTGAAATGTTCCGTAAGCTGCTTGATCGCGGTGAAGCTGGTGACAACATCGGCGCACTGGTTCGTGGCACGAAGCGTGAAGACGTTGAGCGTGGACAAGTTCTGGCAAAGCCAGGCTCCATCACGCCTCACAAGAACTTCAAAGCTGAAGCTTACATCTTGACAAAGGAAGAAGGTGGCCGTCATACACCGTTCTTCACGAATTACCGTCCGCAGTTCTACTTCCGTACGACTGACGTGACGGGCGTTGTTCAGCTTCCGGAAGGCACCGAAATGGTCATGCCGGGCGACAACGTTGCTATGGACGTGGAGCTGATTGCTCCTATCGCCATGGACGAAGGCCTGCGCTTCGCAATTCGCGAAGGTGGCCGTACCGTGGGTGCAGGCGTGGTATCTTCCATTAGCGCCTAATCTCCTGCGTCTCGCCGTTGGCGGAAGGGCCCCGGTCGGTTATCCGGCCGGGGTTCCTTTCAGCAACAGCGGTAGCAGGACGACACCCGAATTTTTGAGTTGGACGAATAAGACTATGGACAACCAGAACATCCGCATTCGCCTCAAGGCGTACGATCATCGCGTGCTGGACAACAGCACTAAAGAGATCGTAAACACGGCGAAGCGTACGGGTGCGCGGGTTCGGGGTCCGATCCCGCTGCCGACGCATATCGAACGGTTCACGGTGAACCGTTCTCCACACGTGGATAAGAAAAGCCGCGAACAGTTCGAAATTCGGACTCACCGCCGGCTGCTCGACATTGTTGAGCCAACCCCGCAGACCGTGGACGCCCTCATGAAGCTCGACCTCGCCGCTGGCGTTGATGTCGAGATCAAACTCTAAGGTCCAGACGATGCGTACCGGATTGATTGCAAAGAAGCTGGGTATGACCCGGCTGTTTAAGGATGATGGCACTCATGTGCCTGTAACGGTCCTTCACCTTGATAATGTTGAGGTGGTGGACGCTCGCACAAACGAGCGCGACGGCTATACAGCTGTTCAGCTTGGCTTGAGCAACGCAAAGGTGAAGAACGTCACCAAGGCCAACCGTGGCCATTTTGCGCGCGCTAAAGTTGAGCCGAAGAAGCACCTTGTGGAGTTCCGCGTTGCGGAAGACGCAGTGCTTGAAGCTGGTACGAAGCTGTCAGCTGCTCATTTCGTTGTTGGGCAGAAAGTTGACGTTACGGGCCAGAGCAAAGGCAAAGGCTTTGCGGGCGTTATGAAGCGCCACAACTTCGCAGGTCTTGAAGCCACGCACGGCGTGTCCATCAGTCACCGTTCTCACGGTTCTACAGGCCAACGCCAGGATCCTGGTAAGGTCTTTAAGGGCAAGAAGATGGCAGGTCACATGGGTGACGAGCGCGTAACAACGCTCAACCTAGAGATCGCTGCTGTTGACGAAGAACGCAACCTGTTGATGGTCAAGGGTGCAGTTCCAGGTGCGAAAGACAGCGTAGTGCTGATTCGCGATGCAATCAAGAAGGCTCGCCATGCCGATGCGCCATACCCGGCAGCATCCGTGGCAGCCGCCGGTTGAGGACGAGGGGTATGCAGTACGATATCAAGACCCTCGATAACGGTAGCGCTGGTTCGATCACGCTTCCGGAAGAGATTTTCGCAGTAGCACCACGTGCCGACATTATGGCTCGCGTTGTTCACTGGCAGTTGGCAAAGCGCCGTGCAGGTACGCACCGTACAAAGGGTATGGGTGAAGTATCAGGCACGACCAAGAAGCCTTTCCGCCAGAAGGGCACGGGCTCAGCTCGTCAGGGCTCTTTGCGTGCGCCGCAATTCCGTACAGGTGGCGTGGTCCACGGTCCGGTTGTGCGTGACCACGGTTATGACCTGCCGAAGAAAGTTCGTCGTTTAGGCCTTATTTCTGCGCTGTCGCAGAAGGCTGCTGACGGCAAGCTGGTTGTGCTGGACGCTGCAAATGGCGTGAGCAAGACCCGTGAAGCTGCAGCTAAGCTGCAAGCACTGGGCCTGAGCTCTGCTCTGTTCGTTGACGGTACGGTTGATGAGCTGTTCGCACGCGCAATTGCGAACCTGCCAAAGATCGACGTTATCCCAACACTTGGGGCGAACGTTTATGACATTCTCAACCACGACGTGCTTGTTATCACGCGCGCTGGTCTTGAGGGGCTCAAGGAGCGCCTAGCATGACATTACCAATCGTCATGAATGCTCGCAAAGCTGCAGAGAATCTCTCGCAGGAAGCGCTGTACGACGTACTGCGTGCGCCATTGATCACAGAAAAGGCTACGCTGCTTTCAGAGCGTAACCAAGTTGTGTTCAAGGTCGCATTGACGGCGACGAAGCCACAGATCAAGGCCGCTGTTGAAAAACTCTTCAACGTAAAGGTTTCTGGCGTTAGCACGCTGGTCCAGAAGGGTAAGATCAAGCGCGTCAAGGGTCGTCCCGGCCGTCGTTCTGACATCAAGAAGGCTTATGTTCAGCTTGCTGAGGGTCATTCTATTGACCTGACAGCAAAGTTGGGCTGAGGCGGGGTAGACTACCATGGCATTGAAGCACTTTAATCCCACGACGCCGAGCACACGCGGCACCGTGCTGATTGACCGTAGCGAGCTCTGGAAGGGCAAGCCGGTCAAGCAGTTGACGGAAGGCAAGAAGAAGTCAGGCGGCCGTAATAACCACGGTCGTACGACAGTTCGTTTCCGTGGCGGCGGGCACAAGCAGTCTTACCGTTATGTTGACTTCAAGCGTCGCAAGTTCGACGTTGCAGCAACGGTAGAACGTCTTGAATATGACCCAAACCGTACAGCGTTCATCGCACTGATCAAGTATGATGACGGTGAACTGGCATACATCTTGGCACCTCAGCGCATTAAGGCTGGCGATCGTGTTGTTGCGGGTCACCGCACAGACGTGAAGCCAGGTAATGCAATGCCGCTCGGCTCCATGCCTGTCGGTACGATTGTGCATAACATTGAGCTGAAGCAGGGTGCAGGCGGTAAGCTGGCACGTTCTGCTGGCACATATGCACAGCTGGTCGGTAAAGATAACGGTTACGCTCAGATCAAGCTGCAGTCAGGCGAACTACGCCTTGTCCGCGGCGAGTGCATGGCTACTGTCGGTGCGGTTTCCAACCCCGACAACATGAACCAGCACATTGGTAAGGCAGGCCGTTCACGTTGGTTGGGTCGCCGCCCACACAACCGTGGTGTTGTCATGAACCCGGTAGATCACCCACATGGTGGTGGTGAGGGACGTTCTTCTGGTGGCCGTCATCCGGTTACACCATGGGGTGTTCCAACCAAGGGTTACAAGACGCGTGTAAACAAGAAGACGGACAGCCTGATTATCCGTCGCCGCAACCGCGGTAAGTAAGAGGGGGCACATAGAGATGGCACGTTCCGTCTGGAAGGGCCCGTTCGTTGACGGGTATCTGTTCGGCAAAGCTGAAGCATCACGTGCTTCAGGTCGTAACGAAGTGATCAAGATCTGGTCACGTCGTTCCACGATTCTGCCGCAGTTCGTCGGGCTGACGTTCGGCGTTTATAATGGTCACAAGTTCCTGCCAGTGCAGGTTACGGAGAACATGGTCGGTCACAAGTTCGGTGAGTTCTCACCGACACGTACGTATACCGGCCACGGCTCCGACAAGAAGTCGAAGCGGGGCTGAACATGAGCAAGCCGAAGCATATCCGCACGCTTGCGGACACGGAAGCGCAGGCAATTACGCGCAATATCCGCGTCAGCCCGCGCAAGCTTAACCTGGTTGCGGCGATGATCCGCAACCAGCCTGCTGACAAGGCAATTGCGGCATTGACGTTCTCACGTCGTCGTATTGCGCAGCAGGTTAAGAAGACGCTGGAAAGCGCCGTTGCTAACGCTGAAAATAACCATCAGCTAGACGTTGACCGTTTGGTGGTTAAGACAGCCGAAGTTGGCAAGTCCATTGTTATGAAGCGTTTCCACGCGCGTGGTCGTGGTCGTTCGGCCCGCGTTGAGAAGTTCTTCAGCCATCTGAAGATCGTTGTGGCTGAACGTGCGGAAGCACCGGAAACCGGCAAAGAGCAGAAGGCAGCTTGATCAATGGGACATAAGGTCAATCCGATCGGGCTCCGGCTCGGCGTCAATCGTACTTGGGACAGCCGTTGGTATGCAGATGGCGACTATGCTCGCCTGCTGCATGAAGATCTGAAGCTCCGCACGCATCTGCGTCGCAAGCTTTCAGGCGCTGGCGTTTCACGCGTAGTTATCGAGCGTCCGGCTAAGAAGCCGCGCGTAACGATCTATGCTGCTCGTCCAGGCGTTGTTATTGGTAAGAAGGGTCAGGACATCGATGCGCTCCGTAAAGAGCTCAGCCGTATGGCCAAGACCGACGTTGCGCTGAACATCGTTGAGATCCGTAAGCCGGAAATCGACGCGACGCTCGTTGCCGAAAACATCGCTCAGCAGCTGGAACGCCGCGTTGCTTTCCGTCGTGCAATGAAGCGTGCGATCCAGTCCGCTATGCGTCTCGGCGCACAGGGCATCCGGATCACCTGCAGTGGCCGTCTTGGCGGTGCAGAAATCGCGCGTGACGAGAAGTATCGTGAAGGTCGTGTACCTCTGCACACATTGCGTGCAGATATCGACTACGGTGTAGCTTCGGCTATGACGACTTACGGAACCTGCGGCGTGAAAGTGTGGATCTTCAAGGGCGAGATCCTGGCACATGACCCAATGGCACAGGACCGTCGTGCCGCGGAGCAGGCTCCGCAACGTTGAGGTACGGGCGCAAGCCCGTAACTCCTTGCAGGTGCATTGAGGATTTAACAACATGCTTTCCCCAAAGCGGACAAAGTTTCGTAAGGCGCATAAGGGTCGCATCCACGGCCTAGCAAAAGGCGGAACAACACTTAACTTCGGAGCTTATGGTCTGAAGGCGCTTGAACCCGAGCGGATCACAGCGCGCCAGATTGAGGCTTCACGTCGAGCCATTACTCGTGCAATGAAGCGTGCGGGTCGTGTGTGGATTCGTATTTTTCCGGATCTTCCAGTCTCGACAAAACCGGCAGAAGTGCGTATGGGCTCCGGTAAGGGCTCACCAGAGTATTGGGCAGCACGCGTCAAGCCGGGTCGTATCCTGTTCGAGATCGAGGGTGTACCCCCCGAGGTTGCACGTCTGGCACTGAGCCTGGGCGCTGCAAAGCTCCCGATCAAGACCAAGTTCGTTCAGCGTATCGGAGACGCGTGAGATGGCCGACACTTTTAAGCCTGCCGATCTTCGTGCGAAGAGTGAAGATGAGCTGAAAGCTCTTCTGATCGATCTCAAGCGCGAGCAGATCAATCATCGTTTCTCGGCTGCCACAGGGCAGTCGGAAAACACTAGCCGCGTTAAGGTCGTGCGTCGTGCGATTGCACGTATCAAGACGTTGGCTACCCAGTCGAAGAACCGTGCGGGCGCAAAAACGTCCGCCGCAGAGTCCTGAGAGGAGACGGACGATGCCAAGGCGCGTCCTGACAGGTCGGGTCACGAGCGACAAGATGGACAAGACGGTTACCGTTCTTGTTGATCGTCGTGTGATGCACCCGCTCTATAAGAAGTTTATCCGCCGCTCTAAAAAGTATGCGGCTCATGATGAAGGCAATGTCTGCCAGATTGGTGATGTTGTTCGCATTGAAGAATGCGCACCCATTTCCAAGCGCAAGACGTGGTCTGTCGTCGGTCGTAACGGAGAGGACCTGGTTCAGGCCTCTACCGTTAGCGCGTAAGGGGGTAGGCACATGATTCATCCCGAGACCAACCTTGACGTAGCCGACAATTCCGGCGCACGTCGGGTGCAGTGCATCAAGGTACTGGGCGGCTCCAAGCGGAAGACTGCCTCGGTCGGCGACATCATTGTCGTATCCGTTAAGGAAGCAATTCCCCGGGGTAAGGTAAAGAAGGGTGACGTGCATCAAGCCGTTATCGTTCGTACGTCCTATCCTGTGCGCCGTGCTGATGGTTCTGCTATCCGCTTTGATAAGAACGCTGCAGTTCTTATCAACAAGCAGCAAGAGCCAATCGGAACGCGTATCTTTGGCCCAGTGGTCCGTGAACTGCGTGCTCGCAAGTTCATGAAGATCATCTCGCTGGCTCCGGAGGTGCTATAATGGCTGCTCGTATTAAAAAGGGTGACCAGGTTCTGGTCCTCTCTGGCAAGTCACGCGGTGTACGCGGTGAAGTGCTGGCTGTCCTGCCTAAGGCAGAAAAGGCAGTCGTACGTGGTGTAGCTATTGCTAAGCGCCACACGAAGCCAAACCGCATGGGCGGCGAAGGCGGCATCATCGAGCGTGAGATGCCGATTCACCTTTCGAACCTCAAGCTGGTTGATCCAAAGAGCGGCAAGCCAACTCGCGTTGCTTTCCGCGTTCTGGAAGACGGTCGCAAGGTTCGTGTTGCTAAGGCAACCGGCGAAGTGATCGAGGGCTGAGGAGCGCAAGATGTCTGACAACACGTCCGTGCTGCCGCGTCTGCAGCAGCACTACGAAACGGTTCTGAAGAAGGAACTGCTTGAGCAGTTCAACTACACGAACCCGATGCAGGTACCCAAGCTCGAGAAGATCGTGCTGAACATGGGTGTCGGTGAAGCAGCTGGTGACCAGAAGAAACTGGATGCCGCTGTTGCTGAAATGGCAGCGATTTCCGGTCAAAAGCCGGTTAAGACGCTGGCACGTAAGGCTATTGCCGGCTTTAAGATCCGTGAGGGTCTGCCCATTGGTTGTAAAGTGACGCTGCGTCGCGCACGTATGTACGAATTCCTCGATCGTCTTGTGACGATCGCGATGCCGCGCATTCGTGACTTCCGTGGTCTTCCGGCGAATAAGGGCTTTGACGGCCGTGGCAACTTTGCCATGGGTATCAAGGAACAGATCGTATTCCCGGAAATCGAATATGACAAAATTGATGCTGTGCGCGGCATGGACATCATTTTTGTGACCACGGCGAAGACTGATGCAGAAGCTAAAGCGTTGCTGAAGGCATTCCAATTGCCTTTCCAAGGCTGATCGCATCATTTTTTCAGACCGATCGGGCTAAAAAATAGAGAATCGGCCTTCCATTGGGAGGCCGCTTTCCTATATAGAGGCGTCGATTGGAAAACCGTCGGGATAGGCCTGACAGGTTCCGGGAGAAAATTCGAGATGGCGAAGATCTCAGCGGTAAACCGCAACAACCGTCGCGCCGCTATGGCGAAGCGCGATAAGGCGAAGCGGACCGCGTTGAAAAATATTATCAAGGATCGCTCCTTGTCGGTCGAAGACCGCTTTGAAGCGACGCTGAAGCTGGCACAGTTGCCACGTAACGGTGCGGAAACCCGCGTACGTCTGCGTTGCAAATTGACGGGTCGCCCCCGTGCGAACTATCGCAAGTTCGAGCTTTGCCGTGTTGCTCTGCGTGATCTGGCTTCTTCTGGTCAGATTCCTGGCATGGTTAAGTCGAGCTGGTAAGGGAGCGAATAAATGTCTCTATCTGATCCATTGGGTGATATGCTCACCCGGATCCGCAACGCGCAGCGTGCGCGTCATGCGGCCTGTGTTGCTCCTGCGTCAAAGCTGCGTGCAAGCGTTCTTGAAGCTTTGAAGCGTGAAGGTTACATCCGTGGCTTCTCATCTGAAGAAGTCCGCAAGGGTGTTTCTCAGCTTCGTATTGAGCTGAAATACGTTGAAGGCCAGCCGGTCATTAAAGAGATTCACCGTGTCTCTAAGCCCGGTCGCCGCGTTTATTCGAAGATCAAGGAACTGCCGCGCGTTTATGCCGGCCTTGGTGTGTCGATCCTGTCCACTCCGCGTGGCGTCCTGTCGGACGTCGAGGCCCGCGCTACCAATGTTGGTGGCGAGGTCCTGTGCCGCGTCTTCTAAGGAGGATCGCATGTCTCGCGTAGGTAAGTATCCGGTAGAGGTTCCGTCAGACGTTCAGGTCACCCTGACAAATGGCGTAATCACAGTGAAGGGTAAGCTCGGCGAACAGTCGATGCCAATTTCCCGTCACGTCGACGTCAAGGTCGAAGGCAATCAGGTTGCTGTTGAGCCAGTTGGTCGTCGCTCACGCGATAACTGGACGATGTGGGGCACAACGCGCGCGTTGATTGCCAACATGGTCAAAGGTGTGTCAACAGGCTTCTCGAAGGCTCTTGAAATTCAGGGTACGGGTTTCCGTGCAGCTGTTCAGGGCTCGAACCTGGTAATGAACCTCGGCTTCTCGCACGATGTTGTGTATCCGATTCCTGCTGGAATTAAGATCACGACGCCGCGTCCGACGGCTATTGTCGTCGAAGGCAATGATAAGCAGCGCGTTGGTCAGGTAGCTCTGGATATCCGTAGCTTCCGTCGTCCAGAGCCTTACAAAGGCAAGGGCGTTCGTTACGAGACCGAAGTTCTGCGTCGTAAGGAAGGTAAGAAGAAATAATGGCATCGCAGCAAGGATTGCAGGAACGCCGCCGTCAGCGGTTGCGCTTCCAGCTTCGTCGCAAGAGCGGCGGCCGGCCGCGTTTGTCGGTCTTCCGTTCCAGCAAGCACATTCACGCGCAGATCATCGACGATGCGCAGGGTCGTACACTCGCCAGCGCTTCCACGCTGGAGAAGGACATCCGCTCAGCTGGCAAGACCGGTGCAGACGTTGGTGCAGCAACTGTTATCGGCAAGCTGATCGCAGAACGTGGTGTAGCAGCAGGCGTAAGCACTGTTGTGTTCGATCGCGGCTCTTATATGTATCATGGTCGGGTCAAGGCCCTGGCCGAGGCTGCCCGCGAGGGCGGGCTCTCGTTCTAAGGAGGATCACACATGGCACGTGAGCCAAGAGAAGGCGGCCGTGGTGGTCGTGAGCGTGAGCAGGGCGACGATCTGGTCGACAAGCTCGTAACGATCAACCGTGTTGCAAAAGTCGTAAAGGGCGGTCGCCGCTTCGCTTTTGCTGCACTGGTCGTTGTGGGTGACCAGAAGGGTCGCGTAGGCTACGGCGCAGGCAAGGCGCGTGAAGTTCCAGAAGCTATTCGTAAGGCTACGGAACGTGCAAAGCGCGCTATGATCCGCGTACCAATGAAAGAAGGTCGTACCCTTCATCACGATCTGTTCGGTCACTACGGTGCGGGCAAAGTGGTGGTTCGTACAGCTGAAGCTGGTACCGGTATCATTGCTGGTGGTCCGATGCGTGCAGTTTTCGAGAGCTTGGGCATTAACGACGTTGTCGCTAAGAGCTTGGGAACGCGGAACCCGCACAACATGATCAAGGCAACGTTCGCAGCGCTTGAAAAAGCTAGCAGCCCACGTCTTGTCGCGTCTCGTCGCGGTAAGAAGGCAGCAGAGCTTTTCGGTAAGCGTGAACAAGTTCAGGCCGAGGAGGGTGCAAATGTCTGAGCAAGGCAAAACTCTCCGCGTAACGCAAATCGCTTCAGTTATCGGGCGTAAGCCCGGTCAAGCTGAGACGATTGTCGGTCTTGGTCTCCGCGGCATCGGCTCAACCCGTACACTGGAAGACACTCCTTCCGTACGTGGTATGATCCGTAAGGTTGCTCACCTTATCAAGGTGGAGGGCTGACATGAATCTAAATGAACTGCGTGACAACGAAGGTTCACGCTACCGCAAGAAGCGTCTTGGACGTGGCATCGGTTCCGGCAAGGGCAAGACCTCCGGTCGTGGTGTCAAGGGTCAGAAAGCTCGCGAAGGCGTTTCGCTTAACGGGTTTGAAGGCGGTCAGCTTCCGCTGTACCGTCGTATGCCCAAGCGCGGCTTCGTAAACATTTTCCGCAAAGAATATGCTCCGGTTAACCTCGGTGCACTTTCTAAGGCTATCGAAGCTGGTAAGCTCGATGCTTCTGCGGTTGTTAACGAAGCAACGCTGCGTGCAGCTGGTCTCGTTAGCGGCAAGGTGGACGGTGTTCGCCTGCTGGCTAAGGGCGAGCTGAGCCAAGCGCTGACGATTGAAGTTGCTGGTGCCTCTGCTGCTGCTGTTGCAGCTGTTGAGAAGATCGGTGGCTCTGTCAAAGTTGCGACGTCGAAAGCGGACGCTTCGGCTGAAGGCTAAGTTCACTGATACATCATTGTAGTTTTGCTTCCGAAATATGATGCAAAACTACAATCTTGGTGGTGACAGGATAAGCAGCGTCCCGTACTTATGTACGGCGACGCTGTTTTCGTGAAAGGACAGGTGGATGGCTTCCGCAGCAGAGCAGCTTGCCGCCAATCTCAATATGGGCTCCTTCGCCAAGGCGACAGAGCTTAAAAAGCGCATCTGGTTCACCCTGATTGCGCTCGTAGTATACCGTCTTGGGACGTATATTCCGGTTCCTGGGGTTGATGCGACGGTGATGGGGCAATTATTGGCTCAACACCAAGGTGGTATTCTTGGCATGTTTGATATGTTCACGGGGGGCGCTTTAGGGCGCATGACCGTGTTCGCGCTGAACATCATGCCTTACATTAGTGCCTCTATCATTATTCAGTTGCTCTCGACGGCAGTGCCATCGATGGACGCACTGAAGAAAGAAGGTGAAGCCGGGCGCAAAAAGCTTAATGCTTACACGCGCTACCTGACGGTTTTTATTGCGCTTTTTCAAGCGTATGGGCTTGCTGTTGGCCTTGAGAACATGAGTTCGCATGGTGCTAGTGCGGTAGTTTCTCCTGGCCTGTTCTTCATCATTTCCTGCGTGGTCACGCTTGTTGGCGGCACCATGTTCCTGATGTGGATTGGTGAACAGATCACTTCACGTGGTGTCGGTAACGGTATTTCGCTGATTATTTTCTCGGGGATTGTCGCCAATTTGCCGCATGCGCTGGCAAGCTTGTTTGAGTTAGGTCGTACTGGCGCCCTTTCTCCAATCTTCGTGGTTATATTCCTTGTTTTGGCAATTTTGGTTATCGCCTTTATTGTCTTCATGGAGCAAGCGCAGCGTCGCGTTGTAATCCAGTATCCGAAGCGCCAGATGGGCAACCGCATGTTCGGTGGTGAATCCACACACATGCCGCTCAAGGTGAACACGGCTGGCGTTATTCCGCCTATTTTCGCGTCATCTGTTTTGCTTATTCCAGTTACGATTTCTGGCTTCGTGAGCAATCACAACATGCCAGGCTGGCTTGCAACGTTAGGGCAGCAACTGGGGCAGGGGCAGCCTTTATACATGGCTTTTTATGCGGCCATGATATTGTTCTTCTCCTACTTCTACGCCGCTGTGACGTTTAATCCTGAAGAAACAGCTGAAAATTTGCGTAAGCAGGGCGGTTTCATTCCTGGTGTTCGTCCAGGGGCGAGCACTTCGCGTTATTTTGATCGTATCCTTTCACGCTTGACGACGATCGGCGCCTTGTACTTGGTTGTGGTGTGCTTGCTGCCGCAAATTTTGATCAGCCGCTATAACGTCCCGTTTTATTTTGGTGGGACGAGCTTGATCATTATTGTTTCAGTGACGATTGACACCGTTACGCAGATTCAGTCGCATCTGGTCGCGCATCAGTATCAAGGATTGATCCGTAAGCAGCGTGGACGTGGTCCGCGTTCAGGGATGACTGGGGGGATCCGTCGATGATGAATATCATTCTTCTTGGTCCGCCCGGGGCAGGTAAGGGCACGCAAGCTAAGCGTCTTGAGCAGAAATTCGGCCTGAAGCAAATTTCCACTGGAGATATGTTGAGGGCGGAAGTGGCTGCCGGAACGGCGATTGGCCGTGAGGCAAAAGCCATCATGGAGCAGGGGCAATTCGTTCCTGATCCAATCATCGTTGAGATGATTCAAAACCGCATCGGTCAAGCAGATTGTTCTCAGGGTTTTATTCTTGATGGTTTTCCACGCACGGAAAGTCAGGCGGAAGCACTCGACAGCATGCTGGCCAAGCGTGAATTGACGATTGATGCTGTTATTCTTCTGGATGTCTCAGAAGAACAACTTGTCGAACGAATTGCGTCTCGTACGTCCGAAGATGGCACTCGCCGCAAGGATGATGAGCCTGAAGTCGTACGCTCACGTCTAAAAGTTTACCGTGACCAGACTGCTCCAATCCTACCTTACTACGAGCGTGAGGGACGTTTGCGTCGCATCGACGGCATGCAGTCTGTCGAGGCAGTTGGAACTGCTTTGGACGATTTATTAGTGCCAGTATCGCGTTAAAAACGGGAAAACTGGCTAAAAATGAGTGGGAAATGCTGATTTTCACGAAGATGTGATCATTCGCATTTGACTCAAAGGGGGTGAGCAGTATATTGCGCGCCCTCGACATCACTGCGGCTTTACCTTGTGATTCCCCGTATGATTCGGTGGATCGACAGGTTGGGCGTATACGTATGGTCCGGTTAAAACCGGTTTTTTATAGGTGGACGTGGCTGCGGTCACGTCGATGGGAGAAGTAACGTGGCACGTATTGCCGGCGTAAATATTCCGACCAACAAACGGGTGGTCATCAGCCTGCGCTATGTTTACGGCATTGGTCCGTCAACGGCGCAGTCAATCTGCACAAAGCTCGGTATCCCCGAAGCGAAGCGCGTTAACGAACTATCTGACGACGAAATCGTAAAGATTCGTGAACTGATCGACAGCGAATTGCGCGTTGAAGGTGATCTGCGCCGTGAAACGGCAATGAACATCAAGCGCCTGATGGACTTGGGTTGCTACCGTGGCCTGCGCCACCGCCGTAGCCTGCCAGTTCGTGGTCAGCGTACGCACACCAATGCTCGTACCCGTAAGGGTAAGGCCGTTGCGATTGCTGGCAAGAAGAAGGCAGCGCGTTAATAGCGCTGGTCTTTTGACCTTTCTCTGAAACTTACAGGACGACCTCTCTCATGGCTAAGGCCGCTGCACCGCGTATTCGCAAGAAAGAGCGCAAAAACATCATCTCTGGTGTTGCTCATGTGCTCTCCACGTTCAACAACACCATGATCACGATCTCTGACGCACAGGGCAACGCTATCGCGTGGTCCTCTTCAGGCGCTCAGGGCTTCAAGGGCTCGCGTAAGTCCACACCGTATGCTGCTCAGGTTGCTGCAGAAGATGCAGGCCGTAAAGCACGCGAGCACGGTATGGAAACGCTTGAGATCGAAGTTTCGGGTCCAGGTTCGGGGCGTGAAAGCGCGCTGCGTGCATTGCAGGCTGTTGGCTTCACCATTACGTCTATTCGCGATATGACGCCGGTTCCCCATAACGGCTGTCGTCCGCGTAAGCGCCGCCGCGTTTAAGTGATGTCAGGCTGTCGATCCGGTGTGGTCGGCAGCCTTCGCAGTGATCGCATCTTCTTCCGCACAACCCGTGCGGGCCAGGTGCCGCCAATAACAGTTGGCGGGCTTCGTTGTTTGAAAGGCCACGACCTTGGTTCTCCAGAAAAACTGGCAGTCCCTCATCAAGCCCGAGAAGCTTGAAGTCGAACCCGGCCCGGTTGCTTCGCGCGTTGCCACTGTCGTGGCCGAGCCGTTGGAACGCGGTTTCGGTATGACGCTTGGTAACGCTCTGCGTCGCATCCTCCTGTCTTCTTTGCAGGGTGCTGCCGTAACGGCGTTGCAGATCGATGGCGTTCTGCACGAGTTCTCGGCTGTCCCGGGTGTACGTGAAGACGTTACGGATATCGTGCTTAACGTTAAGCAACTTGCCCTGCGTATGCATGGTGAGGGGCCGAAGCGCATGATTCTGACGGCAACCGGCCCGGGCGAAGTTACAGCAGGTCAAATTCAGGCAGGCCATGACATTGAAGTCATGAACCCTGATTTGGTAATCTGCACCCTTGATGATGGTGTTAAGCTCGGAATGGAGTTTACCGTCAACACAGGTAAGGGTTACGTTGCTGCTGCGGCAAACCGTCCAGAAGAAGCACCGATTGGTATGATCCCCATCGATGCTATCTACTCACCGGTTCGCCGCGTGTCGTACAAAGTTGAGCAGACGCGTGTCGGTCAGGTAACTGACTACGATAAGCTGCTGCTGACTGTTGAAACAAATGGTGCTGTTACCCCTGAAGATGCTCTGGCTGTTGCCGCGCGCATCCTGCAGGACCAGGTCCAGTTGTTCATCAACTTCGACGAGCCGCGCCCTGTCCAGCATGAAGAGCCGGAAGACGATCTTCCGTTCAACCGGAACCTGCTGCGTAAGGTTGACGAACTCGAGTTGTCTGTGCGTAGTGCGAACTGCCTCAAGAACGACAACATTGTGTATATCGGCGATCTGGTTCAGAAATCCGAGCAGGAAATGCTCCGGACGCCGAATTTCGGGCGCAAGTCGCTCAACGAGATCAAAGAAGTTCTCACCGGTATGGGGCTGTCGCTCGGCATGAGCGTACCAGCCTGGCCGCCCGAGAACATCGAGGATCTGGCCAAGCGTCTCGACGAGACGTTCTGAGAACTTCTAAGGTAAGGAAAACTAGCAATGCGTCATGGAGTGAGCGGGCGTAAGCTCAATGTCACCTCGTCACACCGCGCTGCCATGTTCCGTAACATGGCGGTAGCGCTCATCAAGCATGAGCAGATCACCACAACCCTGCCAAAGGCGAAGGAACTTCGTCCGGTTGCAGAAAAGTTGATTACGCTTGGTAAGCGTGGTGACCTGCATGCTCGTCGTCAGGCTTTTGCTCAACTGCGCGACGACGCTGTTGTAAGCAAGCTCTTCAGTGCAGTAGCTGAACGCTACAAGGCACGTGCTGGTGGTTACACCCGCGTTCTGAAGGCTGGCATGCGCTACGGCGATAACGCCGACATGGCTGTGATCGAGCTGGTCGATCGTGATGTTGAAGCAAAGGGCAAGGACAGCGGTCCGAAGCCAGAAGTTGAGCAGGTTGACGCCGCTTAATTTTTGCTTTCAGCATAGAAAGAAACCGGGACACGAAAGTGCCCCGGTTTTTTTTGCTTTTCATCCCGGCATGAATTGTGTAGCTTTCCGGCAACAGGTACAGGAAATGCCCGTTTTCTAACGGGTGCAAAACGTTTTTTCGTTCATTCGCCTTTTCGTAAGGCTGAGCAAGAAACCTTCGGGCTTCTTTTCTCTTTCTGTATCCATAATCTTTAAAGGCTCGAGCACTCTCGTAGAGCCCACAACGACGCATCGCAAAATTCTGCTTTGGTAATGAGGCCAAAGACAGGGTGATGATGCGCCCTCTGTCTGGAGAGCATTCATGTCCACATCTACCGCAGAAAGACGGGGTCTTGCGGAGATATTAGGAATTCCGCCAGCCCTATTCTGGGCTTTTGTCGGTCAGCTTTTGTTCATGGTAGGTGATGGTGTCGAGGCAGGTTACCTCGATACTTTCATGCTGCATAATGGACATACTCAAGACTTCGTAACAAATTTATTTATCTATTATGGCATCACTGTGATGATCGCGGCTTGGTTTTCAGGGCCGTTATCAGATCTGTTGGGGCCGAAAAAGGTTATGTGGATTGGCCTGATTTTGTGGGCCGTTCTCGAGGTAGGGTTTCTGCTATTCGGATTAGGTCCGAATAACGGGCCTATGATTACGCTATTCTACACGCTGCGCGGTTTTGCATATCCGCTCTTTGCGTATGGCTTCCTTGTCTGGATTGCGGCTGCTACGCCTGCTCCGATGTTGGGTTCAGCGGCCGGTTGGTTCTGGTTCTCGTTCTCCGCTGGTTTGCCGACACTGGGCTCACAATTTGCGCGTTATGCTATTCCGGCCATTGGTGAGCTGAATACATTTTGGTGTTCGCTCGGGCTGGTTATTCTCGGTGGTTTGATCGCGCTTTTGTTTACGCATGAGCCAACGGGGAAGAAGCGTCTGCTTCCTGAGCATGTTTCAACCAAAGAAATCTTCTTTGGATCGCTCAGTATTGTATGGCGTGAACCCAAGACGCTAATTGCGGGAATTGTGCGTATCATTGATACCTCGTCCGAATATGCGTTTTTGGCGATCATGCCAGCCTTTTTCGTGGACCATCTACATTTCACGCAAGGGCAGTGGCTCGATATTCTGTCAATCATCTTCCTGAGCAACATCTTGTTCAATCTTGTCTCCGGCATGGTGGCTGACACGCTGGGGCATCGCTTTGTTGTTGCTGTGTTCGGTGGGATTGGTGGCTTTGTTTCTATTCCGCTGTTCTACTATGTCCCGCTATGGCTCCCTGGCAACTTCTGGGCGGTAGCTGCGGCCGGTGTCTTGTATGGTGCGTCGGTTGCGGCGTTTGTTCCGCTGTCAGGTTTAATGCCCCAGATTTGCCCACGTGAAAAAGCTGCTGCCTTGTCCATATTGGGCTTAGGTGCAGGTGCCTCGACGTGGGTTGGGCCAGCGATTGTTGCAGGGTGTGCCTCTGTTTTTGGTCCCGGCCTTCATTTCGTTATTTGGACCTTTGCGGTGATTTACCTGTTGTCCGCATTAGGTACCCTGACGCTAACCATCTCTCCTGAGGCTCGTCGCTATACGGAGGAAATGGAAGCACGTGGGGAAAGTACAAAGGCTGTCGGTCATTAAATTTTCTGTGATCGTATGAATGCTTTAAAGGCGGCCTTATTGAGGCCGCCTTTTTTGTGTTTGTTGAAAACCTTAAAAGGAGAACTGCAATGTCAAATCTTTGTCAGAAAAGCTTGAAGCTACGGCAGTGTGCATGCCGGACTGTTAAGGAAAGTGGCGCTTTAATTGAGGATTTGGTGGTAGATCAACCGTGGTTGTGGCTGTTAGTCGCAGCGGGTGTGGGTATGCTGATTGGGCGCTTTGTGTGGTCAAGAAAGAAAACTTCTGAGTAATCCTGACGTTCAGCCTCTAAGGATCTTTTCTGATGAGGTGTTTGTCATGTTGAAATGGGCGATAATCTTTTTCCTGATTTCTTTAGTAGCAGGCTTTTTTGGTTTCACTGGTATTTCGGAAGCAACGGCAGGAATCGCTAAGTTCTTGTTTGTTGTGTTTATTGTCCTGACTGTCTTGGTGATCGTTCTTGGATTGGCTGGAATTTCCGCACTCTGAGACGAAGAGATAGTTACGAAAAAGGCGGCCCAAGGGCCGCCTTTTTTATTGCCATTTAGCTCCAGTCCTTACTGTGCAGGACGGACGCCGTTTTTATCTTTTTGGATGAAGGACGGCAGAAGCGGATTATCCGTTTGCAGAGAATCTTTGCTGGGGACCGATGTAGAATTCCAGCCGCCACCCAGATCTGTGAGGAGTTTGACCTCAGCCAAGAATTGCTGCTGGCGGATGCTCAGTTGTGTTTGCTCATACTGCAATGCGGTTTGTTCAGAGGTGATGACGGTGGTGTAGATTTGGGTACCTGCCAGATATTCGTTTGTCGAAACGCGGACAGCATCCTGAGCGGTGGCAAGTGCTTTGTTCTGCATAGTTAACTGTTGATCGAGATAATGAAGGTTTGACATCTGGTCTTCAGTGTCTTGGATTGCTGCGAGGACAGTCTGACGATATGTGGCGACTGCGTTGTCGTAATCGGCCTCGGCGCTGCGGACAGCGGCGGTACGTGCCCCGCCATTGAAAATGGTCTCAGTGGCGGCTGCGCCTAGCCCCCATGTGCGCGTGGCCGTCTGAATTAATTGCTGGATTGGATTGCCGCTATAGCCGTAGCTCGCCGAGAGGGAAACTTCAGGGTAATAAGCGCCGATAGCATAGCCGATTGCAGCATTATATGCCTCCATGTTGCGCTCAGCCTGCGCGACGTCAGGGCGGCGTTCCAGAAGCGTTGAGGGCAGCGCTACCGGGGCAGGGGGCAGGATTTTAGGAAGCGGCGCCGATGGGATGCTGACTTCTGAAGGTGTGCGACCGGTTAAGATAGCAATGGCGTGCTCATACTGGGCGCGAGCAACATGGGCATTGGCTAGGCTTGCCTGAGTCGATTCAAGCTGATAGCGCGCTTGCAGGGCCGCGGTCGGGTCTGCAACGCCAGCCTCAAGCTGGTTCTCGACGATTTGCAGGTTGCGTGTGTAGAGGCCAACATTGTTGGTATAAAGATCAATAAGGCTGTCTTGGTAGCGCAGATCAAAATAATCTTGTGCCAATTGTAATTGGTAGGACAGGCGCATGGCTGCCACTAATGCGGCATCTGCCTGTGTTGCAGCGACCTGTTGTTCGACCTGGCGACGGATACGGCCCCATACGTCGATAGTCCAACTGGCGGATGGCCCGGTAGCCCACGTGTTGTTCGTGCTGGAACTTGCGCTGTTACGGTTGAAGCTAAACGAACCGCTGAGCGTCGGGTAAAGCTGCGCACGGACTGAATCAATCGTGCTGGCTGCTTTACGGTACTGAGCTTCGTATTCTTTTAAGCTTTGGTTGGACGTCGCGATCCTGTTTTCGAGGTCGTTTAAAGTGGGGTCGTTGAAGATCGTCCACCAGTCTCCTTTGGGGAAAAGGGCTAAGTCTGGTCGTGTTTTTGTCCAGCCTGCAGGCGGGGGAGCTTCTTTAAACTGTGGTGCGATAATAGCCTGCGGGCGTTTGTAGTCGGGCCCAACCATGCACCCACTGAGAGCGGGAACGGCCATAGTGCCAAGCAAAATTGCGCGCAAAGAAGAGAAACGATTTAAATTCATGGCGTATGGTGCTCCCGGTGGAGTGTAAGGTGCAGGAGGGAAAAAAGGCGCTTTGGCAATGTTTTTATCCATCCGCCCAAACGCTCGAGAATAAGGAAAACAATTGGTGTGGTGTATAAAGTGAGCAATTGGCTCACCATGAGGCCGCCAAGTATGGCGATACCAAGTGGGTGGCGGAGCTCGCTGCCGTAGCCATTTCCTAAAATCAGTGGCAGTGCTCCGAGGGCGGCAGCAAGAGATGTCATCAGGATCGGGCGGAAGCGCAGGAGGCTTGCTTGGTGGATAGCCTCCATGGCCGTTGCACCTTTACGTTGGGCATCTAGCGCAAAATCGACCAGCATGATGGCGTTCTTTTTGACGATGCCAATCAGCAGAATGACGCCGATCATAGCCATCAACGAGAATTCTTCTCCGGCAACTCGTAAGGCAACCAAAGCGCCAACACCGGCTGATGGTAGCGTTGATAAAATAGTCAGCGGGTGGATGAGGCTTTCGTAGAGAACACCAAGCACGATGTAGACCGCAGCGAGAGCTGCAAGGATAAGCAGCGGTTCATCACTCGTTGATTTTTGAAAAGCGGCGGCATTACCGGCAAATCCGCCCTGAATTGTGGGAGGGACATGCAGCTCTGCCATGGCGGCGTCGATAGCGGTGACAGTTGGCCCAAGAGCCGCGCCGGGCGCTAAATTGAAGGATATTGTTACGGCGACGGATTGACCGTCATGGTTGATGGTCAAAGCTGTGTTGGTAAGACGTTGGCGCGCGACGTTCATGAGGGGAACCATCGTTTCTGCGCTTGTCGTAACAGCTGCGCCTGAAGAGGCACTTTTCCCCCCGGCGAGGGCGTTGGCTTGAGAGTTGAGGTAGGAGCGCTCGCTTTGGGATAAAGTTGTGCTTGTTCCAAAGCGAACACGTATGTTGTTGGAAGACACGCCCCCGGCTGCTGTGCCGCCCGCGACGCTGACCCACATTTGGTTCAGCATGCTGGGCGAGGTCATGTAATCTGGTGCGACCCCCATAACGACGCGGTACTGATTAAGAGTTTTGTACATGACGGAAGCAGCTCGCTGGCCGAAAGCATCGTATAGAGCGTTCGAAATCAGCTGAGGGGTGATGCCGTAGCGTGCTTCTGTGTCCCGGTCGAGGGAGATTGCAATGGCTTGGCCGCCTTGCTCGGCATCGGAGGAGACATCCATAATGGAAGGGATATGCGAGAGCGCTGCCGTGATACGCGGTACCCATGTAAACAACTCTTCAGCTGAGTTTGCTTTCAGGGTGTATTGGTAGGCTCCGTCACCGCTACGAGCCCCCATGCGAACACTGCCTGGTGCCATTAGACGCAACTGCGCGCTGGGGTGCTGCCCGAAATGGCGGGTGATGCGGGCGATGGTCTCGGGAAGGCTATCCTGACGTTCGCTTTTGGGTTTGAGCCCAATAAACACGTTGGCGGAGTTGGAGGAGCGCCCCCCAAGTCCACCCATGACGCCCTCCACGTCCGGGTCCGCTGCGATGCTGCGCATTGCTCGGGCTGTGGCCATTTGCAGGGCATGGAAAGAAATTGATTGATCAGCGACGACGCGGCCCATGATTTGCCCGGTATCTTCCGACGGGAAGAACCCTTTAGGCATCCGAACGAACAGGATGCCGGCCAAGATGATGGTGGCCGGAAGGGAGAGAGCAACAAGCCGTTGGTGTCGGAAACACCAGCCGAGCGACGCTGCATAACCGCTGGTAATACCGTTCAGGGCGTTTTCCAGAATTTGGCTGATGCGGGATAGAAAGCCAGTTTTGGGGGTTTTGGTATGGGTGTTTAGAACCAGTGCACTGAGCATGGGGGTCAGGGTCAAAGACAACACAAGGGAAATGCCGAGTGTCACCACCATAGTCATCGCAAATTCATGAAAGAGCCTGCCCGTGATGCCGCCCATCAGGAAGATTGGCGCAAACACAACAACAAGTGACACGGTAATGGACAGGACCGTGAAGGCAACTTCACTGGTGCCGAGGATGGCGGCTTTTATGCGCGTGTGGCCCATTTCCATGTAGCGGGTAATATTTTCCAAAACGACGATGGCATCGTCCACGACAAAGCCCGTAGCGATGGTCAGAGCCATGAGGGACATGTTGTCGAGCTGGTAATTCAGCAACAGCATGGCCCCGAACGTACCAATGATCGAGACGGGTACAACAATTGCCGGGACAAGAATGGCGGACCCGCTGCGAAGGAAGAGCAGCACCACACCGATGACCAAGACGACCGCAATGATCAGTGTCTGTTTCGTTTCGTTCAAAGAAGAACGAATTGTCTTTGAGCGGTCGATCAGCAGGTGAAGCTGTGTGTCACCGGGTAATGTGGCACGAATAGCTTCAAGGCGTTGGTGGATGCTGTCCACTGTGTGGATAACATTGGCTCCGCCCTGAGAGAAGACCGTGCAGATGATGGCGCGTTGCCCGTTAAAAAAACCCGCTTGGCGAATATCTTCGACACTGTCGGTAATGGAGGCAACGTCAGACAGGCGCACGGGGAGGGCGTTGCGGTAAGCAATGATGAGGTCTTGGTATTCAGCGGCTTTTATCGCTTGGTCGTTGGTGGCAAGCGTGAGGCGCTGCCCTTGTGCGTCAATGAACCCTTTTGGGGTGTGGGCATTGGCAGAAGCGAGAGCTGCGCGGATATCTTCAAAACCGATACCGTAATGGAACAATTGGAATGGGCTAAGGTCAACCCGCACTGCGGGCAAAGCACTGCCGCGTATGTCGACTTCCCCGACCCCGTCGACTTGGCTGAGTTGTTGGACCAGTACGTTGCTGGCGTAGTCGTAGAGAGCTTCTGGTGTGTGTGTCGTTGAAGTCAGCGCAAAGGCCATGACGGGCGGACCGTTCGAGTTGGCCTTGTTATAGGAAGGGTTACTTCTCAGTGTGGTGGGGAGGTCTTGTCGTGCGCCTTGCAGCGCCGAAGCGACATCGCGCGCAGCACCGTTAATGTCGCGCGAGAGATCAAACTGCAGAGTAATACGCGTTTGGTTGACCATGGACTGAGACGTCATTTCCGTGACGCCAGATATGGCCCCGAGGTGGCGCTCCAGTGGTGCGGCGACTGTACTCGCGATTTCGGCTGGGGAGCCGCCGGGTTGGTTTGCCGTTACGACGATGACAGGGAAGTCTACGTTTGGAAGGTCCGCGACGGGGAGGTTGAGGTACCCCAGTACCCCCCCGATTAGGATTGCCAGTGTTAGTAGCGTCGTGCCGATTGGTCGTGAAACGAAGAGATGGATAAGGTTCACAGTGGTGCCTGATGTGGTGCCTGTGGGTGATTGCTGCTGGTTTTGGAGACAGCGGCATTGATCCGTCGGCCGAGCTTATCCATGAAAAGATAAATGACAGGCGTCGTGAAGAGCGTCAGAACCTGCGAGAGCATAAGGCCGCACACGATGGTTACGCCCAGAGGCTGACGAAGCTCAGAACCGACACCGGTGCCGAACATTAGGGGTAGGGCGCCAAAAAGTGCGGCGAGAGTGGTCATCAGAATAGGGCGAAAACGCAGGAGTGCCGCGCGGCGGATCGCCTCAAGTGGGGAGTTGCCGTCGGCGCGCTCTGCCTCAAGTGCGAAGTCGATCATCATGATCGCGTTTTTCTTCACGATACCGATCAGCAGAACAATACCGATAATGCCCATCACATCTAGGGGCATGCCAAAGAGGTCCAACCCGACGAGCGCGCCGATGGCTGCTGATGGGAGGGTCGACAAAATGGTTACTGGGTGGATGAAGCTCTCATAGAGAATACCGAGAACGATATAGACTGCGACCAAGGCCGCTACGACGAGCCAGACTTCATTACCGAGAGAGTTTTGGAAGGCAGCGGCTGTTCCTTGGAAGGCCGTTTGGAAAGCGGGGGGTAGGTTGAGGCTTTTTTCAACGCGCTGAATAGCATCGGTCGCATCGCCCAGAGAGTGGCCAGCCGCGACGTTGAACGAAACGGTGGCGGAGGGGAATTGTCCGTAATGGCTGATCAACAAGGGCATGAAGCGGTGCGTGACCGTGACGACCTGATTGAGGGGAACGAGGCCAGATGTTGGCTGACGCGTTGGGCCTGAGGTGCTGCCGCCTGCTTCAGAGGAAATGCCGGGCAGGTAGAGGCGGTTGAGCGAGTTGATGTCGGTCTGGAGGGCCGGATCAGCCTCTAAAATTACCCGGTACTGGTTGGACTGGGTATAGATTGTGCTGATCTGGCGTTGGCCAAAGCTGTCATACAACAGGTTGTCGACGGTTTGCGGTGTAATGGAGTAGCGCGCGCCTGTTGTCCGGTCGAGCGTGACCTGAGCCGTGAGCCCTTCGGCCTGTAGGTCGGAGGTGACGTCAGAGAGGGCTGGCTCTTTTTGCAGGGCCGTCAGGAATTTGGGGACCCAGGTTTGGAACGTATCGTAATCTGGGTTCTCTAGAATGAACTGGTACTGTGTTGCTGAGACGGACGTATCAAGGGATAGATCCTGAATGGGCTGGGTGTAGAGATGTGCCCCTGCAACTTGTGAGCCTTCACGAGTGAGGCGGTCCAGCGTGGCTTGCAGGCTTGATGTCCGTTGCTCACGTGGTTTCAGGTTAATCAGGAAGCGACCGACATTCAGGGTCATGTTTTGCCCGTCAATGCCGATGAAAGAGGAAATGCTCGCGACGTCTGGGTCTTGAAGAATGGCGCGGCCAACTTCAGCTTGCCGCACACGCATACCATCGAACGAGATGGTTTGGGGCATGACGGAAATGCCCTGAATAACCCCGGTATCTTGAGTGGGGAAGAACCCCTTAGGGATGGCCATGGCAAGTATGCCGGTCAGCACGACTGTTCCCAGCGTGGCGAGTAATGTGAGCCCACGAAAGCGCAGAACCACATCGAGCCAGCGGCCGTAACCTTCAATGAGAATGTTAATGCCGCGTTCGGTTTTATCCGACAGGCGCCCCCAGAAGCCGTGGTTTTTTGAAGGGGCATGTGTGTCGGTCAGGATGCGTGCACACATCATGGGGACCAGCGTGATGGAGACCACGGCTGAGATAATGATGGTGATAGAAAGTGTCATCGCAAATTCATGGAACAAACGCCCGACGACGTCTTGCATGAAGAGCAGCGGAATAAGTACGGCAATAAGAGAAACCGTAAGGGAGATGATGGTGAAACCAATCTCTCCAGCCCCTTTAAGGGCAGCTGTGTAGCGGTCTTCGCCTGCTTCGATATAGCGCGCTATGTTTTCAATGACGACAATCGCATCGTCCACGACAAAGCCCGTGGCGATGGTGAGCGACATGAGCGACAGGTTGTCGAGCGAAAAGCCCAGCAAATACATGGCTGCGAGCGTGCCAACGAGCGAGAGAGGCACGGAGAGGCTTGGAATGATCGTTGCGGGGATATTCCGCAGGAAAATAAAAATCACCCCGACGACGAGCAGCATCGCTAGGCCAAGCTCGACACCGACATCCGCTACGGAGGCACGGATGGTGGTTGTGCGGTTGGTCAGAGGAGTGATGTCGATACCGGGAGGAAGGTCGCGCTTAAGCTGCGGAAGAACACGCAGAACGTTATCGACGACTGAGATAACGTTTGCGCCGGGCTGTCGCTGGATATTTAGAATCAGCGCTGGGGTCGTATTGGACCATGCGGCAAGCTGCGTATTTTCTGCGCCTTCGACGACTTTAGCAACGTCCCTCAGGCGAATAGGACCATCGTTCTGATAAGCGATGACCTGATCCATTAATTGCCCAACGGAGGAAATCTGACCGTCGATGCGCAGCGTTGTTGCGCGTTTTGGGCCGTCAAATGTTCCGGTCGGGGAGTTGATGTTGACCGTGCCAATAATTGTACGCAGCGTATCGATAGCGATGCCGTAAGAGGTCAACTTTGGAATGTTAACCTGAATACGATACGCCTTGCGATTGCCACCCGAGAGGGAAACTAGGCCCACGCCGGAAATTTGGCTGACCTTTTGCTCAAGGCGGGTGTTGACGTAGTCTTCGACCTCAGGGAGGGGCAGGACCTTTGAGGTAATGCCAAGGGTCAGGACTGGGGTATCAGCCGGGTTGACCTTTGCGTAGATAGGGGGGGCCGGCAGGTCTGTCGGGAGCAGTGAGTTGGCGTTGTTAATGGCTGCCTGAACTTCTTGCTCAGCAATGTCCATGGACATGTCGAGGCCAAAACGAAGCGTAATGACAGATGCCCCGCCCGAAGATTGGGAGGACATCTGCTGCAGGCCGGACATCTCGCCCAGCTGTGTCTCCAGCGGGGCTGTCACGGAGGTGGCCATGACATCTGGCCCCGCGCCGGGGTAGAAGGTCGAGACCGTAATCGTTGGGTATTCAACCTGAGGTAGGGCTGATACCGGAAGGAAGTGGAAACCGAGCAAACCGCTCAGCAGAATGGCGAACATCAGGAGGCTGGTTGCCACCGGGCGTTCGATAAACAGGCGGGACGGATTCACGAGCGGTCATTTCCCCGAGAGACGGTCATGGGACGGTGTTCAGTTATGGCGATGAGTGTGGGCTGATGTGCCAGCGGTAGAGCCAGCTTCTGCCCCTGCCTTGGTATGGGCTGTGTCTGCCGGGATGGAGACTTTGGCGCCGGGCCGCAGGTGGTTCACACCATCTGTAACGACGCGATCACCTTCTTTGACGCCGCTGAGAATGACGGTTTGGTTGATGTCCGCAGCACCAATCTGGACAGGTGTCTCGCTGACGGTCATGTCGGGTTGAACAACATAGACAAACTGACCATTGGGGCCGGTTTGGATTGCGTTGTCGGGGACCAGCAGCACATCGTGTTGCGTGTCGATAAGCAGGTGTGGATTGACGAATTGGTTCGGGAAGAGGCGTTCGTCTTGATTGTCAAAAATTGCACGCATACGGACGACACCAGTCGCTGTATCGATTTGGCTATCCAGTGCCTTAACGGTGCCGGTAGCGATGTTGCGCAGGTTGTCGCTGTCCCATGCTTCGACTGTGAGTTGACCTGCGCTGTGCAGACGCTCTGCAACATGGCCGAGTGAGCGTTGCGGCACGGCAAGAATCACGGAAATAGGCTGCATTTGTGTAAGAATGGTCAAGCCGCCTGATTGCCCAGCGGAGACGTAGTTGCCTTTATCCAGAACACGGATACCGACGCGTCCGTCAACGGGTGCTGTGATGTGGCAATACATTACGTTAAGCTCGGCTGTGCGGACATTCGCTTGGTCGAGCGCGACGGTTCCCTCAAGCTGCTGAACGGTGAATTCTTGGTCACGCGCTGTCATGGCTGAGGTTGAATTCTGGCGGATAAGCTTTTGGTAACGTGCGTTATCGACGCGTGCGCGTTCGAGCTGTGCAGTATCTGCGGCGAGTGTACCCCGGGCTTGTCCTAAAGCAGCTTCGTATGGCCGTGGATCAATCAGTTCAAGCTCGTCACCTTTATGAACGAACTGACCCTCTTGATAGTAAACGTCAAGGATGTGGCCGGTAACGCGGGGGGTGATTGTCACGTTGGTGATGGGAACAACGGTACCGGTTGTTTGCAGGACGATTGGCATATCACCACGACGAACAGTCGTCACGGCAACGGGGGTGACGTTGCTGTTATCTGCCATGCCGCCAGCGTTGTTTGTCGGGGCGCCGGGGCGGTGCTGGAAATTATGTTTGTTGGGACGCAGAACAGCAAAAGCAATGAGAAGGATGATCAAGACAACGATTATTCGTACGATCCATCTCAAAGCTCCTTTTTTCTTTTTTGGTGGGGGAGCATCCCCGGCGTTAAGATGGCTGCTGTTGAGGCGGTCGTTCTGTTCGGCCGTCTGGTCATCCATAACTCTGATATCTTTCTTGTATCGTTGCTGCTGAAGGGCAGCCCCTTAATTTCGTTCTATATAAAAATTCTATACTGCACGTTACTCGGTCGTGCCATGACAAGACCTTAAATCCTGTTCAGGTTTGTACGACTGTGTTAATGCGCAATGATCGGTAACACTTCGTTTCAACCATAGAGCCTTTTGCGTGATTTTCAAAAGAGGCGCATAAGAAAACTGCAACCTGTGATTCTGTCGCTCGTTGAGATAACGAGCCGAATCATGATTTTTCACTGGAGTGCATGACATGACAGACACAACAACAACCAAAGCTGAAGGTCTGCTCGACGAAGCCAAGGGCAAGGTCAAGGACGCTGTCGGCGGCTTGACGGGTGATGCGTCCAAGCAGGCAGAAGGTAAGTTCGATCAGGTTTCTGGTTTGGCACAGCAAGAATTTGCTGACCTTTATGACGAAGGCGAAACCAAGCTCGAAGCAGCGACAGCATTCGTGCAGGATCGTCCATTGATCTCTGTCGTGGTTGCTGTGTTCGTTGGCATTGTGATTGGGGCGCTGGCCTTTGGTCGTAAAGCCTGATCAGGCTCCCCGACCCTAGTGTGAATGTGCTAAAAGCCTTCCGGAGCGATCCGGGAGGCTTTTTTATTATGAAATGGTATTACGCATTTGAAGGGCAGCAAGTCGGCCCGATTACGACAGAACAGTTAAAGCACTTAGCGTCGTTAGGGACGATTACCCCGCAAACTCTTGTTTGGCGTGAAGGGTTTGGCGAGCAGTGGCGCCCTGCTGCTGAGGCTGGCATCATCTTTAGCGCTGGGCATACGGGCGCTGAAAACGCTGCGTATGTTACGGACACATGGGCTTGGGTGTATATTTTAGGGCCGTTTCTGGCGAACCAGGTTGTTTTCGTCTGGGCTTTGCTACATTCCGCCTTCATGGTCAGCAACGCAGTGTTCAACCTGTTTTTCAGTTTGCTGATTTTGGCACTTTCTATATCGGCCTTCATCGCAGACCGCTCTGCGCTGAGAGGCGGTGGTTACGCGCCGCCGACGGCTTGGTGGTGGCTGTTCTACCCTGGGTATTGCTGGGCAAGACGGCGCGTTTTAGGGCGCGGGAAAGTTTTAATGTGGGTGAGCATTGGTCTGTTTCTTGTAGGGGCCGCTGAAAGCGCGATCAGCTACAGCCAGCACCTGCATATGTCTAAACATCAAGCTGTTCATGCGCAGAGCACAACGACTTCCGGGGAAAACTCAGATAGCGATGAGCAAGAGACGCTCTAGCTCAAAAGTGTGATTCAAAAACCTTGACTCTAGAAAAAATTCCATAAACGGCATTTTTTTCTTTTCTTTCGATTCGGCATGATTCAAAACGGTTCTCGATTCGCAGATGTGTTGATGAGGGAGCGGGAGGAAGAATGCCGGATTTTTTACTAGAAGCTGCGCATGGGGGCGTCGTCGCTGGGGTCGACGAAGTCGGACGTGGGCCTCTAGCTGGTCCGGTTGTTGCCGCCGCTGTTATTTTTCAGAGTGCTCCTTCAGATGCGCTGTGCCAGATGCTGGATGATTCCAAGAAGCTGACAGCGCGCCGGCGTGATGCCGCTTATGCAGAACTTTGCCGTTCACCGAATGTGACCTACGGGCTTGGTGCTGCATCCGTTGCAGAAATTGAAAGCATCAATATCTCGCAGGCATGCCACCTTGCCATGCGCCGTGCTGTTAAGCGCCTTGGGCGCTTGCCAGATTTAGCATTGGTTGATGGCAAGCATGCACCGCAGATGCCATGCCCAGTCAAAATGGTGATTGGTGGAGATGGCATCAGCTTGTCCATCGCTGCGGCATCAATCTTAGCAAAAGTTGTGCGTGATCGGCTGATGGTCCGTTTGGCGGAACGCTACAGCGCTTATGGCTGGGAGCATAATGCAGGATACGGCACAGCAATACACAAAAATGGTCTTAAAAATTACGGTGTAACGCCGCACCACCGGCGTGGATTTGCGCCAATACGGGCCATGGTAGAGGCCGCAAATATGATTTCAGGTGAAGCAGGGGAAATGGCAGCATGAAGAACAGCCCAAAAGGACGTCCTGTGGATGAAATCATCCGTGGTGAGTGCGTTGAAACAATGCGCGGCTTGGCGGATGGAAGTGTGGACTGTGTCTTTGCTGACCCACCATATAACCTGCAATTACGTGGTGAATTGCGTCGCCCAGATGAGACTGTGGTGGATGGTGTCGACGACGCTTGGGATAAATTTTCAGATTATGAGGCCTATGACCATTTCACGCGTGAATGGCTGACTGAAGCGCGGCGTGTCCTGCACAAGGATGGTACGATTTGGGTTATTGGCTCTTATCATAATATTTTCCGCCTCGGTGCTATTCTTCAAGATTTAGGCTTTTGGATACTGAACGACATCGTTTGGCGGAAATCCAATCCGATGCCGAATTTTCGCGGACGCCGCTTCACGAACGCGCATGAAACTTTGATTTGGGCCGCTCGTAGCCCTCAAAGCCGCTATCGCTTCAACTACCAAGCGATGAAGGCGCTGAACGATGACTTGCAGATGCGCTCGGATTGGTATTTGCCAATTTGCACAGGTCATGAGCGCCTGAAGAATGAGCATGGTTTGAAGCTTCATCCAACTCAGAAGCCGGAGAGCTTGCTGCACCGCGTATTGGTTGCGTCAACGAATTCGGGCGATATGGTCTTGGACCCGTTTTGTGGCAGCGGCACGACCCCTGCGGTAGCGAAACGGTTGGGGCGCAGATATATCGGGATTGAACGCCACCCGGACTATGTCAAAGCCGCACGAGAAAGAGCTGCGCAAGAAGTGCCTTTGGCTTCTGAGCATCAGGCGATTACGCCTGCTAAGCGCGATTTGCCGCGTGTGCCGTTTGGTAGTTTTGTTGAAACGGGCATCTTGCCAGCTGGCACAGTATTGCACGACCGGCAGCAGCGTTTGACGGCAACGGTTTCACCTGACGGAACGCTCGTCTCAGGGAATCAGCGCGGGTCTATTCACAAGCTTGGCGCAATGCTGACGAATGCGCCATCCTGTAATGGTTGGACGTTCTGGTACTTTGAGCGGGAAGGTGAATGGATGCAGCTTGATGTTCTGCGTCAGGAGAGCGCCACGTTGCGGGCTGCTGTCGGGTAAATCAGAGGCAAAATAAATGTTCTGCTGAAGTGATAATATTCCAGCAGAACATACAGCGCTTTTTAACGATTACCGAAGCCCAAAAAGCCGATTGATGTATCGGGCGTACCGCCGCGCGTATCATACGGGGACGTTGACTTGGCGGATTTCCCGCCCTTGCCCGGACGCACCATTGTAGCAGAACCGCCGATTGTCATGTGCGGCGTGCCGGAGCTGTCATCAATGCCACTATCGGACAAGTTGGTATTGAGGCGACCCTCAGGGTTGTAAGTACGCATTGAAAGAAGCAGGAACATGATGTCGTTGCGGTTTAGGTCAATCGCCATGTCGAGCGGCGTTTGATCTAGCACGTTGCGTGCGCCCATATCGGCACCACGGTTCAAAGCTTCTTTTGCGGCGTTGAGCGAGCCGCGGTTAATCGCGTCAAAGAGGGCTGTTGTAGGGTTGACGTCTACGCGGGCGTGACCGGCGTCTTCGTCCGAACCGTCAGCACCCGGCAACGCGGATGGCGGAGCAGCGCGCTTGGCAGCTTTGCGCGCTTCTGATTTTTTTGCAGAGTCCTCAGCCTCTTGCTGCGCCTCAGCATCATCGGCGTCCTGTGCGTGGGCAGCATGCCACGGCACAAGTATGGCGGGTGTCGTGGCCAGGCAGGCGACGAACAGCAGGCGGGAAAAACGGTTCAAAGCACGCATGGGACGATTATAGGACAGCAAAAGGCGCGGCGCGAGTCTTCCTGTGTATGAAAGAGTGTCTTTCATGCGTTCTAACGTCCTTCTCGCCACCAACCGAGGGCCAAGCAGAGCAAGAAGAGCGGCAAAACAGCCCAACCGGGGAAAATGGAACGATGTTCTGCGCTCTCAATGTTCGTGTCGGTGCGTTGAGGCAGGCTTATAATCTTCGAACCCGATTCGTATTCTTGGCCAGTTGTGATGTTCAAAGTAGGCGTACCGTCTTGGGCGAGCCACGCTATTGCGCCGCCGCTGGCCTGTGCCAGTGGCCCTATCATTTGGGCTGTGGCGCGCAGGTCTTGCAGTTCGAGTGTTTCATCGTGCGTTGGGCTGGCGAAAGCTGTTAACCCGTCTTGGTGAATAGTCCAGATGCCGTTGCCCGATACTGGCATATGACCCCGCCATACGTGATTTTCTTCTGTAAGGGGCAAGGGAGTTATTTGGCCATCTGGAGCTGTGACCAAGGCTTGGGGTGCGATGTTGGTGGTGCCTACAGCGTGTCTTTCAACATTGAGAGTTCCGTTATCAATGGCTGCTGTGAGGCGGTTTTCTTCGAGGTCAGGCTCTTTCATCAGCCAGTGCGCGAGGCGCCGCAGTAATTCTGCTTGGGGGCCTCCGCCGCCTTCATTGCGTGACCAGAGCCAGAGTTGATCGGAGAGAAGAAGTGCCACGCGTCCTTGGTCGACATGGTCGAGCAATAGGAGAGGGGTTCCGTCAGGGCCGTTCATGAGGTCTTCGCCGTGCGTCGTATCTGCGCGTAAGGCGCGGTACCACGGGCCCCAGTTAGGGTTGAGGCCATCAGTGACGGGGTGAAGATGCCCAAGGGGCGCGAGCGTTGCCTTAAACGAGCCGATTATAACGGCGTCATCAGGGACGTGGGCAGGCAATATTTGAGACAGCGGGGAGTCTTGTAACGTTCCAGTATGAACAAATTCGGGGCCAGCTGTGACCAAAAGGCCTCCACCGTGTCTTACGTAATTGGCGATGTTGGTCAGGTAGCGTTCGGGCAGAATATTCGTGTTGGAAAAACTGTCCAAAATAATCAAATCGAAGCTGTTAATTTTATCCTGGAATAACTCGCGGATAGGAAATGGTATCAAGGCCAAGTCTGACAATGGCGTGTTGTCGTCGCTTGAGGGGGAACGCAGAATTGTGAAGTGGACGAGATCTACCGAGGGATCCGCTTTGAGTAATCTGCGCCAGACGCGTTCGCTCTGGTTTGGGATACCTGACACGAGGAGAACACGCAGACGGTCGCGTACCCCCCGGATGCGAATAACGGCACTGTTGTTGAGTGTTGATGCTTCACCTGCCAGTGACGGGGTTGAGAGCGAAATCAGGGTTTCGCCCGCGTGCTGTATGGGAAGCGTAATCTCTTGAGGTGTGCCGGTCTGGAGGGTTTGGGTACTTGGCGGAGTGTCACCAGTACGGATGGTCAGGGTTGTGGGCGTGTTGTGGGACGAGGTTCCAAGGTCATCAATTTGTACGCGGATTGTTGCATTTTGCCCGATAATGGCAAAGGGAGGTGCGCTTAAGACACGAAGGCGACGGTCTGTTTCTTCCCTTTTCGCGGTGAGCAAAAGATGAAGGGGTAATGGCTTGCCGTGCTCATCTTTAAAACGCTCCGGAAGGGTGGGGGGTGTGTCATGGTTCATACCGTCCGTGACGAAAATGGCGCCTGAGAAGTGGCCGCTAGGAATATCCGCTTGTTGGAGCGCATTAAAAAGGCGCGTTCCCTGGTGCCCGTCACTGCTGACATCAATCCGGTGTAAGGTGAGGTTATGCAGTTTTGTAGCGTCGCTTTGGAGGTGGAGAGCGGCTTGCTCTGCAAGGTTTTGACGTTGATTGACCTGCATTGAAGGCGAGTGATCAACGATGAGCAGGGCGTCTTCTTGTACCGGATTGGGTGTAAGATGCAGGGTTTGCGGCCCAGCCATCCAGAGTATGAGCAATGCCAGCGCTAATCCGCGCCAGAACATGCCCGGCAATTTGCCAATAATGCCCCAAAGCACGAGGCAGGCGGTGATGGCCGCTAAGGCGATGAGAAGCGCGGAAGGTAGGAGAGGCGCGAAGGTGAAACTCATGGTGCGTCATCTCCGTCCGTATCTTGAGACGTGTCATCCTGTGCGGCTGGGGATCCATCGCTTTTCCCCAGGCGCTTTAGCATTTCAGGGTAGTGTGCCTGATCGCTCTTATAATTTCCTGTAAGAGCGTAGATGATCATATTCATACCGAAGCGATAGGCGATTGTGCGTTGGTCGTCCCCGCCGGGAATAGTGGCGTAGGGGTGGCCGCCTGTATCATCGATTGCCCAAGCGTAAGCCCAGCCTGCATTGCCAATGATAACGGGCGAGACACCGTCATTGGCCTCATCACCCGTCTGAGCAACGTAGACAGGTTGGCCTGCAATTCTGCCGGGGTAATTTCCGTGCATGAGGTAAAAAGTATGGCTCAGAACGTGCTGGTCAGTCAGCTTGGCGAGTGGGGGGACCATGAGGCCGTCCGTAGCGCGTTTCAAAGCTTCCCGGATGGCAGTGCTGTGGCCGGGGTCAATATCTGTGCCAGCACCGAGCTCATCAATGAGTAAAATGCCGCCATGTTCCATAAAGCTATTCAGGGCTTTGGTGCGGTCTGCATCGGCTTGGATATCAGTTGTTATTGGCCAGTAAAGCAAAGGATAAAAAGCTAAATCGTCCTGGCCGGGATGGACGCCTATAGGGCTGCCGAATAATGCAGAACTTCTGGTACTGGCGTAATCTGACAGGCCTTGAAGCCCCCGGCGTGAGACGTCATCAATCGAAGGATTGCCGGTTTCGACGTAAGCCAGATGTGTCTGCAGAGCACCCTCAGGCGGTTGGTTGGTTGAGGGATCTGCGGCGTGAATTTGCCCGGAGAAAGCTTGGACCAGAGCCAAACACAAAAGTGACGGAATAACGCGTTTTAAAGACATCAGGCCGCGCCGTTTCAAAGAAAGTAGCATGTCGGCGAATAAGAGTAAGAAGCCGAGGATGAACAGAAAGGGAGCGAAGCTGGTTTGCCCGCGTAAGCCATCAGGTGTGATGGGGGTGCCAAAAAAGACTGCCGACGTTAAGGCGGAAGCATGATCTCCGACATTGAGGGCGTGTGTCCCATGTGGCGGTCCGTATAGTCCTGCAGGGTGGCGGACGCTTACTGCGGTGGTGGTAAATTCAGCAGATGTCAGGCTTTGCGCGGCAGCAGGCGCGGGCACCAGATTGGCTTGAGCATCGAAGGCGCGCCACAGGGGTAGTGTACCGTTTTCCGTTGTTGAAATGCCTGCTGAGCGGGCGATAAGGCGCTCCAGCATTGATGGGAAAAGCCCGGAAAGCGGGAGGTTGGACCAATCCGGTGAAGCGGTAATATGAAACAAAACAATTTCGCCATTGCCATAGGCGTTGGCTGTTACGAGTGGTGTTCCATCTTTTAAGGCAGCCCAGACATGTGTGTTCAAGTCAGGTGTCGGTTGGGCGAGTACTTGCCGGGTTATGGTAACGTCCGAAGGGATGGTTAGGCCATTAAAGGGGGATGTTGCCGAGAAATCTGCCAATTCTTGCGGTTTGCCCCATGACATGGGGCCACCGAGTTGGCGCAAGCCATTCATGAGCGGTACTGGGACCAGAGGGTCTACTGCTGTAGGGGCGTTGAAGATTGCGCGGCAAGGCCGGGCCCTGCGAAGCGGATAAGCATTCCACCCTGTTTTACCCAATTCAGAACATGTTCGCGCGTGGTATCGCCGCTAAGGGCGCCGTCCGTCGCAACAAGAACGGAAATTTGTGTGCTGCCCAAAGCTGTGCTGGGGACGTCATGGTGTTCAGAGACTGTATCGAGGGCCTGATTCAAGAAAAAATCAGAGCCTGTTAGGGGGGTGTTGCTGCCGGGGGTTGGTAAAACGCCCACGGGGCGTCGGTGCCCTGCATCTCCCAAAGCATAATATCCTGCGACGCCGTGCTCACCGCTCAGCGAAAAATGATCGAGCTGGTGGCGAAGGGCAGGGGCCAGAGGCAGAGATGTGTCGGCCCCAGTCGATAAGGTAAATTGTGCTAGTGTTCCTCCTTGTGCGTCAAACGCGCGGAGGGTTACGCGGTCATGCGGGCAGGAGGCGGGTACTTCTGCAATGGCGTGCTGCGTATGATCGGTCGTGCTGTGGATGCTGAGGCGCGCCACATCACATGCGGACCAACGCAGATCAGACCGGGTTGCGATGGTAGAGAGCGCATTTCGCAGCGTATCATCGTGCAGGGTGGCGATGCCGTCTGAGATCAACAAAACATTATGTGGGCTTGGGGCAAGGTTATGCAGGCGTTCGCTCAAGGCTACGCGATCTACCGACCAAGGGCGTGGCTGGATATGATGCAAAATATCGCTAAGTTCCTGCGCCGTTTGGGGGTGTGCGGGTTGAGGTAAAAAACCATCATTATTAGGGGCAGATCTTAGTAAAGTGACACGGTGGTGGTGGAGCAAAGCTGCATTGCCCGCAGCTTCTGCCGCGTTGATGCGGGCGGCCCAGTGTGGGATGGCAGCCCAACCATCGTCGAGGACTATGACGAGGTCGGTATCGTGTTGGGCAGGGGGTGGCCGGGTAAAACCGGGCGTGCGAGGCCTAAAATGATGCAAGCTGCGGCGCAGACACGCAAAACAAGAAGCCATAACGGGGAGCGTGCAGCGTCTTGTCGTTCAGGCCTCAGGCGCTGCAAAATGAGCAAGGATGGAAAGCGTTGCGTACGCGGTGCAGGTGGGGTTGCGCGAATAAACCACCAAAGCGCGGGAAGGGTGAGCAGGCCGAGCAGCAGGAGGGGGGCAAGAAGGATCATCGTGCGCCTCCGAGAGCGGTATGCAGGTCAAGAAGGGTCGGGAGGGGATCTTGGTCAGTGCTATGATGTATGAGCTGCGCGTTAATAGCTGTAGCGGCTTCGTGCAGTGCAGCAAGGTGGGCCTTCATGGCATCGCCGTAGGACGCGGCAAGACTTTCTAGAGCGGGCAGAGTAAGGGTTCCGCCTTCCAAGCCTTCAAAGCGGACCCGTCCACGCTCGTGCAGGTTGCGTTCAGCGGGATCAAGGACACAGAGTAAAGTCAGCCGTCCTGCAAAATGGGCGTTTTCTTTGCACCATTGCTTGAAGTCTTGTTGTTCCCACAGAAAGTCACTGATGATGAGGGCAGATGCGCCGCGAGGCAGCCCGCTCAGATCGGGTGGTGAGGCGTTAGCTGTTGTGTCGTTTAAAGCAGCGGCAAGCTGTGGTAGCGCGGTGTGGCCAGCTAAGCTGCGGTTGCTATGACCGCTGGCAAGCGGGATTATCCGCTCTCCCGCTTTCAGGGCAGCGGCCGCGAGTGTAAGTGCGCAAAGCTGGGCACGACGATTTTTGGTAGAAAGTGTGTTGAGTGATGCCCATTGCATAGAGGGGGAGCCGTCACACCAGACAGCAAGACTATGGGGGGTGTCGTGTTCCCGCTCACGGACCCAGAAAGTATTTTCTACTGGGCTACGAGCGGATTGACGCCAATCGATAGCAAAAGCAGGTTCGCCCGGGTGGTAAGGACGAAATTGCCAGAAATTATCTCCCGCTCCGCTCCGCCTACGCCCATGAGCGCCATTATCCAGAGAGTTTGCGTAGCTTAAAGCCTCGAGGATGAGAGGCTCCAAGCTAGTGTTTGGGCTGGAATATGCCGTATGTGCGCCTGTGCTTGGCGGAGCGTTTTGTTCTGCGTTCTGCGGCGCAGGCATCCCCAGTAATTGGCGGATGCGCTGCTGCAAAGATGCGCGATGCGAGCGGGAGAATGCTGGAGGCGTCACAATAGCTCAATTTCTGGCTTTACAGTTAAAGGACCGCTTCGATTTGTTGGCGGACCAGTGCTGAGATATCCGCTCCACGGGCTCTGGCGCTAAAATCAAGACCGATACGGTGGGCCAAGACCGGTTCAGCTAAAGCTGCTACGTCTTCTAGGCTGGGGGAAAGGCGGCCAGTCAGTAGCGCGCGGGCGCGCGTGGCAATCATAAGCGCTTGTGCGGCGCGGGGGCCGGGGCCGTAGGTGATAGCGTCACGGGTTGCTTGTGAGGATGATGCGTCTTCAGGCCGCAGGCTGCGTATCAGTGCAAGAATTGCGTCCACAATCCGGTCCCCGACGGGTAACTGGCGTACCAGTTGCTGCGCGGAAATGAGGTCGTTCATTGTGAAAATCTGTTCAGCCTGCTTTTGGACGGCCCCAGTTGTTTGCAGGAGCATTAAGCGTTCTGCGTCGCGTGGTGGGTAGTCCAGCGTAATACGAAGCATGAAGCGGTCTAGCTGTGCTTCGGGCAAAGGGTAAGTGCCTTCTTGTTCGACCGGGTTTTGGGTGGCGAGAACGTGGAAAGGCTTGGGTAAAGGGTAATTTTTGCCAGCTTGTGTGATGTAGTGCTCGGCCATTGCTTGTAGCAGGGCTGATTGAGTGCGGGGACTGGCGCGGTTTATTTCGTCAGCGAGAACGAGTTGTCCAAAGATTGGACCGGGTAGAAAGCGAAAGCTACGCCGCCCTTCTGCGTCCTGCTCCAAAATTTCTGCGCCTGTAATATCAGACGGCATAAGGTCTGGCGTAAACTGAATACGGCTGGCATTCAGGCCTAGGACTGTAGAGGCGGTGTTGACCAGAAGCGTTTTGCCGAGGCCTGGGGCACCCATCAAAAGGGCGTGACCTCCAGAGAGGATTGTGATCAGGACCTGCTCAATGACCTTTTCTTGGCCCAAAACAATGTCGCTGATTGCGGATTGCGCTGCCGCAATGCGCGGCGCCAGTGTTTCGACATGTTGGGTGATGTCGCTGGAGGACGCAGTAGGGGGCGTATGAGAGGAAGCATTCATGGCAGGGTGCATCGCAGAAGTGGCATCGTTTTGTTCGCTCATCCCGCTAGTGTGACAGGTGTGGGGGTTTCATCAAGGCTCGATTGCACCCAAGTTGGGATTAGAAGGAATTTTTTAGGGATGATCGGAGGAAAAATTGGTTGGTAACGACAGTTTTGAGCGTCCGGTTGCCGCAGGGTTAGAGCATATGACGTTGGAACATGCGTCCAAGACAGCATCAGCTGATTCACAGGCCTGTACGGCAAGGCGTTTGCCTTTTGTTATTCGCAGGGATGGCACGTGGGTTTATCGTGGCTCGCCAGTGAAGCGTAAGGCAATGTTGTGTCTTTTCTCGTCCATGCTCGTACGCGATGCTGAGGGGCGTTATTGGCTGCGCAACCCTATGGAAGAGGGGTTGATTGAAGTCGAAGACGCGCCCTTCATTGTCACGCAGCTGGACTTCAAGGGCTGCTGTGGGCGGCAGCAAACACTGTGCATGCGTACGAATATGGACGAACTGATTTGCATTGGGGCAGACCACCCGATCATGTGCGATTGGGACCGTCCGGACAGCGAGTGCGCGGCTGTACCTTATCTGCATGTTCGGGACGGGGAGGGCAAACACCCCATTCGTGCGCGCATAAGCCGCTCGGTTTACTTTGAGCTGGCTGCACTGGCCGTGCCGGGGCACGTTAACGGCCAACCTTGTCTTGGGGTTTGGAGCCGGGACCACTTTTTCCCATTGTCACGCCCAGTATAACGGTCAGCAAATCGGCTTTGTAAGGTTGGAGTAAGTGGCTAGGACATGAAGCACGTGTCAGGTTTATTAGAGAAACTCCCGCGAGAAACAGGCGGCTGTGCAGGATTGGCCCAAATCTGGGCTGTTTTGCCTGAGGCGCGCCTTGTTGGAGGGTGCGTCAGGGACTTGCTCTGCGGGAGAACATTGCACGATTTTGACCTTGCAACACCTGAGCCACCCGAACGTGTTTTAGGCCTTTTAAAAGCGGCGGATATTCGCGCTGTGCCTACCGGGCTTGAGCACGGGACAGTTACAGCGGTTATTCAGCATACGCCTTATGAAATTACGACCTTGAGGCGGGATGCGGAGACAGACGGTCGGCACGCAATAGTAGAATGGACGTCTGACTGGGCAGAAGACGCTGCACGGCGGGATTTTACAATCAACGCCATGTCGCTCGATCAGCATGATATTCTGCATGATTATTTTGGCGGGCAAGAGGACCTGATAGCGAAACGCGTGCGTTTTGTCGGGGATGCAGCCCAGAGGATCAAGGAAGACGCGTTGCGCTCTCTTCGGTTTTTCCGCTTTGAGGCCCGCTATGGCGCGGGAGACGCGGATGACGAAGCACTTTCTGCTATTAAAGCGCGTGCACAGCTTGTCGGTAATTTGTCGGTTGAGCGTATTGCTTCCGAATTGCTGAAAATCCTAGCCGGGCCTGATGTCTTACGCATTGTGAAGATCATGGCTCAGGCGGGGGTGCTGGCAGAATGCGGAATTCCTGATGTTTCGTCCTTTGATGTGCAGTCGGGGCTTGCCCGTTTGGAGGCATTGTTGAGGACGGGTGCGCCAGCAAATGGCCTATTACGCTTAAAGGCATTTTTTGCTGCACAGGCAGAGGGGTTAGCCCAAAACTTAAAGTTTTCCAACGCAGATAAATTGTACCTGAAGCGTATGGACGAATCGCAGCCCGAGCTTAGCCCGGAGATGGATGACGATGCGTTGCGCCGGGCGCGTTTTTTGCAGGATAGCGCCATTTTGCAAGGGCGGGCGTGGTTGATTCAGGCCGCGCAGAATGTTGGTAAAATAGAGAGTTGGGACAATTTAAGGGAGCGTTTGGCGGCATTGCCGCAACCTGTTTTCCCTCTTTCAGGCCAAGATGCGCGGCAGGCGGGAATTGAACCGGGCCCTGCGATGGGGGCATGGCTGAGGGCCGGGCAAGTTTGGTGGCTGTCCCAAGGGTGCAGACCCGACAGCGCAGAATGTCTGTCTTATTTACAATCAGAAGCAACGCGGAATTTCGTGCTTTGAGTAATGCCTGCTAAAGCGGTGGCCATGAACGCAAAATCAGCTCTCGATACAAACAGCAAGCATCTTATTCGCCGTATCTGGTACGATGAAATGCGCCACCACGGTCGGCAGATTGCCTCTGTGCTTGTGCTGACGGTTCTCATGGCGGGGCTTACGGCTTTGTACCCGGTGGTCATTAAGCGTGCCGTGGATATGTTTGCGGCGCACGATCCGAGAATTTTGTATCAGGTTCCAGCCCTTGTGGTTTTGGTGACAGGGCTGAAAGCAGCCTCCCAATACGGCCAGACGGTAGCAGTTCAAAGCCTGATTCTGACGGTTATTCGCGGGCTTCAAGCGCGTATGTTTGCGCATACGTTGCGCACTGACATCGCCCGTATTGAGCGCGATGCGCCTGCGCAGTGGGCTACGCGTTTTACTACCGATGCAATTTCTATTCGCGAGGCAATGGTCCGCGCGGTGAATGCACTCGGTGATGGCGTTACGGTCTTTGGCTTGGTTGCGGCCATGATTTGGGCTGATTGGGAGCTCAGCCTGATTGCGCTGGTTTTGTATCCTATCGCTGTGGTGCCTATCCAAAAATTAGGTAAGCGTATTCGCCGTGCTTCCGGGGGTATGCAGGAGCAGATCGGTGCGACGTCCGCTCTGTTAAACGAGAGTTTTGCTCTGGCGCGCCAAGTGCGTATTTATCGTATGGAGGAGCGCGAGCAGGAGCGCGTTGATCATTCCTTATCGCTGCTGCATTTAGCATTTTTGCGCATAGCGAAGGGCCGCGCGCGAGTAGACCCAGTGCTGGAAGTGCTTGGGGGTTCCGCAGTGGCGGTTGTGCTGGGTTTTGCAGGGTGGCGTGCGGCAATGGGTGGCGCTACCTTGGGGGACTTCACGGCCTTTATTACAGCGTTGCTCACAGCCGCTCGGCCTATTCGTGCTTTAGGCTCCTTAAACACGGCTTTGCAGGAGGGGCTTGCAGGGCTCGCGCGTAGTTTTGCCGTCATTGATGAACCACCAGCTGTCGCGGAGCGTAGTGGCGCAGGTGTCGTGCCTGCCGGGCGGGGGCGACTGACTTTCTCGGACGTGGCGTATCGTTACGAGGACGGGCGTGAAGGCTTGCGCGGTGTTTCCTTTACTGTCGAGCCGGGGGAAACCGTTGCTTTGGTTGGGCCGAGCGGTGCCGGTAAATCAACGGCTCTGTCTCTCATTCCGCGCTTGCACGATGTCAGCGCAGGTAAAATCACACTTGAAGGTGAAGATTTGCGGGATGTGACGTTGGCTTCGCTGCGCGATTCAATTGCTTTCGTCAGTCAGGATACAACGTTGTTCGACGTCTCCTTGCTGGAGAATATTTGGGTCGGACGTCCATCGGCAACCCGTGAAGACGTTGAACGGGCATGCAGCATGGCGGCGATTGATTTCGTTGATAATTTGCCCGAAGGATTAGAAACAAGGGTTGGCCCCGGTGGGCAGCGTCTCTCGGGTGGGCAGCGTCAGCGTGTTGCGCTTGCCCGGGCTTTGCTGCGGGACCCGAGGGTTTTGTTGCTGGATGAAGCGACAAGTGCTCTCGATTCTGACAGTGAGGCCCGCGTGCAGCAAGCGCTCGCCACCCTGCGTTCAGGCCGGACGACGCTGATCGTTGCGCACCGTCTTTCGACGGTGCAAGCGGCCGACAAGATTGTCGTTTTAGAAAAGGGGCAGGTTGTGGAAACGGGTAAGCATGCCGAACTCATCCGGCGTGATGGCCTTTACGCGCGTTTGGTACGCAGCCAGTTGCTTGAAGCGTCCTGAAATATACGGGCTAATTCTGGCAGCAGTTTTTCATAAAGCTCTGCCTTAAAACCCAGATTGCGCTCCAATAGTTCGAGCGGGGGCAGCCACGCCCAGTCGTTGAATTCAGCAGGGTCGTGGAGGTCTAGTTTGATGTCCGCATCTGTGCCGTCAAAGCCAAATACGAACCATTTTTGTGTTTGGCCGCGATACCGGCCTTTGAAGGCCTTACCAATCAACTCGGCGGGTAAATCGTAGCTGATCCATTCTTCTTTTGCACCAAGCAGCGTTGCCTTGTTGCAGCCGGTTTCTTCCCATAATTCACGCAGGGCGGCAGTCTCGGGGTCTTCTTGATCGTCGATCCCGCCTTGAGGGCATTGCCATACAGCGCCGGGTAAATCACTGCGCTGCGCAACGAAAAGTTCGCCTTTTGCATTGAAAAGAGCGATGCCAACATTGCGGCGATATGGAAGGTCTGAGTGATTAGTCATGATGTCCCTCATGAGGAAAGCTTATTGCGGTGGCGTGTCTGCCAGTGCGGAGGGGGGCATAAGAAGAAAGTGAGAGGCCGCCGGGCTTTGTAGCCATAGGGACAGACTTTCTAAAACTGCAGGTGTTAATGGCGTTACGACAAGCAGAATAGCCCCGCTGGGGTAGAGTGTCTGCTCTAAAGCCGCGTAACTTTGTGCAAGTGTTTCAGGACTGGCGTCACCATTTAAGCACAGCGTTGCGGTCATTCCATTAATGGGCCGGGCGGGGAATTTTTGTCCGCTCAGGTAAAGCAGACCGTGGCGGGCTATGGTTTGTGCAATGTCATGAAATTCTTGAGATTGTAGATACGCGCTATCCGTCTGTGAGCAGCCGTAACTTGTTACATCGGTCATACCTGCGATGTTGTGTGTACGGTTTAACCACCATGTCAGCTTTTGCTCTTCATGGGCTGGGCTTTCTCCCGTTCCCAGAGTTTGTGCGCCTGTGTCCGTATGTTCAGCATCTAGGCTGCGCATGGGCAGGGTCATGTAAAGTTCGTGCTGTGCGGTGTGCGCTTCAGTGGTGATGTTGGCCAATGTGTTGAGATAGGGAGATACACCAAACGCAATGGCTGAAGGCAGGCGCTCCCGCGTTTTTTGGCTAAGCTCCAAGCTGTAACCGTAACCGCCGAGTAGAATAGAAAGCGGAATGCGCCTTTCTTGTCGGGCGGTTTCCAGCGGAGATATTTGCGGGCTGTGGCGCTCAGAGGGGACTGATGGCGGGGGGAGTGGTGGTTGGGTTGAACGGTTCAAAGGCAATTTTGCAAGGGACTTAGGCGCAGCTGGTGTTGGTGCTGTGTGGCTTAACGCGAATGCAATTGCTGCGGAGCCAAGTAGTATGACGGCCCAAAAAAACACGAGCAACCGCCCCATAAAAGGAAGACGTCCCCAAAGGGATGTCTTCCGTGGAGAGTGGGGGCCGGTCTGCTCTGGCATATCAGGGTTTAATGAGCGGCGCTTTTATGAGGTGTGTCCTCATGTTTTTCAGGTGCTGTCGCGACGTTGAGTTGGGTTGGGACCGCCGAACCCGTCATTGCACTCAGAACTTTCAAAGCTTGCTGTAACTGGAAGTCCGTTGCGGGTTTAGCGGGGTCAAAGTTGGGCCAATTAGCGGGCGGTGCTTTTGGGATGGATTTTGCAATTGGCGGGAGATCTGTCCGCGGCTGTGCTGTGGTTCGGTTGCCGCCAATATTGGTGAGGATATGTGAGAGATCGGCTTCACGGTACTCAAAGTTATCGTCCTCGTGGGTTTCTGCCACGGGGATATCAGGTGTGATGCCAAGGCCCTGAATGGAGCGACCTGATGGTGTGTAGTAGCGTGCCGTGGTGAGGCGTATCGCCCCTTGATCCCCTACTGGGATGAGAGTTTGGACTGACCCTTTACCGAAGGTTTTCTCACCAAGGATGATGGCGCGGCGGTGATCTTTCAGCGCGCCAGACACAATTTCACTGGCTGAGGCCGAGCCACCATTGGTAAGAACAATAATTGGCAGGCCACCGGTAATATCTGTTCCGCGTGCATCCCAACGTTGGTTGTTCTCGGGGTGACGGCCGCGGATGGAGACAATTTCACCATCTTTTATAAAGTCGTCTGAGACCGCGATGGCTTGGTCCAACTTCCCGCCAGGGTTAGAGCGAAGATCCAAGATGACGCCGGTAATTTTTCCGCCCGGTGCATGTGCTTTGGCGTCGGCTTCCAGCTTGCGGTATGCGGCATGCATTGCCGTTTCGAGGTCATCATCGAACTCGGTAAGGCGAAGATATGCCGTGTTGCCGTATAGTGCGGAGCGTACGATCTGTACGTGGATGATTTCCCGCTTCAAGTCAAAGTTAAGAGTTTTGCCGGTCTTGGGGCGCACGATGGTTAGGTTGATGCTTGTGCCCGGATCGCCGCGCATTTTGCGTACGGCTTGGTCCAATGTCAGGCCATCAATACTTTTATGATCCACCATCGTAATAAAATCGCCGGGTTGGATACCGGCTTTGGCGGCGGGTGTATCGTCAATGGGGGAGACAACGCGCACGTGTCCTGACTCGTCTTGGACTTGAAGGCCCAGGCCGCCGAATTTGCCCGAAATTTCTGTTTGCATGTCTTTAAACTGGCTCGCCGTCATGAAAGACGAATGCGGGTCCAGATTTCCGACCATGCCGTCGAGTGCGTTATTGATGAGGTCTTTGTCCGACACGGGGTGCACATACTCGGACTTCACGACATCCATGACTGTCCCGAAGAGTGTGAGTAGACGCACAGTCTCGGCGCTGTTGTCATGCGATGATGTGTCGCGTGCGAAAGCAGAAGGAAGGCTGGTGATGTGGCTGAAGGTGTGTAATGCGCTTGGGCCAAGAACAGCACCGGCGAAGAATGCGGTGCCTAACAGCATGCCTTTTCGGAACGTCATGTAATCTCCAGTCTTGGGCCTTGCGTCGTTTCCGCGCGCATCGTGCGGACGTATAACCCGGGAAAACTTGTTGAAGTGTTAAAGGACTGTATCGCGTCTCACGCAATCCGCAAACCGGGCAGTTGTTATAAGAACGGAACGGGACTGATCGTGTGGGTCTCTTTGTGCAATTGTACAAAGAGGCGTGGGCTCTCTGAAGGCATCTGGCCTAAAGTTGCAGCTTGTTTGACTGTGCTTCCTGTACCGACGGAGAGAGAACCCAATCCAGCGAGTACGAAGCGGTAGTCGCTGCCACAATGCAGAATCAGCATGTTCCCAAACGAACGAAAGGGACCAGCAAACTCTACCCGCCCTGAGCAGGGGGCATGTACCGCAGAAAGAGGTGCGGGGGCATAGGTCACGCCGGTGGCGGGGCCAGATTCGGTTTCTTGTCCCCAAGACGTGACGATGGGGCCGGAGACAGGAGCGTGACCGCTGCCGGCGTGAGGCGCTTCACCGGGGGAAAGCGTTTTGGCCCGGTCTTGTGCCGCTTTTGCAAGCGCCAGCTTGTGGGCGCGGGCTAGGCGGCGGGCTTCCTCTTCAAGGGCAGCACGGGCGCGGGATTCCTGCACGGCAAGGGCGGCGACAGCATCGCTTAATGCCGCAGCTTCCTGTTTTGCTTCGCGGAGGCTTTTTTGTGCGTCTGCCGCTGATTGCATGGAGTGAGCAGATTCGAGGGCGGCATGGCGCGAGTGCGTTGCGGCAATGCGGGCTTGCTCTGATTGTGAGCGACGGAGTGTGTTGAGTTCGCTCTCTTTGTCTGTGAGGGATGTGTTCAGGGTGTTGAGCTGAGCTTGCTGGTCGCGCAATGCTTTGGCGCGATTATGCGTCAGGCGTGTCATGCCGTCTAGGATAGCCAAGGTTGTGGCAGCATGAGGGGCTGATTGCGGTGCAGTAAAAAGCGCAGCATTAGGGCTTTGGGAAACGTGGAGCAAAACAGGCAAGAACGTTGCCAAGGCACGGTTTTGCGAAGAAATGGAACTGCGAAGGTGTGTCTGCTGAATTTGCAGGGCGCTTATGTTGTCTTCTAGTCCCTGGATGCGACGCTGAGTGGTATTGAGGGCTGCTTGCTTGGTGCGGCTTTGCTGTGCGTAGGTTTTGGCTTTAGCTTTGTCACGTTCAGCGGTACTTTGGGCGTTTTGCGCTGCGGTTTGCTGAGCCACGATCGAGGCTGCGGCAGCCTTTTCTTTCTCTTCCAGAGCTTTGCGCGCGGCGATGGCGCGGTTGAGTGCAATTTGACCAGCCGAGGGTGAAGGTGCTGCTTGGGCCGCGTGTTTTGCTTGGTGTTGTGTTTTATGGTGGTGCGTCTGCGGCTGTGCTCTGCAGGAGAAAGCAGCGCTTTCTCCTAACAAGAGTGAGCCCAAGATGAGGCTTTTCTTCACGCGGTACCGAAAACTGGGCACAGCGCGAAGAACGGTGTTTTTAGACTGTTTCAAGGTGATCAGTCGTGATCAGGGATTCGCCGGTCATAGCCTCTGGCTGGGCGATGTCCAGTAGTGCCAGCAGGGTAGGGGCGAGGTCTGCAAGGCGGCCGTCGTGGATTTTGCGGCCTTCCGCATGGGCCAGAATAACAGGCACGATGTTAAGCGTATGGGCAGTATGTGGGCCGCCTGTCTCCGGGTCGCGCATGGTTTCACAGTTCCCATGATCGGCTGTGACGAGCAAACTTCCCCCTGCGCGCTGGATGGCGGCATCAATTTTGCCCAGACCTGTATCGACGGTTTCACAGGCTTTAATGGCGGCGGGGAGGGAGCCAGTGTGGCCAACCATGTCGGGATTTGCGAAGTTCAGGACGATCAGGTCGAATTTGCCGGAATCAATGGCTGCAACGACTTTTTCTGTCAGTTCCGGTGCAGACATTTCGGGCTGTAGATCGTAAGTCGCGACTTTGGGGGATGGCACCAAGATCCGTTCTTCGCCCTCAAACTGTACTTCGCGACCACCGTTCAGGAAGTAGGTGACATGGGGAAATTTTTCAGTTTCAGCAGCGCGAAGTTGGGTTTTTCCTGCTTTTGAAACGACTTCCCCGAGTAGGTCATGCAGAGGAATTTTGGGGAATAGGACTTGAGTGTAAGGTGCCAGAGCGTCTGAGTAGCGCGACATGGTGGCGACAGATGCAAATTTGACAAGTCTGCCGCGATCATAGCCGTCAAATTCAGGCTGCAACAGGACGTCCAGCAACTGACGGATGCGGTCTGCGCGGTAGTTGCAGGATAGGATGCCGTCGCCGTCTTTCATGCCTTGGTAGTCGCCCAAGACGTGAGGGACGACAAACTCATCTGTCTTGTTATCGGCGTAGCTGCCCTCAAGCACAGAGAGCGCGTCTTCGCCTTTAGGGCCTTTTGCGTCCCGCATGGCGCTGACAGCGAGGCCAACCCGCTCCCATCGGTTGTCACGGTCCATAGCGTAATAGCGGCCGCTCAATGTTGCCACCGTGGCATTTTTGGGCAGAGCTTCAAGGATTTCGGTAATGAACTCTTTTCCAGATTGAGGGGCGGTATCGCGGCCGTCACTGAAAAGATGGATCGCTACAGGCACACCAGCATCAGTCACGATTTTGGCGAGGGCAATAAGATGTGTTTGATGGGCGTGGACGCCGCCGGGAGAGGCAAGACCCATCAGATGGCATGTGCCTTTAGAGGCTTTAAGCGCATCGATAAACGCTAATAACGTTTCGTTTTTAGCTAAGGAGCCATCGCGTACTGAGCGGCTAATACGTGGCAAATCTTGCATCACCACACGGCCCGCGCCGATGTTCAGGTGGCCTACTTCGGAATTGCCCATTTGGCCGTCGGGCAGGCCGACATCTTCACCGCAGGCTTTTAAGAAAGCGTGCGGATTTTCGGACCATAGGCGGTCGAAAGTCGGCGTTTTAGCCAGACGGACGGCATTGTCGGCGTTATCTTCACGCCAGCCGAAACCGTCAAGGATGACGAGCATAGCTGGACGACGGGATGGTGATGCGGACATGGCAAATCTCCGATTTGCGCGGCGTCTGGATAAGGCACCGTGACTTTTCTGTTTCGGCCGCATCATGCCACTTTTTTGTGGAAATGCGAACGGGGGAATGTGGACCCCTGACATCTTATGGGGGGGAAACCCTATATAATGTCAGTCAATTACGTGTGTTCAGAAGGATAGCGGCATGACCCAAGAGAAAAATCTCGATAGCTGTGGCCCGACAGGTTGTGGGGTTGGTTTAACGCCCGAACAAAGGCGTATTTTGAGAGAACACGGAACGGAGCGGCCAGGTTCCAGCCCATTGAACGATGAAAAGCGCTCAGGGATTTATGCCTGCGCAGGCTGTGGTCAGGAGTTGTTCGATTCTGAAACGAAATATGATAGCGGCAGTGGCTGGCCATCATTTTTTACGGGCAAAGAAGGAGCGCTGGGCCTTACGCAGGATACGCGCTTTGGCATGGTGCGGACGGAGGTGCATTGCGATGAATGCCAAGGGCATTTGGGGCATGTGTTTCCAGACGGACCTCAGCCGACGGGGCTTCGTTACTGCATCAACGGTCTAGCGCTTGATTTCCGCCCTGATGCAACGGAACGCTAGCAAAATGTAGCGAGTCGTTGTGTGTAAGGGGGAAGGGCGGTATCTGTGCCTCATTCGTAGTATATTTCGCCTTTCACGCTGCAGAGAGGCCGGGTTGCGCATTGTGACGGTGTGCAGCCGTTTTGGAGAGTAAATATGAGTGCATCCCCTATCGTCCTGACGCACCCGTTAGTCCGCCATAAGCTCACGCGTCTACGCGACAAGACGACATCTACAGCGGGGTTTCGCCGTCTAACACGTGAGTTGAGCTTGCTTCTGGCGTATGAGGCAACGCGGGACCTCGCCTTGGTTCCACGGGATATTTGCGCGCCGAGCGGCCCAATGGTTGGTGAGGAACTGGACGGTAAAAAGCTGTGCTTTGTATCCATTCTTCGTGCGGGGAATGGTCTGTTGGATGGTATGCTTGATTTGGTTCCATCTGCGCGCGTTGGTCACATCGGTTTAAAGCGCGACCACGATACGCTGGAAGTCAGTGAGTATTATTTCAACATGCCCGGTGACGTGCCGGGTCGTACTTGCATTGTTTTAGACCCCATGTTGGCAACAGGGCATTCTGCCGCTGCGGCAATCACGCGCGTGAAGGAAGCCGGCGCAAGGGATATTGTTTTTGCATGTTTATTGGCGGCCCCAGAGGGCGTTGCGCACATGCAGGAAAAGCACCCAGACGTTCGGATTGTTACATGCTCGCTCGATAAAAAGCTGGACGAAAACGGTTATATTGTTCCGGGCCTAGGCGATGCGGGTGACCGCTTGTTTGGAACGCGGGACCGTTAATTTCTTACTACGGTATGGCTTCTCAGTAATATTAAGCGGCGACTTTCCTCAAATGTTGGAGGGTTTTTTTCTTCGAGCAGGGGAAGCGCCGTCTTACTCAACACAAAACCGTGACATCGAGTCGATCATCATCTGTTGATCTCGTCTTTTGTGCATCTGGGCGTAGTGTCCGCCTTGTTCAGCGCATGAGATGAAAGCTGTAGGAAGATGTCGGATCGCTTTGAGGTTTTGATTGTCGGTGGCGGGGTTGCTGGTCTTTCTCTCGCGACGCAATTAGGCAAAAGTCTGGGCAAGCGGCGTAAAGCGCGAATTACACTCATCGATAAAAGTTTTTCCCACGTTTGGAAGCCTATGTTGCATCGTTTTGCAGCGGGTACCGTGGTGAGTGAAAACGACCGCATTAGTTTTATAACGCATGCCAGTGGTCATAATTTTGAGTTCTGGCCGGGCGAAGTTGTTTCAATCGACCGAGCAAAGCGAAAAGTTGTGCTTGGGGCTTTCCATGCTCCTGACCAGTCCTTGGTGCTGGAAAGCAGAACGATGCAGTACGATGCGCTCGTATTGGCAGTGGGAAGCTGTGCAAATGATTTCGGCACGCCGGGCGTCAAAGAGCACTGTCTCTGTATTGATAATCTCGTAGAAGCAAACGCGTTTAACGAGAAGTTCCGAATGGAATTGATACGTTCATTCGCCAATAGCACGAAGCTTGACATAGCCATTGTGGGCGGTGGAGCCACTGGCACACAACTCGCTGCGGAATTGCATAAAGCGCTCGATATATTTGATCCATACAGTTTGCATGCTTTTGGACGGATACCGCCAAAGCTTCATATTACTCTTTTGCAGTCCGGTGATCGGATTCTGCCGGCATTCCCCGAGCAAGTATCGCATGCAGCACAAAGTGAGTTGGAGCGGCTGGGGGTAACGGTCCGCACCTCATCACGGGTGGCAGCGGCAGATGCTACAGGTCTAACTTTAAAAGACGGAACTTATATTAAGGCGCCGTTGAGGGTTTGGGCCGCCGGGGTCAAAGCACCGGATGTGACACATTCCTACGGTGGGCTGGCTCTCAATAAGAGTGGGCAAGTCTTAATTAATGCAAATCTGACAGCGAAAGATGATCCGCACATTTTTGCTTTAGGGGATTGCTCTTTCATTGAGGGGGACCCGCTACCGGCTACCGCTCAGGTAGCGCGGCAGCAGGCGAACCACCTTGCGCGTTATTTGCCTGCTTGGGTTGAGCATGGGCGCGTTGTTCCGAGCTGCGTGTTTCGGAATAAGGGAGCGATTGTAGCTCTCGGGAAATATAATGGCTGGACCGCTTTTCCCGGAGGGACAGTATGGGGTGGTGGTGTGTCGCACGGCTTAGCGGCCCGTCTGGGGCATTTGTTGCTCTATAGGCAGCATCAAGTCGCGCTGTATGGTTTTTTCCGTGGAATGATGTCGTTCTACTCAGAATGGATAGAAGGGCGTATCCGTCCCTCTGTGCGGCTTGATTAGTGGAGTCGTGGCTGCTCCTCGCCTCAATATCGTGGGGGTGAGGGGATAAAACGTGTCGTTTTGGTTACAATTAAATTTCCTCTCATATTTGTGCATATCCAGACTACGATAAATTATAATATATGATTGCTGAATAAGAGGCACAGATGGTTGCCCTTAGATAAAATTAGACACGTTGGCCTCGGTGGCCGTGCGGTCATGTCGGTGACAAGATTATGAAGACTTCTCTGTGGTATTCGCTGGGGCTGCGTACGATTTTGTGCTGTACGGCCCTAGGTAGTTTCTCTGCGCCTGCTTTGGCGCAATCCACGGGACAAAGCACAGCAAACCCGCAAGATGCGACGAACCCGCAGGGTGCAGGTGAGAACGGTGAAGGCCCAGCACAGCGCGTGAACGCTCCTCTCGGGCAGGTTGCGTTCTCAAAAGGCTCTGTGCCTCCGCTGCCACAACCTGAGGCATTATTGCCCGACCCCTTTGGTTGGAACACATATCTGCGATCACACGGCGTGGCGATCATGTTGGACAACACCAATGAATTTGGTGGTGCACTGACAAAACCAACGCCAGGTTATGGTTTGCGTCAAGGTAGTTCGAACGCAGGTCAATACTCATTAGAAACAGATATTGATTGGGAACGTCTCGCCGGTATTACTGGTTTCTCGACGCACGCTGTTGCTGTTGGCCGTTACGGTATCCCTGCGAGCCGTATGTTCGGTGATCTGCTCATGAATCCGAGCTCGGAAATTTACGGAAGTGGCGGCAACGTGGTTGTCCACTTAGTGTATTTCTACGGCGAAGAGACAATGTGGCACGGTCGTTTGGATGTCGCTGCTGGTCGTATGCCTTTATTGAGCGATTTCTCGGCCAACCCGCTCTACTGTAACTTCATGAACAACGCTTTCTGCGGTAACCCGAAAGCATCGTCTGATAATACAACGCATTCATCCTACCCTGATGCCGTCTGGAGCGCGCGTGTGCGCGTAAGACCGACACAGGCAACATACATTCAAACTGGTGTTTATTTTTCTCAGGCCGGTATTTACGGCGTGCAGCAGTATCGTACGGGCTTTAAGCTAAACGGTGCAGATATTAACGGCGAAGCTATTCCCGTTGAAGCAGGCTGGGAGCCCAGCTTCAAGCACGGCACACTGCCCGGGCATTATAAGGTGGGTTACGTTTGGGATACGGCCGAGCATAACGACAACTACTATGACATGAACGGAAACTCTTTCGTCCTTAGTGGTTTGTCGCCTCGGAAAATCCACGGTTCTTGGTCCGCTTGGGCCTTGGCTGACCAAATGGTTTATCATCATCCTGGTGGCACGCCGAATGCTGGCGTAACTGTTTTGGGTGGTGCGTATTTTAACAACGAGCAGACCCAGACCCGTGCACAATGGTACGGCATTGGTGTGCTGGATCGTGGTTTTTGGAAGTCTCGCCCGCTGGATGCGATGGGTGTGAACTTTGCTTATGTCCGGGCTTCGGGAAGGCTGAGCAAAACACAAGCGCTGCAATTGCAATACGGCGAACCTCTGCAAAACGGCGCTTATGGTGTACAGCGTTTTGGTATGGTGCTTGAAGCAATGTACCAAATCCACGTTTATCGCGGCATCACTTTTGCTCCTGACTTCCAGTATTTCTGGAACCCTGGACTTCAGCCTAACCTCCGCGATGCGGCTATGTTAGGGTTCAAAGCCCATATCCAGATGTTCTGAAAAAGGAAGCTCACCCGGCGTTATATAGTCGGGTGAGCTTTTGGATGATTTAAAAGCCACCAGCGGCAAGCTAGGTGGCTTTTTTTGTTTCGCTCACTGCTTGGCGCAGATTGTCGGTGTTACAGGTGCCGAAACATATACGTTGTTGAGTGTGTGCCGTCACCGAGTGTGTTGAGTGCAAAATTCGGGATTACTCCCGCAGATTGGAAGCCTAGAGACGTGTAAAGCTGCTCTCCGGCATCACCCGTTCGCGTATCCAAAGTGACTAGAGTTTTTCCCAAATTTTGGGCGGCTTCCAATGCGTGCTGCATGAGGTGGCGTCCAACCCCTTTACGCCGCGCTAGGGGCGACACCATTAGCTTGGCAATTTCACAGCGATGAGGCTGATTGGGTGGCATCCCCGTGACGAGTTGGACGGTTCCAACAAGCTGCTCATTATAAAAAGCAGCAAATAAGATGCGACGATTGGCTTTTACCTCGGGGAGGATGGAGCCATCCCAGAAGTTTTTTGCATCCTCTGTGTTGAAGGGTACGACAAAGCCAATGGATGCGCCATCATGAACGCTATCGACCAAAATCTGGCTGAGTGGCCCGAGAATAGCAGGAAGCGATTCGGTACTCACGGATGTGACACGTATCGTCATGAATCTTACCGTCTAAATCTGTTGAGTTCGCACTGCTGCGTATTAGCAACGTGCTAAGCAGGTAAAGAAAATATAGCAGACGGCATTGAAAGTAGAGGCGCAAGCATCAGGGCCCCAGCGGGAGATGGGCTGGATGTCTTGTGGAGGCGCATTGCGAAGCGCGCAGCTTTTGCCGCGTAAACGCTCAGGCGCTCTGGATTTGATATGTTTTTAGGGTGAATGGCGGAGAGGGTGGGATTCGAACCCACGGTACGCTCTCACGTACGGCGGTTTTCAAGACCGCTGCCTTAAACCACTCGGCCACCTCTCCTCATGACATCCAGCAAGTGAACATCACGTCTGGAGGGACTTGAAGCGCAAAACTATGGTGTCCGTCAAGGGGCATTATGCGTTTTTTTTAAATCAGGGATTACCTTTTGATACTCAGCCCCCGGAGCACCGTAACATTCTTTTTGACATGGTGTGTCTGAGGCCACGCCTTCAAAGGGCTGGTAGCAACAGAAAACTTCTGAAGAAGCGGGGTTAATCTAGTCTTATGGCATCCATGCAATTGATTGCGCGTGTGGTGGGAGTGTTCGCCATTGCAGTGCCTGGTGTAATGTTGGCGCAGCCTGTTGTTGCTGGGCATGTGGGTGGAATTATGCCTCCAATGCCGGTTCCGCCCGGGGTTGTGCTGACGGATGCTCAGAAAACGCAAGTGAAGGCATTGTTCCATGGTGATCATGCTGCGGAGCATGAGCGTCGGCAGAAGCTGGAAGCTTTGCGTCAACAAATTATGGACGGCCTGACCGTTGAGGGTGCCCTCGACCGAGATCATCTCGCGCAGCTGACTGCGCAAGAGGCTGCTTTGCATGCTGAGGAAGCGCAAGGGCGTCTGGCCGTGCAAGAGAAAATTCATGATATCCTGACGCCAGAACAGCAGCGCCAAGCTGCTACCACGGCACGCAAGCTGCACGATCTGCATGGCCAGATAGACGCGCTTATGGGGCATCCGCCGGAGCCACCTCCAGGCGACCTGCCATAAGCGATTCTTTATAGAGAATCCCCTATTTGCTTGACCTGTCCGGGTTAAAGGGGTAGGGGAGGATCGTTTTCGGACACGCCACATCGCGAAGGCTCGCGCAGTGGCGCGTTTTTGTTTGCGGTAAGGTAGTCACGTTGTTCGATCGTCTTTCAGGCAAGATGTCCGGTGTTCTCGAAGGTTTATCCCGCAATGGGAAGCTTTCCGAGGACGATGTTACGGAAGCAATGCGTGAGGTTCGCCTCGCCATGTTGGAGGCTGACGTTGCGTTGCCAGTGGTGCGCACATTCGTCAACAACGTGCGTGAGCGGGCTGTCGGGCAGGAAGTGCTTGATAGTGTTTCCCCCGGTCAGGTTGTTGCAAAGATCGTCAATGACGCATTGATTGATGCGCTTGGCGGTGCGGGTGTAACGCCACTGAACCTCTCGGCCTCTGCGCCGGTTCCGATTTTGATGGTCGGCTTGCAGGGTTCTGGTAAGACGACGACATCGGGTAAGATTGCGCTGCGCCTCTCTTCACGTGAGCGCAAGAAAGTCCTGCTGGCAAGCTTGGATGTGCAGCGTCCAGCAGCTCAATTGCAGTTGCAGCAATTGGCTGAGCGTGTGAATGCCAGCACCGGGCTTGTTACTTCGCTGCCAATCGTCGCTGGCCAAAGCCCAGTTGAAATCGCGCAGCGTGCGCTCGATGTCGGACGCCGCGAAGGCTACGATATCGTTATCCTTGATACGGCTGGTCGTTTGTCCATCGATGAAGCGTTGATGGATGAGGTTCGCCAGATCCGCGCTGTTTCGAACCCGGCTGAGACGCTGCTGGTTGCAGACGCGATGACAGGGCAGGACGCCGTTAACACCGCTCAGGCTTTCAACGATGCTGTCGGGATCACGGGTGTTGTAATGAGCCGTATGGACGGTGACGCACGCGGTGGTGCTGTCCTGTCCATGAAAGCGATTACGGGCGCTCCGATCAAGTTTACCGGCGCAGGCGAAAAGCTGGAAGCACTGAATGAGTTTCACCCAGAACGCGTCGCAGGACGTATTTTGGGATTGGGTGACGTCGCTGGTCTTGTTGAAAAAGCGTCCGAGACGCTTGATCATGAGGAAGGCGAGCGCGTTGCTAAAAAGATGCTCGCGGGTAAGTTCGACCTCGACGACTATGTCTCACAGATTAACCAGATCAACCGTATGGGATCGATCTCGGGTATTCTGGGCATGTTGCCGGGTATGGGCAAGCTCAAAGATATGCTGGGTGACAAGGAAATCGACACGTCGATTTTCAAACGTCATAAAGCAATCATTTCGTCCATGACGAAACAGGAGCGTAAAACGCCAGCGATCATCAAGGCTTCGCGCAAGAAGCGGATCGCGGCTGGTTCCGGTACCAGCGTGCAGGAGGTTAACCGCCTTCTCAAGCAGTTTGACGACATGTCCACCATGATGAAGCGCATCAGCAAAATGGGCCTTGGTGGCCTGATGCGCGGCATGGGTGGCGCAGGTGGTCTTGCGGATATGATGAAGGGTATGCCGGGTGGCCCCGGTGGTCGTCCGCCTTTCCGTTGATCCGTTTTAGTAGTTTTTAGTTTTCTTTCAGGAGTTATTCATGAGCCTCAAGATCCGCCTTTCGCGCGCTGGCGCTAAGAAGCGTCCTTACTACCACATCGTTGTTGCAGACAGCCGCAGCCCACGCGACGGTCGTTTCATCGAGAAGGTTGGCGCGTACAACCCGATGCTGCCTTCCGATCACGCTGACCGTATCAAGCTGAACGATGAGCGCATCAAGCACTGGCTGTCCAACGGTGCACAGGCTACGGACCGTGTTGCACGTTTCCTTGGCAATGCAGGTCTGGCTCCTAAGCCAGTTTTCCGTGACCAGCCTAAGAAGTCCGCTCCAAAAGCTAAGGCTCAAGAGCGCGCTAAGGAAGCAGCTGCAGCAGCCGCAGCAGCTGCCTAATCTGGCATTTATCGAACCGGTGAGCTGATCCGTGGCCCGTTTCAAGTCTGAGACAGATGTTTTGGTAGCGACCATTGGGCGTCCGCACGGTGTGCGGGGGCTGGTGCGTCTGCATGCCGCGACAGATGATGCTGAGTCTGTTGAGGATTTGAATCCCTTGCACGATGAGCAAGGGGTGGTCTGGAATGTACGCTGGGTTTCTCTGGGCGTTGCCGCATTAGAAGACGAACAGGGCGTTGCTCTGGCCGATCGGACTGCTGCGGAGCGCTTGGTTAATCGTCGTCTTTACGTTGCCCGCGAAGATCTGCCCGAGGCTGATGAGGATGAGTTTTACCATACCGACTTGGTTGGTATGGAAGCATTCTCAAGCGAGGGTTTGTCATTCGGTGTGGTGACGGTGGTGCATGATTACGGGGCCGGAGTGAGCCTTGAAATCGTGCCTTCAGGCGACGGGAAAATCCTGCTTGTACCGTTCACGCGGGCTTGTGTGCCCGAAGTCGATCTTGCTGCACGGCGTTTGCTTGTTGTGCCGCCGCATGAGATCGAAGTGGAAGGCACACTTGATGGCGAGGTTCAGGTACGTTCATGACATGGCGTGCTGACATCTTGACCCTGTTCCCGGAGATGTTTCCGGGACCGCTTGGCTTTTCCCTTGCGGGGCGAGCTTTAGAGCGCGGGCAGTGGTCATGCATGGCGCACGACCTTCGGGTTCATGGACGAGGTCGTCATCGAGCGGTGGATGATACCCCGTTCGGCGGTGGCGCTGGTATGGTCATGCGGCCTGATGTTCTGGACACGGCGCTTGAAGCGCTGCCAGAGCGGGAAGGTCGTCCGATCATTTACCCTACCCCGCGGGGGCGGCGGTTATCACATGCGGACGTAACACGCTTTGCTTCAGGCAAGGGTGTGGTCGTTCTGTGTGGCCGCTTTGAGGGAATAGATGAACGGGTGCTGGAGAAGCACAACATCGAACAATTTTGTATGGGCGATGTAGTGTTATCTGGCGGTGAAATTCCAGCTCTGACCCTTTTGGATGCCTGTGTGCGCCTTTTGCCGGGCGTGATGGGGTGTGAGGCAAGCGGGCAGGACGAGAGTTTTGCCGATGGTTTGCTGGAGTACCCTCAGTATACGAAGCCAGCGAATTGGGACGGGCGGGATGTTCCGCCGGTTCTGTTGTCTGGCCACCATGCTGCCATTGCTCAATGGCGGCATGAACAATCTCTTGCCGTCACACGTGAGCGCAGACCGGACCTCTGGGACGCGTATCAGATACGGCAGCCGGTTCATTGAGTTTTTGTTTTCAGGAGTTTGGTCATGAACACTATCCAGCAGTATGAGGCACGCGAAATCGAGCGTCTTTCCAGCGCTCGTGCGGTTCCAGAATTTATCGCCGGTGACACGGTTCGCGTTGGCGTCCGCGTTGTTGAAGGTACGCGTGAGCGTGTACAGAGCTTCGAAGGCGTTGTTATTGCGCGTTCGAACAAGGGTCTGAACAGCAACTTCACGGTTCGTAAGATTTCGAACGGTGAAGGCGTTGAGCGTGTATTCCCTCTCTACGCTCCTTCAATCGCGAGCATCGACGTTGTTCGTCGCGGTAAGGTCCGTCGTGCGAAGCTGTACTACCTACGTGGTCGCTCAGGTAAGTCTGCACGTATTGCAGAACGCCCACGCGATGTTGCGAAGGCAGCTTCCTAATCTTAGGTAACAAAAACTAAGATTAAGCCTTTTAGGCTTGCCTTTTCTTGCAATAGATGCTCTCTCTGCGCAAGAAAATGAAGATGCCCGCCCGTCATACGGCGGGCATTGTCTTTGAGGCAGTCCCATTTTGGGACCCGAAACGCCGGAGATAGAGAGCTATGTGTGCAGGTTTTGCGCCGCGAACGTTATTTGACAAGATCTGGGATGATCATGTCGTTGAGCGGCTCGAGGACGGAACGTGCATCCTATATATTGACCGTCACCTCGTCCATGAAGTGACGAGTCCTCAGGCGTTTGAGGGCTTGCGTATGGCCGGGCGCCGGGTGCGCCGGCCAGATGCGACGGTCGCTGTGGTTGACCACAACGTTCCTACGTCGGATCGCTCCCAGCCGATCGAGGAAGCGGATAGCCGCTTACAGATTGAAACGCTGGAGAAAAACGTCGCTGAGTTCGGCGTTCCGTATTTTCCATTATTGTCGGCCTCTCAGGGCATTGTCCACGTGGTTGGGCCAGAGCAGGGGATTTCTCTGCCGGGCATGACGATCGTTTGTGGCGATAGCCATACATCGACGCATGGTGCGCTTGGTTCGCTGGCGTTTGGTATTGGTACATCGGAGGTCGAGCATGTTTTGGCAACGCAGACATTGCTGCAAAAGCCTGCCAAGAACATGCGCGTGCGCGTCGAAGGTAAAGTGGGGCCGGGCGTAACGGCCAAAGACATTATGTTGGCTATTATTGGCCACATAGGCACTGCCGGTGGTACGGGACACGTTATTGAATTTGCCGGATCGGCAATCCGTGGTTTGGACATGGCTGGCCGTATGACGCTGTGCAACATGTCGATTGAGGCTGGCGCGAAGGCAGGCCTTGTTGCCCCGGACGAGACGACTTTTGCGTATGTCAAAGGCCGTCGTTTCGCGCCTAAGGGACAGGACTTTGAGCAAGCCTGTGCGTATTGGCGTGGTTTGGCAACGGACGACGGGGCCAGCTTTGACAGAGATGTTCTGCTGCGTGCAGAGGATATTGTGCCGTCTGTGACGTGGGGTACCAGCCCGCAAGATGTCTTGCCAATTGATGGTGTAGTACCGACACCAGCGGATTACAAAGACCCGGCGCAAGCCGCACAAGTTCAGCGCGCTCTGGATTATATGGGTTTGACGGCCGGTCAGAAAATTGCGGGTACTAAAGTTGATGTCGTCTTCATTGGTTCGTGCACAAATAGCCGCCTTGAAGATCTGAGAGCGGCAGCCGCAGTGGTAAAAGACAGGCATGTTGCTGAGAACGTACGGGCGATGATTGTGCCTGGCTCTGGTTTGGTCAAACAGGCTGCGGAAGCTGAAGGGCTAGATCGTATTTTTCTGGATGCTGGCTTTGAATGGCGTGAAGCGGGTTGCTCCATGTGTTTGGGTATGAACCCTGACCGTCTGACGCCCCAGCAGCGTTGTGCTTCAACCTCTAATCGTAACTTTGAAGGTCGGCAGGGCCCGGATGGACGGACGCATTTGTGTTCTCCGGCAATGGCAGCGGCAGCGGCAGTGACGGGCGAATTATGCGATGTACGCGCGTTGATGGGCTTAATGTCTGGCTCTGATTCTGTGCGGGAGGCGATCTAATGGATAAGTTCACGGAATTAACGGCAATCGCTGCGCCGATGCCGAATGAAAACATTGATACAGACCAGATTATTCCCGCGCGGTTTTTGAAAACCATTCAACGCACGGGGCTGGGACGCAGTGCTTTTGCTGCGCAGCGTTACGACGTTGACGGTAACGAAAAGCCTGATTTTGTTTTGAATCAGGAGCCCTATCGTAAAGCTGAAATTCTCATCACGTATGATAATCTCGGGTGCGGCTCATCGCGTGAGCATGCCCCTTGGGCTCTGCTGGATTTTGGCTTTCGTTGTGTTATTGCGCCAAGCTTTGCGGATATTTTTTTCAATAACTGCTTTAAAAACGGCATCTTACCGATCCGCTTTCCGCGTGAGATTTGCGATCTGTTGATGGACGATGCACGGCAGGGGGCCAATGCGCGTTTGACGGTCAATCTGGCCGAACAGGTGGTGATTCGTCCCGACGGTGAGAAAATTCCGTTCGAGGTTGATCCTTTCCGCAAGCATTTATTGCTCGAAGGGCTGGATGACATCGGCCAGACTTTGGCGCATGACCAAAAAATTACGCGTTTTGAAAGCGGCGAGAAGCGCAGCTGGGTGCCGTCAGTGGATATGGGAGCAGGTCAATGAGTGAGACGCCAAAGCTGTTAGTGCTGGCTGGGGATGGTATTGGCCCTGAAGTTATGCGTGAAGTGGCACGCATCGTGCACTGGCTGGAGCGTAACCGTGGCTTGAAGCTGGACATCACGGAAGAGCTTGTGGGTGCTGCTTCTCTGGCGGTCCATGGCGTTCCCATCCGTGATGAAGTTATTGCATTGGCCAAGCAGTCTGATGCTGTTCTGTTTGGTTCTGTTGGCGATCCAGCGTGGGGGCATGTTGGTTTTGACAAGCGCCCGGAAGTTGCCATTCTGAAGCTCCGCAAAGAGCTTGAACTCTTTGCGAATTTGCGCCCGGCTCAGCTTTTTGACGCATTGTTGAGCGCGTCCGCGTTGAGGCCAGAAGTGGTACGTGGGCTCGATCTCATGATTGTTCGTGAGACAGTCGGCGGAATTTACTTCGGTGAACCACGCGGCATTGAGACGCTGGCAGATGGTTCCCGTCGTGGTATCAACACGGAAGTGTACACAACTGCTGAGATTGAGCGTGTTGCACGTGTTGCGTTTGACTTAGCGCGTAAGCGCGATAATCGCGTGTGCTCTGTCGAGAAGTGCAACGTCATGGAAAGCGGCCTTCTGTGGAAGGAAGTGGTGACAGATCTGCATGCGCGTGAATATGCGGATGTCGAATTGTCGCACATGCTGGCAGATAACTGTGCCATGCAGTTGGTTCGTGATCCAAAACAGTTCGATGTTATCGTGACGGGTAATCTGTTCGGCGATATTTTGTCTGATCTTGCATCCATGTTGACAGGCTCGCTGGGCATGCTGCCTTCAGCAACGCTCGGCGTCGTGCGCGAAGACGGTAAGCGCAATGCTCTTTACGAGCCGATCCATGGAAGTGCACCGGATATTGCTGGCCGCGGAATTGCAAACCCGTTGGCACAGATTCTCTCATTTGCGATGCTGCTTCGCTACTCGTTGGGGCGTGGCGATGATGCCGAGTTGATTGAAAAAGCTGTATCAAATGTTCTGGCGAGCGGTTTGCGGACGGCAGACATCATGTCTGACGGAATGGCGCGGGTCGGGACTGAGATGATGGGCGAGGCGGTTCTTCGAGAGATGGACAAGCTAGCTTAAAGCGTTACTGTTCCCCATGAGCCCAGAGTGGCCCATGGGGATTTTTTTATCTTTATGGTTTGTGGTTGGAACCGAGAGTATGTCCATCATTGCCGAGCGCTTACAGCGCGTTACGCCTAGTCAAACTGTCGCAATCACGCAGAAAGCGCGTGAGCTTCGTGCGGCTGGGCAGGATATTATTAGCTTATCTGCGGGTGAGCCTGATTTTGATACACCAGATTTTATCAAAGAAGCTGCTATCCGCGCCATTCATGTGGGTGAGACGAAATACACCGAAGTAGCCGGGACGCTTGTGCTACGGAAGGCTGTAGCAGGTTGGCTTAACAGAGATTTCGGCTTGGATTACACGGCTGAAGAGGTCTGTATTTCTACCGGCGGTAAGCAGGTCATCTATAATACGATGGCGGCGACATTGAATGCTGGCGATGAGGTTATTATTCCTGCGCCAGCATGGGTGTCTTATCCGGATATTGTTAAACTGGCCGATGGCGTGCCCGTTTTGGTCCAGACCGCGCCTGAGAATGGCTTTCGTATGACTGCCGATCAGCTTCGCGCGGCGATTACGCCTAAAACAAAATGGCTAATGCTCAACTCACCCAGCAACCCGACTGGGGCTGTGTATCGTGAGGATGACCTACGGGCATTGACGGATGTTTTGTTGGAGCATCCGCATGTGTGGGTTTTGACGGACGATATGTATGCAAAACTGATCTACGGAAGTGAGGCTGCGTGCACCGTAGTGCAAGTTGAGCCAAAACTGCGTGAACGTACGGTCACGATGAACGGCGTTTCAAAAGCTTATGCCATGACCGGCTGGCGCATTGGTGTTTCTGCTGCACCAGCAGCGTTCACCAAGCAACTCGTCAAATTGCAGGGGCAAAGCACGAGCAACACGTGCTCTATCGCGCAAGCGGCGGCTCTCGCTGCGGTAACGGGTCCGCAGGATTTTATTGCGGAGATGGTATCCGTTTACAAAGAACGCCGTGATCTTGTCGTGGGGATGTTGAACGACGCGCCGGGCCTATCTTGTATGGTACCTAACGGGGCGTTTTATGCTTTCCCGTCCGTAGAGGGCGTTTTGGGAAAAACCACCTCTAAGGGAATTGTGCTCGATTCTGACGAAGCATTCGTCACGGCACTGCTGGACGAGACCGGCGTTGCTGCGGTGCACGGAAGTGCGTTCCTCACACCGGGATATTTCCGCGTTTCCTACGCCACGAGCACCGAATTGCTGCGTGAAGCCTGCACACGTATTCAGAACTTTTGTCGGAGCCTTGTCTGATGTTTCGTCCCGCCGCACGCATTGCGACTTTGCCTAAGCCCGCAACTATTGCGATGGCTGCAAAAGCCCGTGAACTGCGTGCAGCGGGGGCTAACGTTATTTCGTTGGCTTTGGGGCAGCCTGATTTTGCCTCGCCAATGGTTGCTGTTGAGGCGGCTTATGCGGCAGGCAGAGCAGGAGATACGGGCTACCCTCCAATCCCGGGGCAGAAGGCTCTCGTTGAGGCGATTAGAGCGAAGCTGTTGCGGGATAACGGGGTTGAGGCCGCAGCCAATCAGGTGATGGTGGCCAATGGTGGAAAGCAGGTCATTTTCAATGCCTTCATGGCAACGATTGATGATGGCGATGAAGTGGTTGTGCCCGCGCCTTACTGGGTAAGCTACCCACTGATTGCGCAAATGTTTGGGGGGCGCAGTGTTGAGGTGCCATGCCGCGAAGAGGATGGTTTCCGTCCCGACCCGCGGGCGATTGAGGCAGCGATTACCCCAAAGACCCGCTGGCTGGTACTCAACTTTCCCAACAACCCCAGCGGTGCAATTTTAGAGCGTTCCGATCTGGAGGCCCTGGCAGAAGTGCTGAGAGCGGCGCCACATGTCATGATCATGTGCGATGAAATTTATGAGCATTTGACCTTTGATGGTCGGAGGCACGTGTCGCTTTTGTCGGTGGCGCCAGACTTGGCTGATAGAGTTCTGATCGTGAATGGCATGGCTAAAGCCTATGCCATGACCGGCTGGCGCGTTGGTTTCGGGTGCGGTCCGGCACCGTTGATTGCCGCGATGATTGCGGTTCAGGGGAATGCAACATCGGGTATCTGTACTTTGGCGCAGGCTGGTGCAGTTGCCGCGTTAAATGCAGGCAATGATGGTATCGCTGAAATGCGCGATACATATGAGCAGCGACGTAACAATGTTGTCGCTGCGTTGAAAAAAATTCCCGGCTTAAGCTGCGCTATGCCTCAAGGAGCTTTTTACGCCTATCCGGGAATTTCGTCGTTGATTGGCAAAGTAAGTGCTGAGGGGCGTGTTCTGTCCGACGATGTTGCGTTTGCCGAGGCTTTGTTAGAAGAAGCGCATGTCGCAACGGTCCCGGGTGCAGCTTTTGGGCTGGGGCCACATTTGCGTTTGTCATTTGCGGCATCTGATGAAGATTTGGCAGAGGCTTGCCGCCGGATTGAGGTTTTCATCCGGGCGATCCGCTAGGCTTACCCAAGCCGAGCGCTTGAGGCGTGCAAGAAGCGGAAGGTCAAAAAAAGGCCATCTAAAGCCTTCGCGGCACTGAGGTTGCGCTGAGCTATGTGTGGAACACCGTATTTTGCGCGGTGATAGGGCGTGACGTTTTGGTCGGCTAATGGCAGGGTTGTCGGTATGAAAACTGACATAGCCTCTTTTTCTACTCTTTCTTTCCTCCGGCCTGATGAGGCGTCGCTGCGCGCTCAACATGATGCTGTTATGGCATCGCTTGATGCCGGAGCGCTGGGAGACGCCTTATCTCTCTTCGATCAAGGGCGGCGGGCCTACGAGGCATGGGCCTCTTATGTGCATTTGCAGTTCTCGCGGCATACGCAAGATGAGCAAGCGCAGGCTGACCGTGACTACGCAGATAAGCTGGGGCCGATCGCCGCAGATTACGAAACACGTTTGAAAAACCGTTTTTTGCACGAAGTCGACCGTGAGGCATTGGAAGCAATTTTAACGCCTCATGTCATCGCCCTTTGGGAGGCGGATGCTACCGTTTTTGCGCCAGAAATTAGTGCGGATTTAGAAGAGGAAGCGCGCCTGACGGGGGAATATACGGCGCTCCTCGCAAGTGCGAAAATAGAATTTCGTGGTGGAACCTATAATTTATCGGGTTTGGTCCCTTATGCTCAGTCTTTAGACCGGGAGACGCGGCACGCTGCGGAGCAAGCGCGGTGGGGGTTCTTCGCTGAAAACGGTGCCAAGCTGGATGAGATTTATGGTCGTTTGGTCACGTTAAGGGACCGGATGGCCACGACATTAGGGTTCAAGAACTTTATTGAACTTGGCTATCGGCGCATGCGCAGGACGGATTATGGACCGGAGCAGGTAGCGACGTTCCGAGACAAAATTCGCGCCCATGTTACGCCCCTAGTGCAGGCTATTTTGGAGCGGCGGCGCCTGCAGATGGGGTGGGACCGTGTGCAAGCATGGGACGAAGCACTGATTGACCCTAAGGGTAATCCGGGTCCGGCAGGGGACCACGATGTACTCGTGATGCGTGCGGAGGAGATGTTTCGTAAGCTGGATGCGTCCGGCGATATGGCGGCGTTTTACGCCATGATGCGCGACCAAGGGTATTTGGACCTTAAAAATCGTGACGGGAAAGCTGGGGGAGGCTTTTGTACGTCTTTTCCGACGGAGGGCGTGCCCTACATCTTCGCAAATTTTAATGGGACGCATAACGATATTGGCGTTTTCACCCATGAGATGGGGCATGCGTATCAAAACTGGAAAAGCCGTGATTTGCCTTGGGTAGATCAAGCGTGGCCTACTATGGAGGCTGCTGAGATCCATTCCATGGGGTTGGAGTTTTTAACGTGGCCTGAGATTGGTGGTCTGGTAGAGAAGGGGGCAGCAGAGCGGTACCGGGCTATGCATTTAATTGATGCGCTCTCATTCTTCCCCTATGGCGCGTGCGTTGATCATTTTCAGCATGAGGTTTACGCCAACCCGGCTATGTCTCCGCAGGAGCGCCATGCGATTTGGGCACGTTTGGAAAAAGAATATATGCCTTGGCGGGATTGGGGCGATTTAGCTTATCCCGCAGCGGGTGGCCGTTGGCAGGCCCAACTGCATATTTACCGCTTGCCGTTCTATTATATCGATTACGCACTGGCCCAGTGTTGCGCGTTACAGCTTTGGCTGGGCTCAAGGCAAGATCAGGAAGGAACGCTAGCAGTCTACCGACAGCTTTGTGCGTGGGGTGGGTCCAAGCCTTTTGCTTCTTTAGTCGCAGATGCTGGATTGGTTTCGCCTTTTGAAGAAGACGCTTTGACGGAAGTCGTTCAAGAGGCAGAGCAGGTCTTGTTGGCTTAGCTCTGAATATCTTTCCGGGCGCGGTGGTGGCCAACTCTCTGTGCACGGTAAATGGGTGTGCGGGGAGTTGGAAGCGCAGCGGGATGCTAAAATAGAGAGAGAGGTGTCTCAACCTACGCTAGTCCCGCAAGGGACGGGTAGGTCTCTCTGCTTTCGTGTGAAAGCAGAGAGCATGGTGGCTTTAGCCTCGCTGATTCCAAGATGAAATCAGATCCAAGGTTGCTTGCGGAGACATTGAGCGGGCATTTCCCAGAGCCAAGGAGGCATCCCCATTAAGGGGGCGGCCTTCAGGGGTGAGGAGGATAACCGTTGGAATTGCTTTAACTTTTACGCCGTATTTGAGGGCGATATCCATGTTATGGGTAAAGCGATCAACGTTCACCGGCACAATGACGAATTGGCTTTCAAGCCAGCCTTGAGCGTCAGGAAGGGCAAACACGCCTGCGAGCATACGGCAATCTGGGCACCAGTTCGCGCCGAAATCCAAAAGGACTTTTCGCCCTGTTTTCTTCGCTGTGGCGAAGGCTTCTTTGACTTGTACGGACGCCAAAGAAGAATCAGGGTACGGTGCGGCGATTGGTGCGGCAGAGGTTTCGGTCAGCTGAGGAGCGGCCTGTGGTGCTGCTGCTGCAAGTGGAGCACTGAGAACTGCGCTCAATGCAGCGAGGGCGGTCAATGTTTTACGCATGTTTGTGACTCTCACTGGAAAGAGAAACCCTTTTTGAAAAGGAGTTTTCTTTAACGATGGGGATGATCATGGCAGAACGCTAGAGGAAAGTGCAAATCTGTTCTCGTACGGAAAAGGTGATTTGGTGACCAAGTCTCTCGCTAAACAGAAAACAAAAATGCTGAAAACGACACATCAAGAAGTGCCGAAAGACAAGGAAGAAGTCAGTATTGCCACGACTTTGCTGAGGACACTTAGTCTCACAGGTTTGACATTTATCTTTTTGGCTATTGTACGTTTTTGGGCACCAGCCATGCATTTGATGCAGAGAGTTGCCGGTAGTGCCGCGTGGGCGCGCTTGGCGGGTCTGCTGCGAATTGAGACAGGGCTGGGACGTGAGCAGTTTATTTTCGTCGGAATTGTCGTGTTCTGCTTCGTACTTGCCCTGATTGTGCAAAGTATTGTTTACGCGATCATACGCTTCTGCAGGGGACGTTACGCAGCTTAGTGAAATTTGCGGCGTTTAATGGCGGCAATCCCTGTCAGAAGCCATGCAAGAATGAGCAACGTGCCGCCATATGGCGCGATCCGGGCTACAGACATTGAAGCGATATGCGCATCTTTAAAAGCGAAGAGCATAACCGGGAGCACAAACAGGAGCGTGCCGGATATAAACGCGTAACTCGCAAGGCGGCCAAGGCGCGGTGACAGAAATGGGTAAGCACCCGAAATCCCGAGTAACGCTAGAGCGTGCCACATCAGCATTTCCACGGCGTTGTGTAAGATATTCGGCCCTGTCGGCACCGCGTAAAATTGTGATGGCAGGTGAGCGGAAACAGCGCCTAACACCACGCCACTAGCGCCAAATAAGCAGCCCATTACAAGCGAAGCGCGGATATGGGCAGGCGCGTTTTGTGGAACAGGGAATGGCTTCATACGTTTTCTCCCACGTGCATGGGTCATCTTTAAACAGGGATGTTCTGGGATGGCCGTTAGGGTGTGCTAAGATAATACTTAAGGTTTGAACAAGGAATGCTGCGTATGAAAGTGAAAACACATTTGACGGCGCTGGCGTCATTATCGCTCATGCTTGGGGTATCTGCTTGTGGTGTTGACGCGCCGCCGCCGCCTCCTTTGCCTTCCACTAGCCCAGCCATTAGCCCGCTTAGCACTCAAGATGTTGCCTTGTTGCAGCAGCTTGATTCGTTAGATCAAGTGCAGGGCGCCATAGCATCTTTGGCGGTCGCACATAGCAACAGCGATGTTGTGAAGGCTTTTGCCACAACCGTTGCGTCCGATCATGCGACGAACCGCAAGGCCGTGGCGCAGATTGCAACCGCTGCAAACTTGAAAACCAGTTCGGGTTTGAACGCCGCTGATCAAGCCCGTGTGACGGCTATTGGTCGCTTGTACGGTACAGCTTATGATCGTGTTTTCTTGAGGGAAGTGGTTGGCGCAGGCTCGTCCGCGTTAAATTCAGACCTTAAGGCAGCGGCATCGTCAGGTAATGGGAATGTAAAAACCCTTGCATCTGATACGACGACAATGCTGACGAGTCATACCAACCAGGCCCGTGATCTCATGGGGGAGCGTACTATCCGCCACCATCGTGCCCATATTGGTAGCCGCCGATAATTAGGGGATTCCCGGTGTGCGAGGGATTTTAGTCGCGCACCGGGAACCAAGTACTGCCCCGCGTGTTCGCCGTGACGTATTATGCGCATGCAGTGGGAGTGTTGGTGATGGGCATAGATTGCGTATAGTTTAAGAATCAAACATGAATCACTTCATGTATATTGTAGTATAAATCTAAATTATGATTTTAATAATATTGAGAAATTATAGTAAATTAACAGAAATTCGATTTATTTTTGTAATCAAAATTATTTTCTTTACGCCATGGAATGCGCCGTATGTGTGCAGGATCTCGATGTGAGACTGGTTGTTGCGAACATTTCTTATCTTCTCTGGTGGAATATTTGATAACGTGAATTGCGTCGGGTCACGTTCTACAAAGCCGTGTTCTTTTAGTCTCTTATCGGTTTGAGCGTTACGCTTAATAGCTAAAAGTTTACACTGAAAATCGTACTCTTCTGGTGACACTCTTTATTTTTTTTGTTAAATAGTCGACCACAAGAGTGCTGGTTTGATCAGGTGGCCAGTACTGTGACTTCCGAAAATTCCGCCGGAACGTCCCTTTGGGGAGGCTTTGCTTCTTACAAAAAGGGCTGGATTCGATGGACCGAATACGTTCGGTTATTTCATTGAGGGGGTCATGTTTAGACGCCTTATTTTGATAGAAAAAAGTGTATAATGCAGGACGATCAGCAGGTAAGTGAAGATAAACTGCGAGAAGCCTTGGCCCGTTTAGGGGCCGGTTCTGGTAAAAGTTCAAATAAACCATCTAGGCCTATGCAGCCAACGCAAGAGCGTCGCCGCCGATTTGTGCGTGACGGTCAGGTCGTGGTTGAGCATCAATCAACGGGTCGGCCCATGAGTGGCCGCATGCAGGCAGTACGCGCCGCGGCTGCCAGTGCGGAAGATCATGACGAAGTCGAGCGTTTGCGTCAGTCGGTGAAGCGTGAGCAACGCCGCTGGGAAGAGGCTGAGCGTAATTTAGGCGATCTTAAGGGGCAGTTACGCACCTTTGAAACGCGTGAAGCGCATACGAAACTTCAGATATTGGATTTGAGCAAAGCTCTGCGTGAGGCGCAAGACCAGATTCAATCTCTGAAGTCTGAACTGCACCGCGCGCGTGAAGAAGCGTTTGAAGCGTCCCGCCGGTCGCCGCGTCCAGTGGGGCGCCCACGTAAAAATCCTCTGCCAGAGCAGCAGGAAGTGCGTCCTCTGCCACGTCAGCTGGAAGTGGCAGCCGTTGGTGCAGCTGAAGATCAAGAGCCTGTTCAGTGGTGGAAAGATTAATCTTTCCACCATTAGGCCGGGTGCTTTAAGCGACGCGTCCTTCCATTAGGAAGGGCGCGTTTCTTTTTTCAAGGCGTGTGAGAACCAGATTAAAACGGCGAGGAAAGCAATGCCTCCTAACCAGGGTTGCAGTGCGCTTGGTACCGGGAGTGCAAGTGCATTCGGGTTGCCTGTACCTCCGGCGATAGCGGCGATTACAACTCCAAGAATGCTTTCTCCTACGATAAAGCCGGAAGCAATCATCGTGCCTTTTTCTGGCGCGTAATGGCGCAGTGCATAGCCGATCACGGCTCCGACCGTAATGGTTACGGAGACTTCGGGTGGGAGGTATAGTCCTAGGCCAACGGCGAGCGGGGGGAGAGCTAAGCGCAATTTGCGTAGCCCAAGGTCCAATACAACCAGTATAAAGCCAATGACTCCGCCGATCTCAAGCATGTTCCAATCCAGCGTATGGTTCATGATGCCGGATGCAATGGCGGCCATGAGTGCGGGTTGTGGAGCTGCCAAAACCTGATCAGGGTTCATGCCTGCGTGAGGGAGGGGAGCGTTGGCAAAGCCATAGGCTTGATAGAGCGTTTGCAGCACCCAGGGAATGATGAGCGCGCCCGCTACGCAGCCAATGAGGAGAGCAATTTCCTGCCGCCAAGGTGTTGCACCAACAAGCTGCCCAGTTTTGAGGTCTTGCAGGTTATCATTCGAAATGGCGGCTGAGGCTGTAATTGCTGAGAGGATGAAAAGCCCGAAACCTATAGCAACGGGGCGCTGATCGGCCGTGAGCAGGCCTGTATGTTCGAGGGCGGTCAGTAGCAGCGTAATCAGTATTATCGCGATAATACCGATTCCGGAGATAGGGGATGAGGATGAGCCAATAATGCCCGCCATATATCCGCACGCGCTAGCGACCAAAAAGCCGATGACGAAGCAGGTCACGATTCCTAAAAGAACCAGCGTCACAAGCGCTTCGCCATGGTGAAGAACGGGCCATAGAAACTGCGTGAAAAGACCGGCCAGAGTTACAGCCAAAAGAACGCAAAGGCTTTTGACGACGTTTGGCGACAAGTCGGTATCTTTGGGGTCGGGGTTGGTTGAGGCACCCCCTACAAAAGCTTCCCGGACGCCGCGTATGACGGGGCCAGTAAGCGAAATTAAAGTCCATAATGCTGCTACGGCGATAACGCCTGCGCCGATGAAACGGACTTTATGGACCCACAGGCTGCTAGCCTCGGCCAATGGATGCGCAGCAGGATTGAGATAGCCTATGTAGGGAACAAGGACACCCCAAGCGAGGAAAACGCCAAGCAGCATGGCCAGCCCTCCCGCCAAACCAACAAGGTACCCGGTTCCGAGCAAAGCCAGTGAGAAGCTGCCGCTAAGGCGGAAAGCTGATGCGCCAACGCTGGTTGCGAGTGTGAACCCGTCGGAGAATACGCGCAGGCCACCTGTAAAAAATGCGACAAGGGCGGAAACCGTGCTGCCTTGGATAAGTGCGCGTAGGTTTTTGGCGTCTCCCTCCGGAGAGGAGGCCCGCAAAATTTCGGCACATGCTTTACCTTCAGGGTAAGGCAGGCTTGAGCGAGAGACGAGCGCGCGCCGCAAGGGAATGGTAAAAACAACACCGGTCATGCCGCCGGCAAGGGTCAGCAGCAGCGTTTGAAAATAGGGGAATTCGTGCCAGTAGCCGACCATGAGAAGGCTAGGCAAAGCGGCAAAGACGCAAGATAGGGTGCCTGCAGCTGATGCTTGTGTTTGCACCAAGTTATTTTCAAGGATGTTGCTGTTGCCCAACAGGCGCAGCACTACCATCGAAATAATTGTGGCGGGGATCGATGATGCGAATGTCAGGCCGATTTTAAGGCCGAGATAGACATTGGCTGCGGTGAAAATCACCGTGATGAGGGTTCCGAGAATAACTCCGCGCAGAGTTAATTCACGGTTCGAAGGAGGCCGCATGCCAAGGTCCTGTTGTTAGTCGTAAAAATATAAGCAGTGCTGCCACGGGCCGTATGTAAAGAATGGCCCGTGGTTGAAGCATTACCCGTTTTGAGGGGAAGTGCTTACTGGCTGTTGCTACGGAATGCAGAAGGGCGGGGGTGCTTCCGGTTGTAATCCAATTCACTACGGGTCAGTTGTAGGCCGACTTCGAGTGTATATGGGTTCTCCTGCAGGTTGGCAGAAGCTGGAAGGTCGATAAGGCGCAGCTCAGTTTTGGCTGTTTGCGTGCTGACATTTGGCGTCAGAGAAAACGTATCGTTGAAGGTTTTTTTATCAACGATCTTGCCGTTCTGCATGATAGCAATGAAATAAGGAATGGTGACCTTGTCCTGCGTTGTCGCCGGTCCGCGTTCGATCGTGAAGGAAAGTCCGACACGGGTACGCACCATCTTTTGTTTTTCGGGGCCATCTGGGCCGCGTGTGCAATCACCAGACAGGGCGGTGATTTGGACGTGGCTCGTCAGGTTGCGCAGGTCTTGATCTTGGCCTGTGTAAGCAAAGCGATCGGCAGTCCCTGCGGGGATGTCGGTGCGCGGACATGCGGGAGCAAAAAGGCTCGGGTTAGATTCGTCTTCGCAGCCCGTGAGTGTCACGGTTGCTGTAGTAAGAGCCAGTATGGTCGCAACCATAATGGTTCCTGAGAGGGTGGGGCGCCGGAGGAAAGGCATCTTCGGTTCATTCTCCCAGAAACGTGAAGAAGGATAATAAGAGTCGGCAAAGCGTTGCGATAGAACGCAATCCGGACGATAATGCATACTAATATATCGAACTACGCCCTTTTGGGGAACACTATGTCAGATCAGACCACTTTTCTTGCTCCTGAACGCGCTGCAGAGCGTGCTTCCTCCTCCGAACAGCGGACAATGCGGGTTTTACTCGCTGGTCCGCGCGGCTTTTGTGCGGGCGTGGACCGCGCAATTCGCGTCGTGGAAGAAGCGTTGCGGCGTTACGGGGCGCCCGTTTATGTGCGCCACGAGATTGTGCATAATCGTACAGTCGTAGAAGGGCTTGAAGCCAAAGGTGCTATTTTCGTTGAAGAACTCGATGAAGTACCTGCAGATGGTCATGTAGTTTTCTCGGCTCATGGCGTGCCAAAATCGGTTCCGGCTGAGGCTGAACGCCGCAATCTGTTATATCTAGATGCAACATGTCCGTTGGTTTCAAAGGTACACCGTGAGGCAGAGCGCCACTTTGCAGGTGGTGGCCCAGACCAGCGTCATATCCTTATGATCGGTCATGCAGGGCATCCAGAAGTTGTGGGTACGATGGGACAGCTGCCTCAGGGCGCTGTAACGTTGATTAATGACGCGGAAGAAGCGCGCAGCGTACAGCCTGCTGACCCAAGCCGATTGGCTTTCATCACCCAGACGACGCTGTCAGTTGATGATACGGCTGAGATTGTAGATATTTTGCGCTCGCGCTTTCCTGAAATTGAGGGGCCGCGCCGTGAAGACATCTGTTACGCAACGACGAATCGTCAGGAAGCAGTCAAAGCCATCGCTCCTGAGAGTGACTTGGTGATTGTTATTGGTTCACCAAATTCATCGAACTCTCAACGTCTGCGTGAAGTTGCTGAACGCTCCGGTGCCCGCCGTGCGCTGCTGGTTCCCAAGCTTGCGGATTTGGATTGGTCAGTGCTGGAAGGTGTAGAAACGCTTGGCATCAGCGCTGGCGCATCTGCTCCTGAGGCATTGGTGCAAGAAATGGTTGTGGCTTTGTCCGAGCATTTCGTTCTGAAGATTGAAGAGCGGATTGTTAAAAAGGAAAACGTCAATTTCCGCCTGCCCGGCCCTTTGGCGACAGAGGCCGGCTAAACCTCTATGGCAGTTTATACGGAGTTTTCGGAGGAGGCCCTTAACGGCTTCCTTTCCGATTATGCTTTAGGCACGCTGGTTGCGTTTGAAGGTATCGCAGAAGGTGTTGAGAACAGTAATTTCTTACTGACTTTAAGCAGTGGGAAATACATTCTGACGCTGTTCGAAAAGCGTATGCGCCCGGATGAACTGCCGTGGTTTTTAGGGTTGATGCAGCACCTTGCAAAAGCTGGAGTGAACTGCCCTCAACCGGTTGAGGGTAAAGATGGCAAGGCATTGCGTCATTTAGCCGGAAAACCTGCCGTCATCACCACCTTTCTGAATGGTAAGGGCGTTGCTGCTTCTACCCCGGACGAGTGCCGACAAGTCGGGCAGGCTATGGCGGAACTGCATAAGGCAGGTCAATCATATGCGCCTGTCCGTGCGAATGCTTTGGCTGCTGATGCGTGGGGGCCTCTGCTGGAGCGTTGTGGTAAAATTGGTGACGATTTAGGGCGTGGCTTCGGGCAAGATATTGCCTGTGCGCTCGGCAAGGTGGTGCCACTTTGGCCGCAGCCGGGGGATCTGCCTATTGGGCAAATCCACGCGGATTTATTTCCCGATAATGTTTTCTTTCAAAATGGCTCTCTGTCCGGGCTCATCGATTTTTATTTCGCATGCACGGACATGTTTGCTTACGACTTGGCCATTTGCCTGAACGCTTGGTGTTTTGAAGAGCGTGAAGGCTCAGTAATATATCGGCAGGACTGCGCAAATTCATTGGTTGAAGGTTATGAACAAGTCCGACCTTTGACAGCTCAGGAAAGAGCGGTGCTGCCAGTTTTGGCGCAAGGCGCTGCGCTACGGTTTGTCTTAACGCGCTTATATGACTGGATTAACACACCGAGCGATGCTCTGGTTACGCGCAAAGACCCACGCCCGTATATGAAGCGTTTTAATCATTTTTCTAAGGTCGGTCATGTCTGACGAATTAGACAACATCGTCGATATCTGGACCGATGGTGGGTGCAAGCCGAATCCCGGCCCTGGTGGCTGGGGGGTACTTTTAAGCTATCGTGGGCGTGAGCGTGAGATGAAGGGGGGAGACCCGGAGACAACAAACAACCGCATGGAGCTTACAGCCGCTGCGGAAGCTTTGGAGACGTTGACGCGGCCTTGTCGAGTGCGTTTGCACACAGACAGCGAATATCTGAAAAATGGTATTACGCGGTGGCATACTGGCTGGGTGCGCCGTAAGTGGCGGAACGCTGCTGGTGACCCTGTTGCGAATATGGACCTGTGGCAGCGTATTCTGGAAGCGGCAAAGCCGCACGAGATAGAGTGGCTCTGGGTCAAAGGGCATTCGGGCGACGAACACAATGATCGAGTTGATCGTTTGGCAACGGAAGGCCGAGAAGAACTCTGACGCGCGTAAGACTGTAGTCAGGTCCGTTAAAAAAATTAGAAAAAAAGACAAAAAAGGGGTTTACCGACACGGGCCGTTTAGGTAAACACCATCTCGCTGATCCCGAATAGCTCAGTTGGTAGAGCAAGCGACTGTTAATCGCTGGGTCGTAGGTTCGAGTCCTACTTCGGGAGCCAGCTTTTCCTCTTAAAAATATAATAAGTTCTTAAAGCAAATCGCGTTGGATACATCCATCTTGCGTAGTTTTTGCTTTTTTAACGAAAATGTAAAAAAGGGGCTTTACGGCTGGGAAGTGTTTGGGTAAACACCACCTCGCTGATCCCGAATAGCTCAGTTGGTAGAGCAAGCGACTGTTAATCGCTGGGTCGTAGGTTCGAGTCCTACTTCGGGAGCCAGCTTTTCCTCTTGAAATATGGCTTTGAAGATTATTCTTCAGTTGTAATCTCGTCTAAGCGGTCGAGCGACCACAAGCGCGGGAACAAAGGTATCCACGCGGCAGCTACAAGTATGGTGCCGACACCGCCAGTAATGACTGCTGCCTCTGGCCCTAGCGCAGCGCCCATCATGCCGCTCTCAAATTCACCGAGTTGGTTGCTTGAGCCAATGAACAGGCTGTTAACAGCAGAGACACGGCCGCGCATGGCATCAGGTGTTGCAAGCTGAACAAGCGATGAGCGGACAACCATGCTGATGACATCAGCGGCCCCTAGCGTAATAAGCGCTAAAATGGAGACCCAGACAGTGTGGGAGCCGCCGAAAATAATTGTGGCAATGCCAAAGATAAAAACTGACGCGTACATTGTCATGCCGCTACGCCGCCCGAGAGGGTGCTGGGCAAGCCACAAAGACATGCCGAGGGCACCTATTGCTGGCGCTGCACGTAACAGTCCCAAGCCCATAGGGCCTGCATGAAGGATGCTCTCTGCATAGACGGGCAGCATTGCAGTTGCTCCGCCTAGGAGAACTGCGAAGAGATCCATCGAGATAGCGCCAAGTAAGTCACGGCGAGTGTTGAGAAATGCAAGGCCAGCAAAAACAGAATTGAGAGTAACGGGCTCTTTGCTGGCTGGGCGAGTTAAAAGACGAATATTCGATGTGCTTAACAATGCACAGAAAAATAGGGCACAGGTAATGCCGTAGCTCACGGCAGGGCCAAGGCCGTAGAGCAGGCCGCCCAAACTTGGGCCTGCAATAGATGCCACCATAAAAAGCGAAGTGATGAGAGATTGCGCTTGAGGTAATAAAGCTGGTGGCGTCAGTGAGGGAAGAAATGCTTGCTGGCAAGGCATTTCAAAGCTGCGCAACGTGCCAAGGGCAACGCCGAGAGCATAGATGCCAGCTGGATGCAGTGCGTTGAATAGCGTTGCGATCGTCATAGCAAGAAGTGTGATGACTTCGAGTGCCTGACAAATTTGTACGACGCGCTTGCGGTCAAAGCGGTCAGCAACGTGGCCGGAGACGAATGTCAGCGGCACCATCGGTAAAAATTGAGCGAGGCCAATATAGCCCAGAGCCGCAACGCTATGTGTCATGTCATAAAGATGCCAGCCGATTGCGACAGCGAGTGTCGATGAGGCCAACTGGCTGCTCAAGCGGGAGAGGGCAAGGCTGCGAAAGCCCGGGATTTGATTGAGCAAAGACAGTGACATGTTTTCAGCATAGTGTATTTTTTGTGGAAAGCCGATTGCAAATCGTTATCGCTGAAGGCAGAGGAAGGCGCATGACTGCTATACAAACACCACAATCCGTTCATTATGCGACCGTAACCTGGGATCAATTGCACCGGGATGCGCGTTTGCTTGCTTCTAACCTTATGCAGGCTCATGGCCCGTTTCGGGGTATTGTTGCCATCACGCGCGGTGGCTTGATCCCCGCGGCAATTTTAGGCCGTGAGCTGGGATGTCGTCTCATCGAGAGCGTTTCGGTTGTCACATATGCTGCCGAAGAGGGTTCGCAGGGCGAACCAAACGTCATTAAGGCCCCAGTAGCTGCTGGTGACGGCGAGGGCTTCTTGATTGTCGATGACCTCGTTGATTCTGGCGTTACGGCGCGTGTGGTCCGAGACATGCTGCCTAAGGCGGTATTTGCGTGTCTTTACGCTAAACCCGATGGCAAGCCTTTGACGGATCACTTCGTTACCGAGGTTTCACAGGACACATGGGTACTCTTCCCATGGGACACGGCACCCTTATTTGTGCCCCCACTCGCAAAAAGTGAAAAAAAGTAAAAATACCCCCTTGCGCTCCGAACGGGTTGGGCCTATACCCAGCTTCAGTTCGGGGCGTGGCGCAGCCTGGTAGCGCGCTTGTTTTGGGTACAAGAGGCCCCCGGTTCGAGTCCGGGCGCCCCGACCACTAGGAAGCAAAGCTTCCTGTATATGGAAGCTGTTTCTAGTCTGCGCCCTTAGCTCAGCTGGATAGAGCAACAGCCTTCTAAGCTGTGGGTCACTGGTTCGAATCCAGTAGGGCGCGCCACAGACACTATCTTCCACACAATATATGTCTTGTTCAACAGTTTTATCACGACCATAATCTTTAGGATAAAATAATATCCTGAAGGATCACAGTCGTATGGCCGTCGTGCGTGTTGTTATGATGCAGAGAGACGAAGGTGCCGCTCTCTTACGGTGGCTTATGCATTACACTGTGCTTTTCTCTCCCCAAAATATAACTATTTTTGATAACGGATCTGAAGATCCATATACGTTGTCGATTTTGAAAGAGGCTGCACGCTTAGGCGTCTGCGTTCGGTACGATTTAAATACCCCGCATGATTTTCAGCACAAAGGTGCACATTTCACAAACGTCTTTTTGGATTGGGACCAGAGGGGAGGGTACGATTTCGGGCTTCCTGTTGATTGTGACGAGATACTGGGTGTTTTTACCCCCGGGGGACTATCGTTCTTACCAGACGATATAAATGGAGCATTTCAAACATTAAAGATATCTGGGCAGAGCGGTGGATTTAGAATTCAATCTTCGCTGTTTAACGTGCCTGGAGCATCCGGATGGTACTCTCCAGTTGACTCTTTTCATAAAGGCTTCGTTTCAGCTCAAATAAAGGCAATGTGTGACAATGGGCATCACGAGCCTAAATCAAGCCTAAATAATGATATATTCGGAACGTGCTTCACGTATTTGCACGAACACAATGTCGACTACGATACTTGGCGGTTTCGATTAAAAAGAAAATTGAGAGGTTTGGTCGACGGTGATGATCCAGTAGAGTTGCGTCGGTATTTACAGACTGAAAGTGTGGAAGGAGCTCATGCAGCCGAGAGCCTTTTATTATCTGAAAAAGAGTACCATTCGCGCTATGATGATTCCCTGCGTTTATATGTAGGAGATAGAACTACTGAAAAAATCGTATTGGAAGGGCCTAGCTTACCGCCGACTTTTTGGGACGGGGATGCGTATCGCGCACGTCATACTGACGTGGCTACGTCTTACGAATTGGGTAGTCTGCAGCACTATTTGCGGCACGGCTTTAAGGAGGGAAGGCCGCTACGTTAGACAGCAGCTGCCTTCATCAACGTATCGTGACGCCTTGCTGGCTAAAGCTCTCAAGCAACGGTGTGGGGTCAGGGGTCAGCCCTTTCGAGGCTGGGCTGTGTAGTGTGACCTTGAAGCCATTTTCGAGTGCGTCGTCTATTGTCGCTTTTACGCAGACGTCGAGGGCCAAGCCGCAAATATGCAGTTCTTCTATTTCTAGCCCGGACAGAAGTCCCTTGAGGCCGGTTGAGTGAATGCGTTCATTATCGAAAAAAGCTGAATAACTGTCGCATTTTGGGTCTAGGCCTTTGTGTACAATGTGATGGATTTTGTCCGTCATTAATGTATCTGGAAAAGCTGCTCCATGTGTGGCAGCTACGCAGTGCGTGGGCCACGGCCCGCCATGTTGTTTGAAGGAGCAATGATTTACCGGGTGCCAGTCTTTTGTGGCTATAATTGTTGCCCAGTCGGCTTTAAGCAAATCATTGATGGGAGCAATAATTGCATCGCCTCCAGCTACGGCTAGGGTGCCGCCCGGCAAAAAATCATTCTGGACGTCAATGATAAGCAGCGCTGCCTGAGAATATGATGGCATTTTAGGTGCGCTCCTTGAGGGCATTCAGGCGTGTGACAAGAAGTTGGTTAATGCGGAAGCCGTCTACGTCAACCACTTCGAAACGGCAGCCAGCAGCGTCGACGCGGTCCGCTTTGCGCGCCATGCGTCTGAGGCGGTTCATAACGAAACCGCCGATCGTGTCGAAGTTTTGGGCATCGTGGAAGACGGGAATATCGAGTTCGCGTATGACATCGCCAATAGGGGCTGCGCCATCAATGAGCCAAGAGTTATCGTCGCGCTTTACGATTGCCTGTTCTTCAAAAGGACTAACTAATCCGTCCATGAGCGCGCCCATAATGTCTTTATAGGTGATAAGACCTACGACGAGGCCGTATTCGTTTACAATGAGCGCAAAGCCAGCGCCGTTTGCGTCGAATTGGGCGAGCGTTTCCCAAAGGTTCAGTGTGTCTGGCAGGGAGAGGACATCGCGACGCATTTTGAAAATTTGATTAGCGCCAGGTGTCGGCAGTTCCGTGTTTTGTGGCTTGTCGACCACTGCGACAAGCACGTCTTCCGCACGAATGGAGCCTATGACGTGGTCAAGGTCCCCGTTACATAGGGGGTAGCGTGAGTAAGGACGAACGCGCACTTTATCGCGTTGCGTCTCGGGGCTTTCTTGGACGTCTAGGTATACAATTTCATCGCGTGGTGTCATCGCGGATGTCACGGAACGATCTTGAAGACCAAGAACATTTTGGATCATTTGATGTTCTTGTTCGAGCAAAATGCCTGACGCAGTTCCTGCTGCGAGAATAGCTCTCAGGTCTTCTGGAGTTACAGGTTCAACAGTCGCCGCTGCGGGAATCTTAAGCAGATGCAGCAAGGCGTCCGAAATTTTGGAAAAGATCCAAACAGCGGGGTAGAGCACTTTAAGCGCTACAGCTGGAAACCAGCCAACTTTAAGCGCAATTCTGTCCGGCGCATTCATCGCTATGCGTTTTGGTAACAAATCTGCGAACAGAACAAAAAGCCCTGTAATAAGCATAAAGCCTAGAGTTGCGCCGACTTGATCCGCGAAGCTATCGGAAAGTCCGCAGGCCCTTAAAGCCGCAGCCAGAGGCGCACTCAGCATTGAATCGCTGATAATACCGCCTAGGACACCGACGGCGTTTAAGCATATCTGAAGTACTGTTATGACCTGCCCGCTATTTCGGCGCAGTTTTAGAAATGCAATAGCCCGTGGGTCTCCCGCATCTGCTTTGGAGCGCAGACGAACGTCGCGTGCAGCAGCAAACGAAATCTCCGACAGGGAGATTAATATTGATACGCCAATGAGCAGAACAGTGGCTATCAAACCAAGAATAAACAGACCGACATGGGGCTGCGGGAAAGTGGGGCTAGGCATAGCCCCACTATAGCTTGAATTTAAAAAAAAAGCTTATTTTTGTGGGTTTCGTCTTCGATTGAGCGGCCGGTTAAAGGCCAGCTAAGCGACGCCACCCTTGTTCGTCTAGCGTTTCGACGCCCAAATCTGCGGCTTTTTTAGCTTTAGAACCAGCTTTTTCACCCAAAACCACCAAAGATGTTTTTTTTGAGACACTATCCGTGACTTGAGCTCCGAGGCGTTCGGCAATGGCTTTTGCTTCGGGGCGGGTCATCGTTGTGAGGGTACCGGTAAAGACGATTGTTCTCCCGGAGAGGCTCCCCTCAGAGGGGGCCGCTTCGGGCGTAATGTCGAGCAATTCGCTCCGTAAATCATCTAGTGTTTCGACGTTATGCGGCTCTTGGAAGAATGCTGTCAGCTCTTCCGCGATAGCATCACCGATTCCCATAATGGCGCTGAGTGCTGCTCGCTCTTCGCTTTCAGGTTTCGCTGCGAGCATAGTATCCCGCCATTGCTCGAAACTTCCGAAATGGCGGGCTAGCATTTGTGCATTGCGCTCACCAATACGGCGAATCCCCAAGCCAAAGATTAGGCGAGCGAGTGGTATGTTACGTCGTTCAGCAATCGCACGTTGGAGGTTTTCAAAGGATTGAAGCCCCCAACCTTCCAGAGCGAGGATGGCATCCTTGCGCTGTTCAAGGCGGAAGATATCACCTGGTTTGCTAATGAAACCACGGTTGTGAAAATCGCGGATGCTACGCTCGCCCAAGCCGTCAATGTCAAAGGCATTGCGCGAAACCATATGGATGAGGCGCTCAACAACTTGTGCCTCACATGTCAGCCCGCCTGTGCAGCGGCGAACGGCTTCGCCAGCGGGGCGCTCGGCTCGTGCGCCGCAAACGGGACAATGATCGGGAAAAATAAATGGCTCGGATCGCTCGGTAGCATCGCCGGCTTCAACTGGGCCGAGAATTTGCGGTATGACATCTCCAGCGCGCTGGAGGCGTACTTTGTCTCCAACTCGGACATCTTTGCGCGCAATCTCGTCTTCGTTGTGCAGTGTAGCTTTGGAGACAAGGACACCGCCGACATTGACCGGTTCCAGCTGTGCCACGGGAGTTAATGCCCCTGTACGCCCTACTTGGATTTCGATGCCGCGCAGTATTGTAATGGCTTGCTCGGCAGGAAATTTCCAAGCGATGGCCCAACGTGGGGCGCGTCCTATGAAACCAAGACGCTCCTGCAAGGCGACGTCGTTAAGTTTGAAGACAATGCCGTCAATATCGTACCCCAAGAGGGCGCGTTCTTGAGCGAGCGCTTCTACATAGGCAGGGATATCAGAGGGATGGTCCAGCCGCTTGGAGAGGGGATTAACTGGGAAGCCCCACCTCTCTAGAGTGTTCAAATAGCCTTCATGCGTGGCACTAACACTCGCTGAGCGATGACCGAGAGCGTAGGCAAAAAGGGAAAGCGGGCGCTGTTTTGTGACGGACGGGTCAAGTTGACGCAGTGAACCTGCGGCTGCGTTGCGTGGATTGGCAAAAAGGCGCGCACCTTTTTGTGTTTGCTGTTCGTTGAGAGCCAAAAAGGCTTCTTTGCTTAAAAAAACCTCCCCGCGTATTTCCAGTAAATCAGGGGCATCGTCGGGCAACGTGGTCGGAATAGCGGCGATCGTACGCAGATTCGCCGTTACGTCTTCTCCCTCTAAGCCATCACCTCTCGTCGTGCCGCGTATGAAGGTACGGTTTTCGTAGGTAAGGCTGATGGATAGGCCGTCAATTTTTGGTTCTGCGACAACAGATAGGTTTTGTGTTTCGCTTTCGGATAGCCCAAGAAAACGGCCAGCGCGCGTAACAAAAGCTGAAAATTCTTCCTCGTTAAAAACGTTATCGAGGGAGAGCATAGGAACAAGGTGGCGGTGTTTGGTGAAAGCACTATCGGGAGCGGCGCCAACGCGGCTGCTGGCTCCTTGCCCTTGCTTTAGGGAGGGGTATTCCTCTTCGAGCGCGAGTAGCTCCCGCCGGGTGGCGTCGTATTTCGCGTCGCTGACGAGCGGTGCATCTTCCTGATGGTATGCCGCATCCCAAAGGGCGAGGAGGGTTTCCAGCTTCGCATGGCGTTGAACGTGCGGTGGTGACTTGGTCATAAGAGTGGTTCCAGCAGGCTGTCAGCGGCAGCACGGGCGGCATCCGTAATAACGTCGCCAGCAAGCATACGGGCAATTTCCTCCCGTCGTTGCGCTAGCGATAACGGTTCAGCCGTTGTCTCGGTTCGTTCGTTTGTAATGCGCTTGGCAATGCGGAGGTGGTGATCACCCCGCGCAGCGACTTGCGGACTATGAGTTACGACAAAGACCTGCCCGGTTTCTGCCACTTTATGGAGGCGGTCCCCGATTGCTGAAGCCGTGGCTCCACCAACCCCGGAGTCGACCTCGTCAAAAACAAGAGTTCCAACCGCGCTACGCTCCGCGAGAACAACTTTTAGCGCCAGCATCAGGCGCGATAATTCACCACCGGAAGCGACCTTAGCAAGGGCACCAGCGGGTTGGCCGGGGTTTGCGGCTATACGGAACGCCACATGTTCCATACCTGCACGGGACCAGCGGTTCGTATCAAGCTTGGTAAACGCAACACTGAAGCGGGCGCGTTCAAGCTTTACAGGCTTGAGCTCTCTATGGACGGCTTTTTCGAGTAGCTCTGCGGCTTTTTGACGTGAGGCAGAAAGGGCTGCTCCTGTTTCCTCAAAATGGCTTTGCGCCTCTCGAAGGGCTTGTTCAAGGCGCGATAGTTCGGCCGTGCTATTGTCGAGGGTTTCGAGTTTCTGGCGCAGATTTTTAAGGAAGGAAGGCAATTCGCTGACAGCAATGTTGTGCTTGCGCGCTTCGGCCCGCAAGGCAAACAAACGCTCTTCTGTTTCTTCCAACAGGCGAGGGTCCGCCATTGTGTCGGCGGCCAGACGTGAGAGTGAGCTTTCCGCTTCTGCAAGGGCTTCCTCTGCGCGGTCAAGAGCTTCTAGAGCCGATTGCACCTGTTTGGCATGGCTGTTGTCGAGGGGCTCTCCCCCCGCTTCGGAAGCGGGGGCTAGGCGCTGTAACGCGCGGCTGGCGGAACGGAGTGCTGTGGCAGGTGTTGCCGAGCGGCGGTCTTTGGGCGTGAGTTCCGCCAAAGCGGCCGCGACGGCCTCTTGGCGCCGTTCATCATGCTGTAGCTGTATGCGCAGGGCTGCGAGTTCGTCTTCTTCCCCCTCAACTGGCGCAAGGCTTTCCAGATCTTCTACCGTTGCGCGGAGCCATTCTTCTTCACGGGTCGCTTCGGTGAGGGCGCTGCGTGCATGCTCCAGCGCTTTTCGTGCCGTTATCCATTCGCTGTAAGCTTTTGCTGTCTTTTGGCGCAAAGCTGAGGGCACGCCGAACGCGTCGAGCAGATCTAGGTGCCCAGCTTCATCCGCGAGGCCCATCTGCTCATGTTGTCCCTGTATCTCAACTAGCTGCGAAGCAAGGCTGCGGAGCAGGGTGATACTAATGGGTTGATCGCACACATAAGCGCGTGACCGCCCATCCGGCAGGACGACGCGGCGCAGTGTCAGGAGGTCGCTCTGTGGATCTATTCCAAGGCTTTGCTCGGCAAGCAGCCCGAAAACCGGGTGATTTAGAGGTAAATCGAAAGTTGCTGAAACACTCGCTTGGCTTGCGCCGGCGCGTATTAGACCTGCGCTCGCGCGCTCACCCAAGGTGAGGCCCAGACTATCAAGTAATATGGATTTCCCGGCGCCTGTCTCACCAGTGAGAACGGTCAGGCCCTGATGCAGGGCCAGATCCAGTTTCTCGATCAAGACGACGTCACGGATCGAAAGATGTGTCAGCATGGCACCGGTATCAGAGCTTGTGGCGTGCGCCAGCGGCGCGGCTTATTAGAAAACGCTGTGCCACGCGCGGGAGAAGAAACCGCGTGACTCTGAATCTTTTTGTGCATTTGTGGCAGGTGTTTTCATATCTGTTGATAGAAGTCCTGCACTTCGCAGATTTGAGTAGGCGTCGTGGTACCACGCACTATCGGGATAGTTATATCCCAAGACTGAAGCCGTCTGTTGAGCTTGGCCAGTCAGGCCGAGTGCGAGATATACTTCGACCAAGCGCTCCAGTGCTTCAGCCGTATGGTTTGTTGTCTGGAAGTCCTGCACAACGCGCTGATAGCGCGTTAAGGCGGCTTCGTAGTTGCGTTGTTCTTGGTACCAACGACCGACGAGCATCTCTTTGCCTGCAAGGTGGTCGCGGCAGAGGTCAATTTTCAGTTGGGCGTCACGTGCGTATGATGTTTGGGGGAAGCGAGTTACTACTTCTTCCAAGGCGTTCAGAGCTTCAACGGTACCTTGCTGGTCACGTTGCACATCAGCGATCTGCTCATAATAGCACAATGCACGGAGATAGAACGCGTAAGCTGCATCTGGGCTGGTGGGGTGAAGCTGCAAATAGCGTTCCAGCTGTTGAACTGAAAGAGCATACTCTCCTTGCAGGTAGTAGGAGTACCCTTCCATCAGTTCGGCATTTCCGGTGAAGCCAGAATACGGGTAGTTCTGCTGGAGAAGTTCAAACTCACCAGATGCTAGCTGATAGCGACCAGAATGCAGAGCATCGATCCCGTAATTATACAGCGTTTCGGCATCGGCTGTTTTGGGAATCGCAGCGGGGCCGTCTTTGTGTGAAAACAAAGAGCAGCCTGACAAGAGCATCGCAGCGCCAATCATGGCCGCGTTGCGAGAGAACGTACGCTGCGTAAGCGCGAGAGAAAAACGACGCTGAGTGCTGTTGGTCATACCTGCTCTTCCCGTGGAAAGTGTCTTATATCACGGGATTGCGGCGACGAAAGACCCGCAAGGCCCCTTAAGCTGCAACATAAGAAGGTTGTTGCATGGTTTTTGCGCTTTGAACCGACGGAATCGGCTGAAGGCGCCAGTTGCGTTGGTCAGCAAAAACGGCACGAAGTAGAAGATTATTAATCCGGTGGCCAGATTTGTGGCCAATAAAGCCGCCTTGGATGCGCCGCCCCGCGCAGTACAGGTCACCGACAGCGTCAAGAAGTTTATGCCGCGCAAACTCGCGCTCAATACGTAGCCCTGCCGGATTTAAGATTTTTTCGTCATCGACGACGATAGCATTATCTAATGAGCCGCCTCTTGCTAGCCCGATGCTTTGCAGGTGCTCAATGTCTGAACGATTCACGAAGGTACGGCAGAAGGCCAGTTCGTTCAAAAAACGTTCTGGTGAAAGTTGAACGGCGTAACGCTGGCTACCGATTGCCTGCGCGGAGAAGCTCAGTGAAATAGCAAGTGCCAAACCACTATGGGATGGGCGCAGCTCAGCGAAGGCGCCACTTTCATCCTCGACGCGCACAGGGCGGAGAATTTCGATTGTACGCCGTGCGGCATCGAGGGTTTTCGTGCCTGCGCATTGAATAAGGAAGCAGAATTCGGCTGATGAGCCATCCAGAACCGGCATTTCAGGGCCCGAAACGGCGATAACCGCATTATCAATACAGAGTGCGCTGAGGGCTGCCATGAGATGTTCAATGGTAGCGACGCGGACCGAGGGGTCTTTTTCCCAAGCAACGACTGTAGAGAGCTGCGTGTCTACAATTGTGTCCGCGCGAACTGGGAAAGCCGGAGTGCCGGGTTTGTCGGTACGTAGAAAGCAGATCCCTGTGTCTGCCGGAGCGGGGCGAAGCTCAAGGTCAACTACGATGCCGCTATGTAAGGCAATGCCGCGGCAGCGAATGCTGTTGGCTAGTGTTGTTTGCTGGCTTGGCATTTGCGGCTGGGAATCAGGCGTCAAGAAGGACGGCAGAAAGGGAATATCTTTCGCTGTTTTTGCATCTTGGAAGCCTGTCACCTGCATCTCTCTCCATAGTGGTCCGGGTGATGAACAACCGGTCAGCTTGTCGTATAGAGGCAGATGCAGGGTAGGTGCCAGTCAATGATTATTGCGGGATATTACCCGGCGCGTTTCAGCGCCGAAGGTATGTTGGAATGTCCAATGTGCCATCGTCAGGTGTGTCTGAGGGGCGTGGGCGCTCAGGCTGGTGATCCTGACGAGGGGGGTGAGCGTGCGTATGCTCGTTTGCATGGGGCTCCGTACGCTGTGCGGGTGCATGCTGTGGTGCAGGGCGGCTGCGGAAGGCGCCTGTAACGAGGCCGAACAGGCTGCGAGGCTGCACTTCAGGTTGCTGCTGCGGTTGCTGATGCTGCTGGGTGTTCGTGAACAGTGCTGAATGCTGCGAACGATTTTGCGGTTCTTGCTGGTGTTGCGCGTGAGTATGATGCGCGGGTTCAGCCTTGTGCTGTGTTGGCGCGGCACTAGGAGAGTGTTGGTTATTTTGATTTTGCTCAGCGGGCTGCACGGAAGGTTGTGCAGGCGCGCTGTGGTCTAAGTTAAAATTTGGCCGTGCACCTCCAGCATAAGTCGAACCCGGAGAATATGCACCCGGTGCACGATGCGCTGTTTGTGGGGCTGCATTGCCATGCGCGTTATTGCTCGGGGAGGGCGCGGGTTGTTGTGTTGGTTGTGCTACAACAGGCTCAGGCTGCTCATCCGCGGCTGCACGCGTGTCAATGCCAGTCGCAACGACGGAGACGCGGATACGGCCGTTCAGATTTTCGTCAATTAGAGCGCCGAAGATGATGTTCGCGTCTTCTGCAACTTCTTCACGGATACGGTCTGCAGCTGCGTTTACTTCGTACAATGTAAGGTCTTCGCCGCCGGTAATGTTAATCAGCAAGCCGCGTGCGCCTGCCATAGAGGCATCTTCAAGCAGCGGGTTGGAAATGGCGCGCTCTGCTGCCGCGATGGCTCGGTCTTCGGCGTCCTCGGCGCTGGAGGCTTCGCCCGTACCCATCATGGCCTTGCCCATCTCTTCCATGACAGCGCGGACGTCGGCGAAGTCGAGGTTGATCAGACCGGGGGAAACCATGAGGTCAGTAATGCCGCGTACGCCCATGTTCAGGACGTTATCCGCCATCTGGAAGGCTTCGCGGAATGTCGTATTCTGGTTGGCCGAGTTGAAGAGGTTCTGGTTTGGAATGACGATCAGCGTGTCGACGTGCTTTTGCAGTTCGGCAATGCCCTGATCGGCCAACTGGGCGCGGCGTCTGCCTTCAAAATTGAAAGGCTTCGAAACAACACCGACAGTAAGGATTTTACGCTCACGCGCCATGCGGGCTACAACGGGGGCCGCACCTGTGCCTGTGCCGCCGCCCATGCCGGCGGTGATGAAAACAAGGTTTGCACCTTCGATCTGGCGGTCAATTTCTTGGGCGGCTTCTTCAGCAGCCTCACGGCCGATTTCAGGCTTCGCACCAGCGCCTAGGCCTCGCGTCAGGTGTGGGCCAAGCTGCACGCGGCGTTCAGATTTTGAGTGCGCCAACTGCTGAGCATCGGTGTTGGCAACGACAAATTCAACGCCCTTAAGCCCTGAGTCGATCATGTTATTGACGGCGTTCGTACCAGCACCACCTACACCGATGACGGTAATTCGTGGAGCAAGTTCGACATGCGAGTTTGGGGTCGGGGTCAGATTAAGTGTCATGCTCGGATCCAGAACTTCAGTAGGGGGCGCAAGGGCGGAAGTTATTTAAAATCTTTAGCCTATCCACGATCGCGGATGAAGCCTACAAGACGTTGGAAAAGGTTGTTTGGTGCGGTTTCTGTGATTGGCGTATGGGCAAAGTTGCGGTCCGCGCCAGCCGCCCAAGCCAAAAGCCCGGAAACGGTTGAAAAACCAGCGGAAGCTGCATCATTTTCGGGTAAGCCATGAATATTCAGCGGGCGGCCAAGTCTGACTGAGCGCCCGAGAATACGACTGGCTACAGGGACGAGCCCTTCCATCAATGACGCACCGCCCGTCAAAACGACTCGTGTATTGGCCATGCCGCCTAAGCCAGAGGTGTCAAGGGCGTTACGGACCAACTCAAGTGTCTCTGCGATGCGGGGTTCTATGAAACTTATTAATCGCGCGCGTGGTACGCGTGCCAAGCGGTCCCGGCTCTCTCCAATCAGTGGGATTGAAAGCATTTCGCGCTGATCGTCGGAGCCGAGCTGCGCTGCGCCAAAGAGGGTTTTCAGGCGCTCTGCTGTATCCAAAGATGTTGAGAGGGCGCTTGCAATGTCGCGAGTGACGTGAAGGCCGCCGACTGGGATTTGTGCAATATGGAGCAAGCGTCCTTCAAGAAATACAGACAGAGACGTTGTACCGCCGCCCATTTCAACGACCGTTACGCCTAAGTCTCTTTCTTCGTCGCTTAAGACTGATAAGGCTGATGCAAAGGGGCTGGAAACGAGCCCGTCCAAGCGGAGTTCAGCCCTTTGCAAAACTGTATCAAGAGTGCGTAAAGAGCTTGAGTGCATATCCACAATGTGGAAGCGTGCCGAGAGTTCTGTGCACTGATAGCCGCGCGGGTCTGTTACCCCGGCCATGCCGTCCACAAGATATCCAAGCGGAATGTTGTGAATGATAGAGCGCCCTTCCGCCCAAGCGCGTGCCTTCGCATCGACCCGCAACTGGTCAACATCATGGGCTGTGACCTCGCGGCCACCAATGGGGAGGTGCACATCAATCCATCGGCTGGCAGGGTGCCCGCCTGAGAGGTTGACTGTCAGTGCGTCCATGCGTTTTTCGGCAGCGTCCTCTGCCTGACCTACAGTCGCGCGGATGGCCGCTTCTGCCTCCCGGACGTCGACGATCGAGCCTGAGCGGATGCCGTGAGCCCTGCGCCAGCCATAGCCTAGAACGTTCAGGCTGCCATCGGGCTCGCCCCGCCCGATGAGGCAGGTCATTTTTGTGCTGCCAATGTCTAGAACGCCAAAAACCCCGCTGCGCCATGCGGGGGTGGGACGGGTTTCTTCCGGCGGTAATGTCAGGACGTTGCGTGTGTCACGGCTGTGTGCGACGGGATGTTCCGGTGTCGAAAGCGCGCGCCCACGCATGCCGCCCCTGCGACGGAAAAAAGAATGTTCAGTGCCGGGAAGTGTTTCGGTCATTGCGGCTTTGTCTGATTGCTGCCCTCTGGGGCAGTGGGAGGGGCCGTTGGCGGCGTCGGGGGTGGCGGCGGATGTATAACCATGCGGTCCGGCAGGCGCATGTCAATAGAAACGATAGGGCGGTCTAGTAGTTTCATACTATCCTGAAATTGTTGCAGACGCGCAAAGGCTGGCTTTTCTTCATCTTCAGGGAGCATTACTGTTGTGCCATTGCGTAGGACGATGTCCCAGCGTCTACCGCCGACACGGACATAGGCGGTGATACGGCTTCGTATGTCCGGAAAAGCTGCTGCGGCATCAAACAGGCTTGTAGCTGCAGTGTTGGCCCCGTCACCGACAATGAGTGGCAGGCTGCGGAATATTTCGGAATCTTGTCCGACGGCGCCTTGGCCCGAGACAGCTTCGCCAGCCTGATTAATTAAAGAAAAATGATCGTGATTTTGCCAGACAGCAACCGGCGTCCGTTCTGTAATGTTAACAATAATAGTGTCCGGCATCCGCCTTACGACGGTGGCCTGCTCGACAAGTGGCAAGGCGTTGACGCGTGCGCGTGCTGTTTCCACCGAGAAACTAAAGAGAGGTTGTCCGATTTTCACACCGAGTGCCGTTTCAATGGTTTGCTGGCTTATAATATGCCGACCATTTACGACGATATGCTTAACAGGCAGCGGCTCCATTGCGACTAATCGTGCCCGCAGCGGGGCAAACCGCTCCTCAGACGCTGCTAAATGAACGAGGTGCACGGCACCGCCGCCAAGAACAAGAACCGTTAATACAACAAATCCCGGCTTTATGAGGCGGCGTATACGCCTGAGCACGAGTTTGAAACGGGACGGGCGGTCGTCGTTGGGATTGCTGCCGGTATGAATAGTCTGCGCGTAATCGTGATGCACGGCGTGGCTCCGCCATGGCTCTGGCGAAGGCGGCCGAATAACCTGATCGTGGCGCGGATCACGCTGCATTAGAACGTCAGTGCCTCATTGATCATCCAGTCGCACAAATCGGGGTACGAAATACCACAATAAGCCGCCTGTTCTGGCAGAAGCGAAGTTGGCGTCAGTCCCGGTTGGGTATTGACCTCTAAAATGATGAGTTCTTTTTTCGCGTCATCGTAACGGAAATCCGTACGGCTTGCTCCCCTGCAGCCTAAAACCTGATGAGCGCGTAAAGCGACCTCAAGGGCCTGTGCGGTGATTTCTTCCGGCAAGTCTGCTGGGAGAACATGGCGGGAGCCCCCGACACTATACTTCGCCTCGAAGTCGTAGAAAGCGGCTGTTTCTGACGGGAGGATATCCGTTACAGCCAAAGCACGGTCGCCCATTACTGCCGTGGTCAATTCACGGCCGGGTATAAAGCGTTCTACGAGTGCTTGTGTGCCAAACCGCCATGTGCGGGCAATTTCTTCACGCCGGTTATCGCCTTCCCGGATAATCTCGACACCGACAGAGGAGCCTTCCGCAATCGGCTTGATGACGTAGGGTACCGGAAGGGGATCTGCTGCTGCCAGTTCGTCTGTGGAGACGACTTTGCCAGTGGCAATGGGTAAGCCTGCGGAGGCTAGGAGCAAGCGGGTTGCTTCTTTGTTCATAGCAACTGCTGAGGCGCGTATGCCAGAATGTGTGTAAGGCAGACCCAGCCACTCCAAAACGCCCTGAATAGCACCGTCTTCTCCTAAGGGGCCGTGCAGGGCGTTGAAAACGACGTCCGGTGCTGCTGCGCGCAAGGCCGCGATCGTTGCAGCGATGTCCGGGCCGACGTCAACAGGGGTGACAGTGTGGCCTTTTTCTTCCAGAGCGGCGATTGCTGCTTTGCCAGACACAAGGCTGACGGGGCGCTCGTTGGACGTGCCACCATAGAGAACGGCAACTTTCATGGTTTCTGTCCTTCTTGAGCAGGGAGTGAATGACGGCCAATGCGCTTAATCTCCCAGTGAAGATCAATCCCGCTATGCTGCAAGACGCGCTGCCGCACGGTTTCTCCGAGTGTTTCCAAATCTGTGCTGGTAGCTTCGCCCAAATTTAGCATGAAATTACAGTGTTTTTCGCTCATTTGCGCGCCGCCCTGAAGCAGCCCGCGGCACCCTGCCTCGTCAATAAGTGCCCAAGCTTTATGCCCATCAGGATTGCGGAAGGTTGAGCCTCCCGTGCGTGCTCGGACGGGCTGAGATGCCTCACGCGAGGCTTTGATCTCGTCCATACGCTGTCGAATTAACTGCGTATCGCCCCGCGTCGCATGCAGTCTGGCGCGCAGGACGACAGAACGCTCTGGCATCTGGGCGTAGCGGTAGGCAAATGCGAGTTCTTGAGCTGTGAAGCGTTTGACGTTCCCGTTCGGGAGCATGATGTCTGCCCAGTCAAACACTGTGGCGATATCAGAGCCGTAAGCGCCCGCGTTCATGCGGATTGCGCCGCCAATGGAACCGGGGATACCGCTTAAGAATGCCAACCCATCAAGGCTGGCTGCTGCTGCGTGCTCCGCTACGGTTATGTCCAATGCGGCAGAGCCTGCGATGATACCGTTTTCTTCCACCTGAATGTCTGCAAAGCCGCGCGCCAGTTTAACGACAACGCCCTCCAAGCCTCCATCACGGATAATCACGTTCGAGCAGGCGCCCAGTACCGTTAGGGGAATATTTTCGGGAAGGTTTTTGAGGAGGGTCGCGAGGTCATCTTCGTCCTCGGGGACGAAAAGCCAATCGGCCGGGCCGCCTGTGCGAAACCAGCAACGTGGCCCGAGAGGTGCGGCCGCCTTCAAGCGGCCACGTAGGTTTTTTGTAAAGTCGGGGGCGGTGCTGTCTAGCGCCGTCATGCCTGAGAGACCTTGTGGGAGGTGCTGTTTTGCAGTGCTGCGAGTTGTTCCGGCAGGGCCTGTGCCCAATACGTGATCGTGCCGGCACCCAAGCACACAACGTAGTCTCCGGGCTTAGCAATCGCGTTGATCATTTCCGGGAGCAGTTCTGGGCTAGGCAAGGGCACGGCCGAACGATGGCCGTTATCGCGCAGTCCCTCTACGAGAGAATCACGGTCTGCGCCCTCGATAGGGCTCTCACCAGCAGCGTGGACATCAGCAACAATCACGGTATCAGCATCGTTCATACAAGTGCAAAATTCGTTAAAAAGCCCTTTGAGACGTGAATAACGATGTGGCTGTACTACGGCAATAACGTTTTTTGCGTCTGCTTGACGCGCGGCTTTAAGAACAGCTGCGATTTCTACCGGATGGTGGCCGTAATCATCAATAATCGTGATGCCGTTATGTTCGCCAGTTTTTGTAAAACGACGTTTTACACCACGGAAGGATGCGAGGCCGGAAGCAATAACGGAATCGTTAATTTCCATTTCCAGCGCGACTGCTATGGCTGCTAACGCATTTAAAACGTTGTGATGGCCAAGCATCGGAATGCGGAAAGGCCCGGCCCTGCGGGAGCGGTTGCGCGCCCGGTTCGTCACAACGACCTCAAACGTTGCGCCGCGCTTGTCCATAACGACTTTTTCGGCCCGTACATCCGCTTGTGGGCTGAAGCCATAAGTAATGACGCGGTGGTCAGACAGGCGGGGGATCATCTGCTGTACTTGCGGGTGGTCGACGCAAAGAACCGCAAAGCCATAGAAAGGAATGTTAGAGACAAACTGGTCGTAGCCAGCCTGCATGGCGGCTTCCGTACCCCAATGATCAAGGTGCTCGGGGTCCATGTTTGTGACGACGGCAATTACAGCAGGGAGGCGGAGGAACGATCCGTCGCTTTCATCTGCTTCAACGACCATCCAGTCCCCGGACCCCATGCGTGTATTGGTGCCGTAGGCCTCGATGATGCCGCCATTGATGACGGTTGGGTCTAGGCGTGCCTGTTCAAGCACGCAGGCTACAAGGCTGGTTGTCGTTGTTTTCCCGTGCGTGCCGCCGATGGCAATAGACCATCTCAGGCGCATCAGTTCTGCAAGCATTTCGGCGCGACGGACAACCGGAATGAGCTTTGCGCGCGCGGCAACAACTTCCGGGTTGTCGCGCTTTACCGCAGTTGAGGTGACGACCACTTGTGCATCACCTAAATTTTGCGCGTCGTGGCCGATATGCACCACAATGCCAGCTTGCCGCAGACGCTGTACATTTGCGCTCTCAGCAATGTCCGAACCTTGTACTTTATACCCTAACATATGCAGAACTTCCGCAATGCCGGACATGCCGATACCGCCTATGCCGACGAAGTGAAGTGTTCCAATGTTAAGAGGTAGGGCACGCATGAGAGAAAATACTTTCGGTCGTCTAAGGTGGCGGTAATGAGGCTTGGAGTATGCTTTAGTGCGATAAAGCGGCGGTAATAAGGTCAGCAACGCGCTCTGCGGCGCGCGGGGTGGCGAATGAACGGGCGGCAGCGGCTGCTGCGCTGAGCTGTTCCGGGTGTGTAAGTAACGCTATCAGGCGTTCCGTCAACAGCGCGGGGGTGAGGATTGCCTGGCGTATCATCCAAGCGGCGCCCACGTCTTCGAGAGCCTGTGCGTTTGCACCTTGTTCATCAGATGCGGCAATAGGGAGAGGGACGAGGAGCGACGGACGGCCAGCCATGGCGAGTTCTGCAACAGAAGACCCACCAGCGCGACCGATAACCAGATGCGCAGATTTGAGGCGTTCAGGCACGTCGTGAAAAAATGACTCGACGTGACAGGATACGCCAGATTGTGCGTAAAGGTTTTTCACGTTTTCCAAATCGTTCCCTCTGACCTGTTGTGTAACGTGCAGACGGGCCCGAAGTTCGGCCGGTAAAGCGGCAATGGCTTGTGGTACGAGGGTCGAAAAAATGGAAGCCCCCAATGAGCCACCCCATACCAGCAAATTGATTGTCTCTGTCGGTGCCGAGTAGGGAACATCAAGCAATGCTTCAATGCCGGGACGGACGGGCATGCCTGTTCTTTGGTGTTCAACGCTATCCGGCAAACGGGCTACATGCGTGTACGATGTTGCAATAATCGGATTGAAGCGCGCGATGAGGGCATTGGCTTGCCCTAAAACAGCGTTGCCTTCGTGGATCACCATTAATGGGCGTTTATGCGCGGGGAGAAGGCGTGCAGCAAGCAGCGGTGGAATGGACGGATAGCCGCCAAAACCAACGACAGCCGCTGCATTAAGCGAGGCAAGGTGTTTGCGGGCAGTAACGATGCCTTTGAGAAGAGCAGTTCCACCGCTGATCTTGCCTTTTAATCCTTTGCCAGCGACGCCAGCGCCGTCCAAAACATATTGAGGGCGGTTGGCAAATAGACCGGTCTCGCGCCTGCCGTGCCGGGCATCGGTCATGAGGATGAGGTCGTGGCCGCGTTCAGCCAGAACCGTAGCTACGGCTTCGGCAGGGAAGAAATGGCCGCCGGTTCCACCTGCGGCAATTACGATGGGACGGTTCATGACCGGCGTCCTTCGATCAGGGGTGCATCTTGGAATGTTGTAGGATGTAAAGGAGCGTTTGCTGCCTGCACGACTTTACTTGGGCCGACTTGATGGCGGGTGAGGGCTAGTACCATTCCCATAGTCAGCGCGACGGACATGGCGGAACTACCACCGTAGGAAATGAAGGGTAGCGTCATGCCTTTGGTCGGAATGAGGTGAAGCGTGGACCCCATATTGACGAAGGCTTGCAGCCCAAAGCCTGTGACCAGACCTGAGGTTGCGATGATGATAAAAGGATCATCCTCACGCATAGCTTTGAGGAGCGTGCGAATGACGATGGTGCCGAAAACAACAATGATACCTACGCAGAGTAAGAGGCCGTATTCCTCACCGGCAACGGCGAAAACAAAGTCCGCATGTGCGTCTGGCAACATGTCTTTTACGCGGCCTTCTCCCGGGCCCCGGCCTGTCAATCCGCCATTACCAAAAGCTCGAAGGGCTGTATCGATTTGGTAGTGGTCTCCAACATCGGGATGGAGAAAGCGTTGGACACGAGAGCGCACGTGGGGGAAGGCAATATAAGCCATACCGAACGCGCCAACCATTGATGCAACGCAGAGCGTGACCCAGTAAAGTCTCAGTCCGTCTACGAAAAGCTGGGTCATAAAGACCATGGTGATGACGGAAAGCATGCCGATGTCAGGCTGTGATTTGAGCAGTGCAAGAATAGCACCAAACCCGATAAAGGCGAGCAACATACCCGGGAAGGCGATATTGCCGCGTAGGACAATGCGCCTGCGTGAGGCGAGTAGCCACGCGGTTACAACGGCAAAGCATGGTTTAAGGAATTCTGATGGTTGGACTGACATAAGAGGAAGGGAGATCCAGCGCCGGGCTCCCTTAATCTCCATGCCGTGTACCAAGGTCATTGCTGTCGCCCCTAAGGCGATAATGCCGCCAAAGATAGCCAAATTACGTACAGCACTACGTGATAATGTGGATGTAATGAGAACGATAAGGCCAGCCAGAGTCAGGAAGGCGACCTGTTTGAAAATGAACATGTCCCGTGAAGCGCCGATACGGGAGGCAACGGCGGGGCTGGCGGCGAGCATCAGAATATAGCCCAGCCCGATGAGAATGCCGACGCAGCTAAGCGTGACACGGTCAAGGTTTCGCCACCAACGAGCGATAGCACCGGCATTAATACGGGACATTTCACTTCTCATCGTTCACACCGTCCCGCTTTTAGGTGTGGTCGATAGGCGTTCAGCCAGCGCGGTGCAGGCGCCTTCGAACTGTGTTCCACGGTCTTCAAAGCTTCTGAATTGGTCAAAGCTTGCGCAGGCAGGTGATAAAAGAACCACTGGGACAGCGTGTTTCTGGGCGATGTCATACGCATCCATGACTGCGCGGTCCAAGGTGTGACTAACCGTGTAGGGGATGCTGTTTTCATCGAGTGTCTGAGCGAGGAGAGGAGCGTCTTGCCCGATTAATACAGCATGAGACACACGGTTGAGCCAAGGGGCTAAGCTGCTGATTCCGCCGGATTTTGCTTGCCCACCTGCAATCCATATCACTTTGGGGTATGCGTCTAGCGCTTTCGAGGTGGCCTCGGCATTAGTAGCTTTGCTGTCATTAACAAAGGTAACGCCATGCACGGTTTTTACAGCCTGCAAGCGGTGTGCCAAGCCGGGGAAAGTGGCAAGGCCTGCACGGATTTCTTCGTCGTTTAGCCCTAAGTGGCGGGCCATAGCCCATGCTGTGGCAATGTTTTGCTGATTGTGCCGTCCGGGTAGAGCGGGTGCCGAAAAAGGCGGAAGGCTCTCGGGTGCTAGGCGTGTGAGATTTATACCGCTCTGCTCGACAGTGTCAGCGATGGTGCGGCAATAAGGATCATCCTGCCCAATGACAGCTAGATCCTGTGACGTCATACGGTCAAAAACATGCGCTTTAGCGGATGCATAGCCGGCCATGTCTCCATGGCGGTCCAAATGATCGGGCGTTAGATTGAGGAGGCAGGCGGTGGAAGCATGGAAGTGCTCAAGCCGCTCCAGCATATAAGACGACATCTCAATGACGTAGACGCCATCGTCACCCAAAAGGGGGAGGGCAAGTGATGCTGTCCCTAAATTGCCGCCTGCGGCACAGGGGCGGCCCGCTTCCGTCAGAATATGGGCAAGCAGGGCAGTTGTCGTTGATTTGCCGTTTGTTCCGGTAACAGCTGCAAAGCGAGCCTGTGACTTGGCGCGTCTTACCGCTTGGAAAAGCAAATCTGCGTCGGAAAGAATGGGTATTCCGGCGGCTTGAGCCAGTTGGGCGACCGGATGAGGCGCAGGGAGCTTATGGGGTATGCCGGGGGAGAGGATGAGAGCCGTCATGCCTTCGAGGCTTCTGAAAGGGGCAACTTTCAAGCCTGCTTGAGGTGGCAGGGTAGGGTTTTTATCGTCCCACGCCTGGACTTGAGCGCCCATGGCCAAAAGAGCCGCTGTGACAGCGGCTCCGTTGCGCCCGAGGCCAAGGACGGCGAATGTTTCACCCGCGAAGAGTGTGTTGGGAAAAGACATGTTCACCGTAATTTCAGCGTTGCCAGTCCGCAGAGGCCAAGAACAATGGACACAATCCAGAAGCGAATAACAATTGTCGGTTCCTGCCACCCTTTCTTTTCGAAATGGTGATGCAGAGGCGCCATGAGGAAAACGCGGCGCCCGGTACGGCGGAACCAGAAAACCTGTATTACTACGGAGAGTGTTTCTGCCACGAACACACCGCCGACGAGGCAGAGAACCAATTCATGCTTAACGGCTACAGCGATAGAACCCAGCGCCCCGCCAAGGGATAATGAGCCTGTATCGCCCATAAATACTGCTGCTGGTGGTGCGTTGAACCACAGAAAACCAAGCCCAGCACCAATTAAAGCTGCGCAGAACACGGCCAGTTCGCCCGTGCCGGGAACGGGGTGAAGCTGTAGGTAATCGGCAAAGACGTGGTTGCCCACAAGATATGCAATCAGTGCAAAAACCAGTGAAGCAATGACGACTGGGACGATGGCTAATCCGTCTAGTCCGTCAGTGAAATTCACAGCATTCCCGAAGCCCGTAATAGTAATCATGGCGAAGAGGGGGAATGCGTAGCCAAGTGGTAGAAGGAGGTCTTTTACAAAAGGAAAGGCGACGGCGTTGCGGATTTCGGGAGGGGTGAGGTGCTGGAGCCAAATTCCCGCTAAAAGAGAAGCGGCAAATTCGCAACCCAGCCGCATGCGCTTGGAGACACCCTTCGTGTTGCGGCGGGAGAGCTTGAGGTAGTCATCAGCAAAGCCGACCGCGCCAAAGGCTGCGGTGGTGAGCATGACGCCCCAGACAAAACCATTGGATAAGTCGGCCCAGAGTAGTGTTGAGCTGAACAGTGAAATCAGAATTAACATGCCACCCATTGTTGGGGTGCCTGCTTTTTCGACGATATGACGTTCAGGACCAAGGCTCCTGATGGGCTGGCCGCCGCGTTGGATACGTTTGAGTTGCGCTATAAAGGGCCGCCCCAAAACGAGGGAAATGACCAGAGCCGTCAGGCATGCGCCGCCTGAACGGAATGTCAAATAATGGAGCAGGTTGGCCAGACCGCCATGCGAGGGCGCGTGCGAGGCGATCAAATTGAAAAGCATTGAGCGGGTACCGTTTCTTCAAGCGTGATCAAGGAAGGAGACAAGGTCGCGCATGCGGCTGCCATTGCTGCCTTTGACTAGTAAAAAATCACCGGGTTTTAAGTAAGCGTGCAGCAAAGGTGCAAGTTGCCGGGCATCGGGGGCGTAGTCACCTTGCAGTTCTTTTGGCAGCGCGTCGTAGAGGGAGCGCATGTGAGGACCGCAGCAAAACGCGATTGCTTTTGCAGCAATGACGGCATCTGCAAGGGCGCGGTGTTCGTCTTCAGCAAAAATGCCGAGCTCAAGAATATCGCCCAACGCTACTACGTGCCTTTTGGCGGGTAATAGCGCGAGAGTCTCGATGGTGGCGCGCATACTGGTGCTTGAGGCGTTGTAGCTTTCATCCAGAAGCGTCACGCCCTGAAGGATTGTACGCCGTGCCCCGCGGCCTTCACCGGGGACGAAATCCGTCAAGGCTTTCGCGGCTTTTGTGACGTCACCATTGAGGGCGGCAACGGCTCCGAGAGTAATGGCTGCGTTTCGTGCCATATGCCGTCCCGGTGCTGTCAGGTGCACAGGGAGCGGTGCGTCATCTGCACTCTGCGGCATTGTGAGAGTGAATGTGCTTCCCGCAGCGGTACATGACAAATCATCGAGATAAATCTCTGCGTTGCGGCTCAGACCACTGCGCCATATCTGCCTGCCCTCTGGAGCGGCGCTACGGAGAATATCTTGCCCCGGTGTATCATCTGGGATGATTGCTGTGCCCTTTGCGAGCAGAGCACCAAAGAGCGAGGCCTTCTCACGCGCGATGGCTGCAATGCTGCCCATATTTCCCAAATGGGAAGAGCCGACTGTTGTGACGATCGCAACGTGTGGGCGCACTTGGTCCGCTAATGGGCGGATTTCTCCCTCGTGGTTCATGCCAATCTCGCTGACGCAGAAAGCCGCATCACGTGGCAAGCGCGCTAAAGTGAGGGGAACGCCCCAGTGGTTATTAAAGGATGCAACGGCAGCATGTGTTTTGCCGAGGGCTGAAAGTGCGGTGCGCAGCATTTCTTTGGTCGTGGTTTTGCCAACGCTACCCGTTACGGCAATCACCTTTCCGGTAAAGCGGTGGCGTGCAGCCTGACCAAGGGCCACCATGCCTTTAAGTGTGTCATCAACGACCAAAAGGCGTGGGTCAATGCAACCATGGGGGTCATGTACCATGACGCAGGCGGCACCTGCTGCAAGTGCGGCTTCGATATGGGTGTGCCCGTCGCTGTGGTCGCCTTTTAGGGCAATGAACAGATCACCAGCTTTCAGCGTGCGGGTATCGATCGAAACGCCAGTAACTTGCACATCATCCGCCGCGAGTGCGCCACCCGTCGCGTTGCGCAGTTCTTCTGCTGTCCAGAGTGGTGACGTCATGACAAACCCTTTTGTTCTTCTGACAACATGTGCGCCAAGTCGCGTGTGACGGTTCGGTCATCGAAAGGCAAGACAGTTTGACCGATGATTTGGCCACTTTCGTGTCCTTTTCCGGCGACAACCAAAATATCGCCGGTTTCAAGGGCTTTTAGGCCCGCTGCTATAGCATCTCGACGATCAGGAATTTCCTGTGCGTTTGGAGCGGCGGCCAGTATCTCTGCTCTGATAGACGCAGGGTCTTCGGTTCGAGGGTTGTCGTCCGTTACAATGGCGAGGTCAGCGTATTGGCTGGCAGCTTCGCCCATGAGCGGCCGTTTGCCGCGATCCCTGTCCCCCCCCGCACCGAAGACGACAATGAGGCGCCCCTGTGTGTGTGGCCGCAGGCTAGTGAGCACTCGGGCTAGAGCGTCTGAGGTATGCGCGTAATCGACGTAAGCTGCTGCGTCATTGTTGAGTACGGCGACACGTTCACAGCGTCCTGGAACACCGCTCAGGCGCGGAAGGAGGTTGATCAGTTCTTTCGCTTCTTCCGCATTGCGCCAGATCATAGCTGCGGCAAGAAGAGCATTTTCAATTTGGAAACGACCCGGCAGCGGGAACGCAATATCTGGGAGTTCTTCGCCGAAGAGAGCCAGTCGCACAATCTGGCCTTGAGGCGTGGGGCGTGTTTCGAGAAGGCGGACGGCCTCTCCTGCCTCGCCAATAGTGCGCAGGTTTATACCGCGCTTTTGGGCAATCCTATGAAGTTCCGATGCAGTGGTTGCATCCATATCGGCGTTGATGGCTGCATTGCCCGTGTCGGGCAGGAGCGTCTCAAAGAGGCGCAGCTTTGCGGCGCGGTAGGCTTCCAATGTGCCATGGTAATCAAGGTGATCACGGGTGAGGTTCGAAAAGCCTGCAGCCTCTAGCGCAACACCGTCAAGACGATCTTGAATGAGACCGTGTGATGAAGCTTCCAGTGCAACATGTGTAATGCCAGCCTTTGCCAATGCGGCAAGGGTTCGTGCAAGGGAAACGGGGTCAGGTGTGGTCAGAGAAGGGGGGGCAGGGATATCGACGCTAGTTTTTAAGCCCAGCGTACCCAAGCTTGCAGCTTTGTGTCCCTGTAGCTCCCATAATTGACGCAGAAATTCGGCCGTACTGCTTTTGCCGTTTGTCCCGGTGACGGCCGCGATATGGGCCGGCTGCGGCCCAGCCAGTATAGCCGCCGCGCGTGCCAAAACGTGGCGCGCGTTGGGCACGACTACAAGTGGTAGATCGGTTGCAAGGGGGTGGTCGCTCAGGATGGCGTAGGCACCGGCCTTGGTAGCGGCAGACACGAAAGCAGAGCCGTCTTGTTTTACACCCCGTAAGGCCACGAAAAGGCTACCGGGGCATACGGTACGGCTATCAGCGGTAATTGCCGTGATGTTTGTGTCTGCTGTGGGTTTGGCCGTGACGTCGCAGAGCCGTAGGAGTTCAGAAAAGCGCATGGGCGGGCTCAGCGTATTGTTGTGGTGTGGGGCGGGTGGGTTCTTGGATCGCCGGGGTCATTGCCCGGGCCAAGTGCACGGTAACCTGCGGGGACCGCAGGCTCCATGGCAATTGCTAGGGCGGCGTCAATCGCGGTTTTGTTGGCAAGGTCGGGGAATTGATCAAGCATTGGGCCAATTCGCGAAATGATTTTCCCTACTGTTGGGGCCGAGTTCCATGCTGCTGTGGTCCAGCCATGCGTCGCTGCGGTAGGGTGTGGACTGTCGAGCATGACGTAAACGGCGTAGCGGGGGTTGTTCATGGGGAACACGCTCGTAAAAGCCGCAACGTTAGTATGTTTTAGATAGCCGCCATGCGCACCAATTTTTTCAGCGGTACCTGTTTTGCCCCCGACGTAGTAGCCGGGTACTTCAGCGGTTTTTCCGCTGCCGGCTGTAACGTCAAGGCGGAGAAGTCGGCGCAGCAGGGCGGATGTTGTTTCGGATAGAACGCGCGTGCCGACAGGCGTTTCGGTCCCAACATCGTCTTGACCGGCTGAGTCGAGCGACGGTGGAAGTGTGCCGCGTGTTACGTCTTGTACGATGCTGGGATCACGCGCGACGAGCGTTGGTTTCAGCAAAATGCCGCCATTTACTGTGGCAGCTGTCCCGCGGACAATAGCCAGCGGGGGTTCCGCTACACCGTGCCCGAAGCCGACTGTCATGACCGTAGACAGGCCCCAGTTACGACGTGAAGGTACGAGGGGGCGGCCAGCTTCTGGAAGCTCAATCGGAACGCGTTTGAAAAAGCCCATGGCGTCAAGCCATGCTTGCTGGCGTTCCGCGCCAACATCAAGGGCAATATGGGCTGCTGCAGGGTTGGACGAAAACGCCATAACGCCGGGCAGCGAAAGCCACGGGGCGAAATGGTCAGATTTCATATCGCTGATGGTGAAGCGGCCAACTCTGATCGGGATGGTTGAGAAGCGGTCCCAAACATGAATGACGCCAAGTTGCAGGCCCATGGCGGCTGTTTGCAGCTTGAAGGTTGATCCCGGTTCATACATGCCGGTGACGGCGCGATTGAAACGCGCGTCATTTGTAGCGTGCCCGAATTCGTTCGCATCAAAATCCGGAAGGCTGACCATGGCCAAAAGTTCACCTGTGCGAACATCCATGACAATCGCGCTCGCGCCAATCGCCTGGAAGGTGGTCATGGCGTTTTGTAGCTCATCCCGAGCAGCGGCTTGCACGCGCACGTCAAGCGAGAGGCGAAGTGGAGTTTTGTCGTTGTTCAGACGGTCGTTGAAATAGCGCTCGACCCCGGCAATACCGTGGTCATCAATATCTACGCTTCCCATGATTTGGGCGGCTGTACGGCCCAACGGATAATGTCGGCGCTCCCCGGCTTCAAAATAAATGCCCGGTATGCCGAGGTTGTTAATCGCAATTTCCTGAACAGGGGAAATATCACGGGCGATATAAACAAACTGCTTTTTCAGGGAGAGGCGCCGTACCGTCTCGGCTTCATCCAAAGTTGGAATGACGTGGCGGAGCTTTTTTGCCGCGTCTTGCGGGTCAATAAGTTCCATCGGGTTGGCGTAGACTTGGGCCACGGGCAGGGAGAGCGCAAGAATTTGCCCGTTTCGGTCAGTGATGCTGGCACGCTTGACCGACGGCAATGAGAAGTCGCTGGTCAACGAGGCATGTGGGTCGATCTTAGGGATGACTGGCACTTGTGGTGCTATCTGACGTGCCTCAGGGGCCATGGGCATGAGGACTGTCGCCATTGATGCTTTGAGGGCAACGGCACCGTAGAGCGCTAAAAAGCCCATACCAACCCATAGGAGGCGCCCATGAGATTGGTCTTTATCGAAGCCGCCTTTTTTCCTCTCGTCTCGTGAGGGCGACCGTTGTTTTTTTACCTGAGCCGCAGCATTGCGTTGCGGTGTTGGCTGCACATCGTCAGGCATCTTGCGGTGCTATCCCCGGCTGAGATGGGTGTCGCCCGAGAAGATGAGTAGGTAGTGCTTGCTCGGGCGGTATTTTAAAAGTTCAGTTAGCTAACGGAGCGGGCGGCGGCAATGCGTCGTTTGCGTTCTCTGTAAATTTATGTCGGATGTGCGGACGGGCATCTGCCAAGTGTGTCAGGCTTTGAGGGCGTGGTACGGCATTATTATGCCATGTCGTCGCAATGCTTGTTGCCTGACGTTGGCCATGGAAGCTCGCAAGCCGCACATGAGCCGGAGGAAGAATATTCGTTTCAGGGGTGCGTGCGGGTTCTGCACTCGCCAAGCTCGTGAGGTGCTCGTGTGTGTGGACTATGCGGTCCGCGTGTGAATGAGTAACGCTAGCAGACGGTGCTGGGGCGTTTGCTGCAACGCGGATAGCTGGCTCGGTGCGGTGAATTGAGGCTGGTGCAGGGACTGCCGTTGGGCGTGCCGCTACATGCGGGGCAGGAGCAGGCGCAGAGGGAACGGGAATGTTCGCTGCCAATGTTTCTTCAGCTTGATGAGCGGGAGCCTGCCCGCCTGGTGCGGGTAATTTTGCTTCTACTGCGCTCAAACGGACGAATTGCTCAGGTGTCATCGGATGTAAATCAGGCAGGAAGCGTGCGCTCAGTGCATTGAGGCGGTCCGGTTGATTCAACAACGCCCACTCGGTGCGCAGCATTGCTGTCTGCGACTGGATTTTCTGCGTATCACGCACGATCTGCGTAATACTTTGGTCGAGCACTGTTGTGTTATGTTTCTTCGTGTAGAGAAACAAACCAGATGCAGCGGCAAGAAAAGCGCAAGCGAAGGTGAATGGCCGGATCATGCAAGCGTTCCTGAGGTTTTCAGGTCAGAGGAAGGGGCGGTGCGGATGAGCGCGCGCAGACGGGCGCTGCGTGCGCGCGGGTTAAGACGGATTTCGTCTTCCGTTGCGGCGCGTGGGCGCGTATGTGCAAGACGGAAGGCGGAAGACGTCTGTTCGTGCGAGATCGGGGCATAGCGCGACGGGTTTGAGACCCGGCCCGCATGGATCGCCATGGCGCGCTTCGCAAGGCGGTCTTCCAGCGAATGGAAGGTAACCACAACGAAAACGCCATTCGGTGCGAGGAGCTGAGGCGCGACGTCCAGAGCGCGCTCTAACTCTCCCAACTCATCATTGACGGCAATGCGTAGGCCTTGAAAGCTGCGTGTCGCAGGGTCAATCCCGGAGCGATCCCGCGGGACGCAGCGGCGGATTGTCTCGGCCAGTTGCCCTGTGGTTTCGAACGGAGTGCTTTGCCGTACCTGCACAATGGTGCGTGCAATCCTGCGGGAGAGCCGTTCTTCGCCATAGCGGTAAAGAATATCGGCCAATTCAGCTTCAGGCAGAGTGTTGACTAAATCCGCTGCGGTTGGGCCCGTATCGCCCATACGCATGTCGAGCGGGCCGTCATGCCGGAATGAAAAACCACGTTCGCCTTGGTCGATTTGAAAAGAAGAAACCCCTAGATCCAGCACGATCCCGTCAAACGGTGCATAAGAGCCGGCCAGCTCATCCATGCGGCTGAAGGGACCATGGTGGAGGAAAAGGCGTCCTTCCGCTTCGGCAGCCATGGCGTTGCCGCGTTCGATGGCTGTTGGGTCACGGTCAATGCCGTGTACGGTGCAGTTCGCGGCATTTAGGATTGAGCGCGTGTATCCGCCACCGCCGAATGTTCCATCGAGGTAACGCCCACCGTCCTGAGGGTTCAGGCTGTCCAGCACCTCATTCAACATAACGGGGAGGTGGCCTTCATGGACCAGAGTAATGGGCTTCATTGAGCGCCTCCTGTCGGGGCGTTTTTCTTGCTTGTCAGACTGCGTGCCCGGCTGCGCGCTTGTTGGCGGCGCTCTGCGGCTGCGGCAGGGTTCCAGAGTTGGAAGACACGCCCAAGTCCCATGAAGGCGACTTCATCCGTCAGGTCAGCGTGCTGGCGTAGAACATCTGGTAGGATGATCCGGCCCTCTTTGTCGCTGTCGAGTGGATATGCGTCGGCATATAGGCTGGTGGCGAGGTCCTCGTGGTCTTCGGAAAACGGGTCGTATTCGCTTAATGGCTCTGCCAGTGATGCAAAGCCGGTAGCTGTCCATGCCTCAATGCAAGGGTTCAGGTGTGATGGCCGCAGGATCACGAGTGGTTCCTGTGGTTTGGCCTGATCCCTTAATGCGGAGCGGAATGGCGCAGGAATGGAGACGCGTCCTTTAGCATCGAAACGATTCAGGTGCGTACCGAGGAACATACTCATGATCAATGTGCCTCCCTACGCCACCTTCGGGCTTCATTTGGTTACAGAAGTACAGATTTGGTATAATTTGGGATATCATGGGATTTTATGGGACGTCAAACATAAAGCTCAGAAAAACCGCAGAAAACTGCGCCTTTTTTTTATGGCGGAACTATGGCCCGGTTTTTTACGTTCTTTTAGGATTTTCCAATTACCAAAAAGAATTTGCTTTTATTTCGTCAATATTTGTTCCTATTTTGTTCTCATAAATAGTCATGGACGAATACCCCAAGGGCATGGAATCCGCGTGCAAAACGAATGGCTGGATTCCGTGTTTGCGTAAGTTTGGAGGAGCCAGACGGCCTGTAAGCCGGGTTCTGTCCGCTCAAAGCGGGACGATCATTCCTCTGGGACCTACATTACTGCAGGCCTCGCGCAACCAACCCGAACAACAGGGTGAGACAGCCCCTGGCCACCGAGATGGCCGGTTGTTCCTATTCGGTTTTGCTCCCGGTAGGGTTTACCGTGTCCAAGACCGTTGCCGGCCTCGCGGTGCGCTCTTACCGCACCGTTTCGCCCTTACCCGCAAGTGACCCTTAAGGGACACTCCGGCGGGCGGTCTGTTTTCTGTGGCACTTTCCCTAGGGTCGCCCCCGCCGGCTGTTAGCCGGTACCGTTGTCCCATGGAGCCCGGACTTTCCTCCCGCGCAAAGATCCTCATCCCTGCGCCAGCGATCGTCCAGCCGTCTGGCTGGCGCAAACTGCGTCTAATGTGAGTGCGCGTCAAGTCGAGACTTTTACAAATGGATGGTGCATGGTGTTTTTATGAAACCGACCCTTGGTATTCGCCTTGCTCTTTTCTTCATAAACAGGAAGCCGCGTGGGCGCTCATCTGCGCCGCCGCAAGAGCGGCCGTTAGTTCCGGAGGTGCCGGGTCCGTTCCCGGATGAGGCGGCTTTAGAGCGTTTGAGGCGCGTAACGGATAGGCCGTGTTTCCCGGTCGGCCTCTCATCACTACGTTTGCGACGGTGGCAAGATATCTCTCTTCCCGTGGCTGGGCGTTCGTTGAAGGGGCGGGTATTTCGGCCAAAGGGTAACGTTAAGGGTATTGTTTTATTTCTTCACGGTGGCGGTTTTGTGCATTGCGGTGTTCGCTCCCACCATGGGATTTGCTGCCGTTTGGCGGCGCATTCTAAGGCTATGGTGGTTTCGCTCGACTATCGCCTTGCGCCGGAGCACCGCTTCCCTGCCGCGATAGATGACGCTCAAGCTGCATTGCAATGGATTGCAGAGACAATGCCCGGAGTACCGTTGGCGGTAGCGGGAGATAGTGCGGGAGGAACATTGGCCGCTGGGTTGGGGCAATGGGCGCGTGAGGCTTTGCCGCAAAGAATAAAAGGTCAGTTGTTGTTTTACCCGGCCCTCACAGGTGCGATTGCACCGGAGTCACGCTTTCGTTTTGCTCAGGGTTATATGCTCACGGAAGACGTTATGAACTGGTATTGTGGGCAGGTCTTGTCCCAGTATCGTGAGTTGTTTGATCCAAGGTTTTCTCCCGTGCTTGCGGAGAGCCTAACGGACTTACCGCCCGCAATGACCGTGACGGCCGGCTTTGATCCCCTGCGGGACGAGGGGGGGCTTTACACGCGTCTTTTACGGGACAATGGCGTCCGGGCAGAGCATTTGCACTATCCACGCATGATTCATGGCTTCTTGAACGGCTATTCATTTTTGAAAGACGGTCAGCGTGCGTTGCTTCACGGAGGACGGTTTTTGCGGAGTGTGTTGCGGGGGTAAGCAAGCCCCGCAACGACTTTTACGGCTGGATCGGGTGGAAATTACCCGGTGAGCCTGCATCCGTTTGGATGGTGTGGCCCGTACGATCAACTTTTAAAGAAAAGAGTTTATCGGCAGATGGCTTATCACCGGGGCAGTCATGCCCATGTCGACCGAGAACGTCCATATCCACAACGTTGTTCGAAACGTCACCGTTTAGCAGTGAAAAAACAAGGCAGTTACGTGGCAAATCAGTCAAGCCGTCATGTGTGACGACAAGGCGAAGATGCTCAACAAGTGCCGTGTTATCGAACCAGCTTAGCTCGTTAAAGCGGATTTTGTCGTAGGAGACATCAAGCCAGCCTGACTTGACGATCACAAACATCAACAGAAACGCCGGCACGATCACGAGCAAACGTCTTAAAAAATGCTGCTTGAGTGTGCGTGGTTTGCGCCGCCCCCGTCCAAGACGGGGTGCGGTGTTGTTCGTATTATTCGTAGTTTTACCGCTCACACCATATCCTCATGCCAGCGGTCCCCGTGTTCAGCTAGGAGCGCTTTAGCTGCGTCAGGACCGTATGAACCTGCTGCGTAGCTGTGCATAGGCGCTTTTTTATCGGCCCAAGCATTGAGGATGGATTCAGCCCAGACCCATGCTGCGTCCACTTCATCGCGGCGGATGAAGAGAATGGGGTTGCCACGGACGGCATCCAGCAGGAGGCGCTCGTATGAGTCGGGGAATGGGCCGCCCTCGACTTTAATTGGCGCATCAAGCTTCACGGTTTCGAGCTGGTATTCGTCAAGGATAGGGTTCTTGACGTTCAGGTTCAGCTCAACGCCTTCGTTAGGCTGTACGCGAATAACAAGCCGATTGCCCGGAACTGCACCAAAGAGCGACTGCGCGGTTTCGCGGAATTGAATGACAATTTCGCTGACCTTACGCTTGGAGCGCTTTGCTGTGCGGATGTAGAACGGTACATCCTTCCAGCGTGGGGTATCCACCCAAGTGCGGACGGCAGCGTATGTTTCCGTGTTGCTGTCTTGGCCAAGCTCTTCCAGATATCCTGGCACAGCATGGTCATCAACCGCACCCTTCGTATATTGGGCGCGTACCGTTTCGTTCGCGACTTGGTCTTCTTTGATTGGACGCAGAGCCTTGAGAACGGCCAGCTTCGCGTTACGGACGCAATCTGCTTCCAACGTTTCAGGTTGCTCCATGGCGACAAGACAGAGAACCTGTAAAAGGTGGTTCTGAATCATGTCACGCAATGCGCCTGACGTGTCGTAGTAGGAAGCGCGCCCTTCAACACCGACCACCTCTGCTGCGGTGATCTGTACGCTTTTAATGTGCTCAGCAGACCAGATTGCGTTGAGGAGGGGGTTGGCAAAACGCAAAGCCAGTACGTTCTGGACGGTTTCTTTGCCCAGATAATGGTCGATGCGATAGATTTGCTTTTCGGGAAGGAACTTGCCGACGCCTTCGTTGATGGCATCAGCCGTTTCAAGGCTCGTCCCGATTGGCTTTTCCAGCACGACGCGCGATTCTGGGGTCAGAATTTCTTTGGCATGCAGATTTGCGCAGATGGCTTCGTACAGCTGAGGGGCTGTTGCGAAGTAGAATACGCGGATGCGGCTTGCTGGAGAACTGCTGAGTTCGGCGGCGAGTTCGCCCCAGTTACTGTCGGCACTTGTGCCATCCAGCGTGACATAGCTGATCATTCCCAAGAATTGCTCAAGAAGATTTGGGAACAAAAACTTGGCTGGGATGAAGTGCTGTAGCGCATCGCGAGCGCGCGCAATGTAAGCGTCGCGGTCTAGCGTTGTGCGGGCGGTACCAATAATGCGGGCATCAGCGGGAACCTGACCAAGGCGAAGCTTGTTGTAGAGCGCAGGCAAAAGCTTGCGCATTGTCAGGTCGCCAGTGGCACCAAAGATGATGTAGTCGAATGGCTCGACCTGCTGAACGGATTCCATGTTGACTCTCCGACTTTGCGACCCGCCCGTTGTGCGGGTGAAAGGCATTAGGGTTCAGGTCTTCGCGGGCAAGTGGAGTAGTTCAGCCTCATAGGGCTTTCTGTCAAGATGTTCTGGCAGGTTGATCGCTGAGGTGTGATGAATGAATGCTGAAACTTGGCGGTAGCAGCGTTCACGAATTGTACGTACAAGACCGTTGACCATACGGCCTTGATCACGATAAGCGCGGCGTACATCGCGCCCATGTGGTGATGGCTTATAAAGTAAGGAGAACAGAGATGGATGCAGATAACCGCCACGAAGATGCGGCAACCGGTGGTATTGCGGCAGACCGCCTGCGTTCCATCATTGAGCGCGTCGAGCGCCTCGAAGAAGAACGTAAAGCGCTAGCTGGCGACATTAAGGATATTTTTTCTGAAGCCAAATCTGCTGGGTTTGACGTGAAAGTGATCCGCCAAATTATCAAACTGCGCAAGCAGGAGCCTGCCGAAGTAGAAGAGCAAGAAACGCTGCTGGACATTTATCGCCGCGCGTTAGGGATGTAATTAGACCTCACCATTGTTTGCGCAATCAATGCGCGGCAGTGGTGCCAATTGGGTAGACACGTATGTTTGATCTGACGTGGATGCCGGACTGGTTTATCGTTTTTGCAGGGCTCCTCATTGCGTTGATCGCAATAGCATTTCTACTCACGCCGTTTTTCGTGATGGGAATGCGCTTTCGAATCGCGCGGCTCGAAGATGAGGTGAGTGTGTTGAGAGAGGAGCTTTCGCGGGCTTCTTTAACACAGGTCCGCGTTACGAATGCCCGTGCCGACGAATGGCATACACACGCGGCTCCGCCAAAAACGGCAACCATGCCTTGGCGTGGGCAGGAGGCCCAACAACCGCCGACGGCTTCACAGCCTTCTGTAAGGTTGGATATTCGGCCAGATGGTGCTTATCGTGGTGGAACTGGACGGCGGCCCATGCTCGGCGCTTCAGTTCCGGAGGAGCATCCTTTGGAAGAGCGCTCTAGGTCAGAACCGCGCCTGCGTTGGCCGCCGCCGAAATAATCAGTCCGAATTTAGCAAAGAGCCAGAGTTTCGATCTGGCTCTTTTTTTATGTCCGCTTATTGGAAATGCTTGCGGATTGTGAAGAAGACCATGCGCGGCGCGCCTGCCTGCAGCGTTGGATAAGTGCCTGAAGGGTCGGACGGCAGGTAGCCCGTTGATCCAACCGTCGCCACGTAACGCTTGTCAAACAGGTTCGTAACGTTGATCTGCGCATCAAGCCCGCGCAGAACAATGTTCTGGCTGTGGAAGCGGTAACCAACGTTCAGGTTAAAGATCGCGTTCGGGTCGATCCACTGATCATTGGTGTATGTGTAGGTCCGGCGATCTTGGAACTGCATGAGCACGTTGCCCCATACAGAGCCATTGTCGTAGCTAAGCTGTACGTTGGCGAGGTTGCGCGGCATCGCTACTACGCTTTTGCCTGCAGTGCGGTAGGTTATTCCGCCGGTCGTAAGGTCGTTATTGTAGTAGGAATTGTTGAAGGCGTAGGACGCGTAGAAAGACCAATCTGTGGTGAAGTTATAGTTAAATGCGGCATCAATACCGCGAGCTGTCACGCTGCCGACGTTGCTGATGACGGATTGCAGGCCTTGCACACCGACGCCCTGAGAAATAGCAAGCAGACGGTTTTGGAACTGAACATAGTACCCAGTAAGAGAGGCTTGGATTTTGCTATCATGGTAGCGGTAGCCAAGTTCTTCTGTGTTGGAATGCTCAGGTTTAATGCTGCGAGCGGTCGCATCAAAAACATTTGCCTTCATGGCAAACGGGCTCAGCCCTGTTCCTGACGCATCAAATGCCGCCATATTACGTGCGAAGTCGGCAAAAATTTCATTGTTATGGTTGATGCGGTAGTTAACACCGACCTGTGGCAAGAAGCCGTCTGTTGCGCTGATCTTTCCTGTAGGGAAGGTCGACGTCGTAGGTGTGCCCATATAATTGCCGGGCAGTGCTATAGCTGAATTGTTAACGATAAGAGATTTAAAGCCGTAATTTGCTTTAAGTGCGTTGGTAATTTTCCACGTGTCTTGAAGGTGGATTTGGTAGGTTTTTGTATTGTAGCTGTTCTGCCATTGTGTTGCGAAAGCATTGTTTTTGTACCAATGCAGAGTGCCTGGTGGGTTGTTTTCAGGCAAAGCATAGAAGCGACGTGCTTGCTTAAAGTTATTATCCTGGAACCAGAACCCAGCTTCAATTAAGTGGTTTGAAAGCTGGTAGCTGGCACCCGTCAGGAAACCAATACGATGAATGCTGTATTCGGTTGTTCTAATAGAAATTGGCGTACCGCCCAACGACGCAGGGGTTGCCGTGTACGGGGTAGCCCAAACACCTTCACCGCTATTCGTGTGTCCGTAAACGGTAGCAAAGCCTTTGAAGCGGTCGTTTGTGTGAAAGTCTAAGCGGCCATAACCGAGAGCATCTTGGCGCAGACCAGCAGCATTCCAGTAAGCGAAATCTTGGCAATCGCCGTAATTGGTTGTGCCAATGCCCGCCGGGCACTGTGAGGTCGAGCTTGTAGCGACCTGCTTGGCCAGAGCGTAATTATTGGTGATGTTATCTACGTTATAGCCATATTTATTGACTGTAGCGACTGAAAGGTCCTGATAATCGTTTTCTTTACGCAGTGACCAATCACCAAACACGGTAAGTTTTAGGTATTCACCTAAAGGTTGTACCAACTTGGCGTTAGCCTGTTGTTGCTTTTGTTTGCCGTAGCCTTTCCACTTGTCGGCGTCTTGATAATCGTAAGATACGTAGAATTTGCCGCCTGTCGGTAGGATGCCGCTATTGATGCGGGCAAATGTACGCCAAGTGGTAGCGGAGCCAATTGTACCGGCTAGGTCCGCTCCGAATTTGTCCGTCGGATCAATTGAGGTGAACTGCATGGTGCCGCCAAGGTCGTTGGAGGCAGCGATGCCTACCGATCCCGCGCCCTGAGCCAATGAAGACGGGCCGTTATTTTCGATTTGCAATGAACGATTGGGGGAGAGGCCGTTGGTATTCCCGTAAGCCATGTTCCCAAGAGGGATGCCGTCCATTGTGTAGCCAAGGCGGCCCTGATCAAAGCCGCGAACCAAAATCTGCTGGGACCACTCATAGGAGCCCAGCGGATCAGAAGAACTGAACATCACGCCCGGGAGCTTAGAGAGGGTTTTCATGGGGTTTGTGCCGGGTGCGACTTCCTGAAGAGTGCGCCGTGAAATGGATTGTGTTTCACGAGCTGCGCCTGCACCGAGCACGACCATCGTTTCTGCCTGAGCGGGAGCAGATTTAACAACTCGTGCAGAGCGCACAGGCTGAGGGTTAGATGCTGCAAAGGCAGAAGGTGCTGCCGCCGTGTTGCGCGCCGTGGATGGCGTTGCAACAGATACAGGCTTAGAGGCCGTGTGATTGGCTGCTGCATGATGGCGGTGCTGATGGCCTGATACTGCTGCGTCAGCGTGTGTCGCGGCAAATGTGCAAAGGCAGGTCGTCAGCAGGAAAGTCTTCTTCATTAGGTATGCAATCCCTTGGCTACTGAGATACCGCCAAGGAGGCGGCGGTTTGGTCCGCCGCAACCTATGAAGATTAGTTCCTTTAATCTTGTGATAGTTTTATGAAACGGGGTTTAAAGTGCCTCTTGTTGCAATAAAACACAAATATATATGACAATTTTATGTCAGTCTCTACGAATAATATAGTGTTCAGAGAGTTCTCGTTCAATTTCTGTAGCATGATTTGTGTCTCGTGCTTCAATCATGACTACAAGTTCGGCTGTTTGTACCGAAGGGGCGGCGAAAAGTCTATGATGTGACACTTCAATGACATTGCCGCCATGGTCGCCAATACGTTGAGCAATATCTGCCAAAATACCCGGACGATCTGGAATTTGGAAAATAAGACGCAAGATACGGCCGTCTCGTAAGAGGGAGCGCAAAATCGTGTTGGCGAGGATCCGGGCGTTGATGTTCCCGCCTGAGAGGGGAATAGCAACTTTACGGCCACGGAAAAATTCTGGATTGGCAAGTACGGCTGCTAAGCCCGTTGCGCCAGCGCCCTCACACACCTGCTTCGCTTTTTCGGCGAGCGTTGTGACAGCGCTCTCAACTTCCAGTTCACTGACAACCATAACTCGCGAGATGAGGTGCCTAAAACTGTCTAGGCAGTGATTGCCTAGTTTTTGAACGGCGATGCCTTCTGCAATCGTGCTGCCACCTTTGACGGGCATGCCTTCCTGTGGGAACTGATTGAGTGAGGCATAGGCATCTACCTGCACGCCGATGATTTCGATGTCAGGCCGCAGGGCGGCCATAACTGTGGCCATGCCCCCTAAAAGGCCGCCGCCGCCAATTGGGACGACAAGGGTATCGATGTCGGGGCAGTCTTCCAACAGCTCCAAGGCAACTGTGCCTTGTCCAGCAATAACCGCAGGGTCGTTAAATGGATGGATGAGAACGCGGCCTTCTTCTTCCATCAATGTCTGTGCCGTCTGGCTGGCTTGCGTAAAGTCTTCTCCTGCCAACACAATTTTTGCGCCCCAACTCTGTGTAGCCGCAATTTTTGTCATTGGAGTGTATTTGGGCATGACAATGGTGGCATTGATCCCAAGCAGGCTTGCTTGGCGTGCCACGCCTTGTGCGTGGTTGCCTGCTGAGGCTGCAATAACCCCGCGCTTGCGCTCTTCTTCTGTTAGAAGTGCTATCTTGTTGGCGGCCCCGCGCTCTTTGAACGAGCCTATGGGCTGCAGGTTCTCAAGCTTGAGGGTAATCTCTGCCCCAGTAATTCGCTCAAGAGCAGGGCACTTAATTGTTGGTGTGCGTACAATGGTCTGCGCAATGCGGCGACGCGCATCCTCCACATCTTTTAGGGTGACGGGAGAGCGGAGCGTCGTCGCAGAGTGTGACATTATTTATAAGTGACCTTCAAGATTTCATAAGTGCGGTCCCCACCTGGGGCCGGGACGGATACGGTGTCACCAACGTCTTTGCCGATCAAGGCCTTAGCGAGTGGAGATGAGATAGAAATCAGCTGTTGTTTAATATCTGCTTCGTGTAGGCCCACGATTTGATAGTTGATTTCTTTGTCTGTCTCTTCGTCAACGAGTTCGACATGTGCGCCGAACTTGATGCGGGTGCCGGTAATCGTTGAAGGGTCAATGACCTCGGCAGAAGAAACGATGCTTTCCAGTTCCAGCACACGGCCTTCGATAAAGGACTGGCGGTCGCGAGCTGCGTGGTACTCAGCATTCTCCGACAAGTCGCCATGAGCGCGTGCCTCGGCGATGGCGCGGATGACGGCTGGACGATCTTCTGATTTGAGGCGGCGAAGTTCGTCCTCGAGACGCTGGAGTCCCGTGGCGGTCATTGGGGTCTTCTGCACTCTGATTGTCCTTGAGAAGCTTGCTGTCAGTTTATGGTTAGCCGATGAATGTAGCATTTTTGGTAGAGAAAATCAAGGTTTTGGATTTCTCAAGCTTTTGAACACCTAATTTTTGTCATTAACTGCCAGATTATTAGAGTACGTTGGCGAAACATATTTAAGCTAAAAATGCTAAGCACATGCACGCTAGGATTTTAGATTATAATGTCATCAAGGATGAGGGTTCTATTAATGGTAATGACGGGCTGCGGCGTCGTTTTTCATCAATGAATATTAAAGCTCAGGTGCGTTCTTTTGGATGGGGTATGGCGTTCATTTTATCCCTGTTGGGGGACGCACAGCGGAGTTTTTTTCTCCATAGTACAGATGCAGAGATAAGTATTTTTCCTAGGTATTTTCGGCCTGCATAAGTTATACCTCGGGTATAATAAAGCAGGTATCATCACGCTCTCATGTGCAATGCAGGGCGATTTATTATTGGGTATTCCCGTTGTAATAATATACGCGATTTCTTTTATTGAATTCGTTCTATACATGATAAAAAGTAAAGAAGGGTTTTATCAGGACTACGAGCTTAGCAAGCGCGTATGGCTCTAGCGGAACGCTTTTGTAAGCTTTGATGTTGGGCGGGACACTGGTTTTTAGGCTCGTTGGTGCAGGAGCCACAAAAGATGCCGCATTCGATATCTTATATGTCCCGTTGCGGGCGGCCCGGTGCTGCAAATTTAATTAAAGAGACGATGCTTGTTTGGTCCTGCGCAAGGTAATGTGGGAGCCCTTGATGGGCAGGCTGGGCCTGCCCATCAAGGGGCAACAATTAGTACTCGCCTTGGAAGTAAGACTGGAGCGGCGCAACGCCCATGTCATCATCGCGTAGAGCGTCGATAGCGTAAGTTGCTGCACGCGCACCGGCGATGGTTGTGTAATGAGGGATGCCCATGGTCAGTGCACCGCGGCGGATGTCGAAGCTATCGCGCGTTGCTTGGCCACCCTGTGAAGTGTTGATGACCATCTGGACATCGCCGGAGCGGATAGAGTCAACGCAGTTTGGGCGGCCTTGCATGACTTTATTGACATGCTTGACCGGAATATTGGCTTCTTCCAGACGCGCGGCAGTTCCTGCTGTAGCAAGGATGGTGAAGCCCATTTCGACCAGTTTGCGAGCAATCGGCTGGACATGGCGTTTGTCGCTGTCACGTACGGAGAGGAACACCGTGCCACTATTGGGCAACTTGACGCCTGCAGCCAACTGGGACTTGGCAAAGGCACGCTCAAAGCTGGAATCTAGCCCCATGACTTCGCCGGTGGAGCGCATTTCTGGGCCGAGCACCGTGTCTGCGTTTGCGAAACGGTGGAATGGGAAGACCGCTTCTTTGACAGCAACGTGAGGGGATACGGCGCCGCCATCTAGTTGGAACTCGGAAAGTTTAGCGCCTGCCATTACGCGTGCACCAATCTTCGCAACGGGGACGCCTGTAGCTTTAGCAACGAATGGCACTGTACGAGATGCACGTGGGTTCACTTCGAGGACGAATACTTCATCATCCTTAATAGCGTATTGCACGTTCATCAGGCCACGAATACCGAGCTCACGCGCCATGGCTTCGGTCTGCTCACGCAGTTCGGTCACAAGCGCGGGGGACAGCGTGTAAGGAGGCAGTGAGCAAGCTGAGTCACCTGAGTGAATACCGGCTTCTTCAATATGCTCCATTACGCCCGCAACATAGACATTTTCGCCATCAGCGATGCAGTCTACGTCGGCCTCAATGGCGTCGTTTAGGTAGTGGTCCAACAGAACGGGTCCTGTTGAAACTTCTGGCCCAGCAGCGGACAGAACTTCCGTCAGGTAGCGTTTCAGACCGGCATTGTCGTACACGATTTCCATCGCGCGGCCGCCCAATACGTAAGATGGGCGAGCAACGACGGGGTAACCGACTTCTTCGGCCACTTTTTGCGCTTCAGCAGGATTGTGCGCGATGCCATTCTTTGGCTGGCGCAGGCCAAGCTTGCGGAGCATAGCTTGGAAGCGTTCACGGTCTTCTGCACGGTCAATCGCATCGGCAGGCGTGCCGAGCAGAGGAATGCCTGCCTCTTCAAGGGCACGGGAGAGCTTCAGCGGGGTCTGGCCACCGTACTGAACGATACAGCCGAGAATGTTGCCACCCTTTTGTTCTGTACGGATCAGGGCAATGACGTCTTCGGCGGTCAGAGGCTCGAAGTATAGGCGGTCTGACGTGTCGTAATCTGTGGAAACCGTTTCAGGGTTACAGTTAACCATGATGGTTTCGAAGCCTGCTTCGCGTAGCGCATAAGCGGCGTGTACACAGCAGTAGTCAAACTCAATGCCTTGACCGATACGGTTTGGACCGCCGCCGAGAATAACGATTTTGTCGCGCGCCGTAGGGCGGCTTTCGCACTCTGGGGTGCCGTATCCGCCTTCGTAAGTGCTGTACAAATAAGGCGTGTCGGATGCGAATTCTGCCGCGCAAGTGTCAATGCGGCGGTAGACTGGCGTGACGTCGACACTTTGGCGAAGGGTAGCAACGTCGACGGCGCTTTTGCCGCTCAAAGCTGCCAAGCGTGCGTCTGAAAAGCCAAGAGCTTTCAAGCGGCGTAGATTATAAGCGTCTTGTGGCAGGCCATTTGCTTCAACTTCGCGCTCAGCGGCGATGATGTCTTCAAACTGGCGTAAGAACCATGGCTCAAGGCGTGATGCTTCGTAGACTTCCTCGACAGTAAGTCCTGCGCGCAGGGCTTGGGCGGCGAGCAGAATGCGCTCTGGACGCGGCTCTGTCAGGGCAGCGCGGAAGGCGTCGTGTGACCCATCGCCCGGGGCCTCAACGGGGTCCAGCCCTGTGAGGCCGGTTTCCATTGAACGCAGGCCCTTTTGAATTGCTTCAGCGAAGGAGCGCCCGACGGACATTGCTTCACCCACGGATTTCATGGATGTGGAAAGCAGTGCAGGTGAGCCGGGGAACTTCTCGAATGTGAAGCGGGGGATTTTCGCTACAACGTAGTCAATGGTCGGCTCGAAGCTGGCAGGCGTTGTGCCAGTGATATCGTTTTTCAACTCGTCGAGTGTGTAACCGACAGCAAGCTTTGCTGCGATTTTTGCAATCGGGAAGCCGGTTGCTTTCGATGCCAGTGCAGAAGAGCGGGAAACGCGCGGGTTCATCTCAATGACAACCATGCGGCCGTCTTTTGGATTCACGCCAAACTGAACGTTAGATCCGCCGGTTTCGACACCGATCTTGCGTAAGCATGCGATGGAAGCATCACGCATGCGCTGGTATTCTTTGTCCGTCAGCGTTAGCGCAGGAGCTACGGTGATGGAGTCGCCGGTATGGACGCCCATCGGGTCAATATTTTCGATTGAGCAGATGATGATGCAGTTATCCGCTACGTCGCGGACAACTTCCATCTCGAACTCTTTCCACCCGAGGACGGATTCTTCAATCAGGACTTCGGTGGTTGGAGAGGCATCAAGGCCACCTGCGACAATCTGGTCAAATTCTTCGCGGTTGTACGCGATACCACCGCCTGCGCCGCCCATGGTGAAGGACGGGCGAATAATGGCGGGTAGGCCGACGTCCTTGAGCGCTTCGCGTGCTTCTTCAAGTGTGTGTGCAATGGTGGAGCGTGGGCTTTCGATTCCGATTTCGTCCATTGCTTCGCGGAATTGCTGGCGGTCTTCCGCGCGGTCAATAACATCCGCTTTAGCGCCGATGAGTTCAACGCCATGCTTTACGAGAAAGCCTGAGCGATCCAGTGCCATTGCCGCGTTAAGTGCTGTCTGGCCACCCATGGTTGGTAGAACCGCGTCTGGCTTTTCCTTGAGGATGATGCGCTCGACGAATTCTGGCGTGATCGGCTCAATGTAGGTCGCGTCAGCCAAGCCCGGATCGGTCATGATCGTAGCGGGGTTGGAGTTGATTAGAATGACGCGGTAGCCTTCTTCGCGCAGGGCTTTGCATGCCTGCGCGCCGGAATAATCGAACTCACAGGCTTGGCCGATGACAATGGGGCCGGCGCCGATAATGAGGATGGATTTGATATCTGTCCGTTTAGGCATGGCTCAAGCCTCCTTGCTGGCGGCGTTCTGGGTGGCGCGGCGGTCCATGACCGCAACGAAGCGTTCAAAAAGGTAGAAGCTGTCTGATGGGCCGGGGCTAGCTTCTGGGTGGTATTGCACCGAGAAGGCGTCTTTCGTGGTGGATGCAATGCCCTCGTTAGAGCCGTCAAACAGGCTAGTATGCGTTACTTTGACGTCTGCTGGCAGTGATTTTTCATCGACTGCAAAGCCATGGTTTTGGCTCGTGATTTCGACTTTTCCTGTTGTCAGGTCTTTGACGGGCTGGTTGGCACCGCGGTGTCCGCGGTCAAGCTTATAGGTCTTTCCACCGAGAGCTTGTGCAAGCAACTGATGGCCTAAGCAAATGCCGAAAACAGGCACGTTAGCGTCAAGTACTTCGCGGATTGCGGGTACGGCATAAGTGCCGGTCGCGGCTGGGTCGCCGGGGCCATTGGAGAGGAAAACGCCTTCAGGGGCGAGTTCAAGAATTTCAGCACCTGTTGCTGTTGCGGGCAGGACGGTAACGTCACAACCGGCGGTGACGAGGCAACGCAGGATGTTGTCTTTGGCGCCATAGTCCATAGCGACCACACGACGGCGATTTTGTGTCCGTTCTGGGCGGTCGTTTTCCCAGACGCCTTGTGTCCAGTTCCGCTTGGGGCGAGTGACTTCTTTGGCGAGATCCATTCCTTCAAGGCCAGGCCAGCTCTTAGCGCTTTCAAGCAGGGCAGCTGTGTCGATGTGGCCATTTTCCGGAAAGGCTAGAATAGCGGTTTGTGGGCCTTTTTCGCGCAAAATACGCGTGACGGCGCGGGTATCGACGCCGCTGATGCCGGGGCGCTTCTGCGTCTTCAACCATGCGTCAAAAGTCGCGTGGGAGCGCCAATTTGCTGGAGCAGAAATGTCTTCTTTGACGACAGCGCCGAGGGCAGCCATTGCGGCGGCCTCATCGTCGTCAGCATTGGTGCCAACATTACCGATATGCGGGAATGTGAAGGTGACGATTTGCCCTGCGAAGGAAGGGTCCGTCAGCGTTTCCTGATATCCGGTCATACCGGTGGAGAAGCAAAGCTCACCGACTGAACCGTCTGAATAAGCGCCGAATCCACGACCCCAAAGGATGGTGCCATCCGCAAGGACAAGGGCGGCGTTTGCGCCGGGAGGGGCGGTGTTGGTCATGTCCATTTCCTTTGGCGTAGCGGTGGGGGGATTGATATCCGTGAGATCCTGAACGGTAATACCGGGGACGAGTAATAATGCTGGCCAATGCTTGGTCGGGACAGTGCGCGATTGGCGCCATTTGCGCACAGCTTCCAGTCCGACGCCTGTCAGAGAAGCGATTTTGTCTGCTCCGCCAGCTTTATCAATGATGGTGTCGATGTCCATGTTGCGGACGTCTCCGGTTTTCGTCTCTTTGTTGGCCCATATAGTGCGTTTCAGGGGAAATGGGAAGTTTTTTCCCATCGGAAGCTTTGCCTTAGATGGGTGGGAATTTTTTTCTCACAAGAGGTGTGTCGTTGTTGTCGTAAGTGATTTGTGCAAGTTCAATGGGCATGACGTTCCGTGAAGCTGCGGATACGTGTTCGAACCAAGGGAATGAAATAATGACTCTGCGCACGCAAATTATGGATGATCTTAAAGCCGCCATGAAGGCTGGGCAGTCAGAAAAAGTGGCTCAAATTCGCGGCATTACAGCGAAGCTAAAGGACCTCGATGTCAATGCCCGCGCGAAAGGGGCAGATGTTACCGAAGCCGATATTATCGCGACGCTGCGTTCAATGATTAAGTCCCGCGTGGAGGCGGCTGCTCTTTACCGTAAGGGAGACCGTCCAGAATTGGCGGAGAAGGAAGAGGGTGAGATTGCGACAATCCAAACCTATTTGCCTCCCGCTCTTGATGACGCGGCGCTGGATGCAGCAATTGAAGAAGCTGTTGCCGAGACGGGGGCTGAGAGCATGAAAGACATGGGCAAAGTGATGGGCGTATTGAAGGCTCGTTTCGGTGCGGAGCTAGACCCAGCTACGGCGAGTGGCAAAGTGAAGGCGCGCCTTGCGTAAAATATTACAATTAATGAACTGAAGTTTAATTTTTCCTTTTTATTAACAAATTCTGATCTACGCTCCCAAGTTGCAATAAACGACAAGTCTAGGTTGTTTAGCTTGGGAGTCATTTACAAATGTTTAAATGGTTTAAGAGAGATGCCCTCATTCGGCAGCGAATGTGGGTTTTTATTATCTTTGCAATTTTGGTTCTCGGACTAGGGCCTTTTTTACAGGGCAGCTTAGGCTTTGAGTATCAAGGTGCAAAATATTACTTTTTATTAATTCAGTCTGTGTTGTTGCTGTGTGGTGGCTATTATGCTGCTGAATATATAGCTGGACCTGTTGAGAAGATTACTGGGCTATTTTCTAGTAAAAATAACGATGTCAATGAAGCGGCCCTGCTTGATTTAACGGGAAGAAAAGATTGCGTTGGGCGTTTGTCGATTGTTTTGCTTTCAGCACTTAAAGTCCAAAAAGAGAGAATATCGATTCAGCAAAACATGGTAAAAAAAACAGAAGAAATGCTGAATAATGAGATTATATTAAAAAAAGAGAATGAAGCTGAAAGGAATTTACAAAATAATACCATAAAAGAAATTTGCTATGGTGTCTCAATGGTCGAGGGTGGAAATTTAGATTTTAAATTTACATTACCATTCAAGAACGATTTTGAGATTTTTAGAGAAAAATTCAATAAAATGCTTTTTGCTATTTCGTCCGTTCTTCTGAATGTTCGGCAGGGGGCATTTGTTATTGCAGAAAGCGCTGTGCAGATCGCGGCGGCGGCGGATGATCTGGCTGTAAGAACTGCCAAGCAAGCTGGAAGTCTGGCGAAAGCGTCTGTGGCGATCGGTGAAATGGCAGAGATGGTGCGGACTACCGCTGTGGCGACGGAGGAGGCGCAAAAAGCCGCCAAAGAGGCTAATCAAAGTGTCGTTGATGTGTCCCAGACAATGCGTAAAGCTAATGAAGCAATGGGGGCATTGCGTGCGTCCTCCCGCCAGATTGAATCCATTATAGGCTTTATTGAAGAAATGGCGTTTCAGACCAATTTGCTGGCGTTGAACGCTGGGATTGAGGCTGCGCGAGCGGGGGAGGCGGGGCGTGGTTTTAATGTTGTGGCCGTTGAGATACGTGCGCTTGCACAGAGATCGACCCAGTCTGTCAGAGAAATTCAAAAGATTATTGCGGATTCAGTGCGCCAAATGGGAGAGGGTATTGAGCTAGTAGGAGTGGCTGACCACTCAATGCGGGTCATTGATCAGTATGTTGATGGCATAGCGGTCGTGTTGGGTAATATTGTTCAGTCCACAGCCATCGAGGCGGAAAGGATAGGGAGTATAAATATCTCTATCCACGATATGGACCAGAACACGCAGCACAATAAATCCATGGTGGATGAAGTGACTAAGGCGTGCCGGAATTTGAGGAATGAAGCGTCCTCCCTTAACGGAGAAGTATCTCGTTTTAAGTTAAGTGACTCTGCAATACAGGCAGAGATGACGGTGCCAGCGTGATGATGCTTGGCTGAAAAGAGGGGTATGAAATGCGGCTGCGAAAGCTGTTTGAAAACAGCACTCTTGAAAAGGCAGGGGGGTTTCAAACATAAGAGGGGTAGATAGGCGGTAGAAAGGGACAGGCAGATATATTATGGCGTTTGATACAGCCTTTTTGGATGAGTTGCGTAACAGGACGCCGCTCGCTTCCCTGATTGGGCGACGCCATAAGATGGTACGTTCTGGGCGGAACTGGAAAATCTGCTGTCCTTTCCATGGTGAGAAAACACCATCTTTCTATGTTTATGATGACCACTTTCATTGCTTTGGATGTGGGGCCCACGGCGATGCAATCACTTTCGTAATGCAAAGTGAAGGCCGCAGTTTTCCCGAAGCGGTTGAACAATTAGCTGCTGAAGCTGGTTTGGAAGTGCCCAAGCAAGACTTTCAGCAACAGCAGCGTGCCCAAGAAGCTAAATCTTTATCGGATATTCTGGACCTGGTGCAGGCCTCGTATCGGAGGAGGTTGTATCAGCCGGAAGGCCGTCATGGTTTGGAATATCTGCGCAAGCGCGGCCTCTCTAATGCGACAATTGAGCGTTTTGGTTTGGGGTGGTCTGGCGATGGGCGGAGCCTTGTGGAGGAGTTACGGCCACACGGTGTAACGGCCGAGTTGCTCGTGAAGGCAGGTGTCATGCGGAGCGATGAACAAGGGCGTCCTAACGGCGAACTCTTCTTCAATCGCGTCATGTTCCCCATCAAAGATCGTCGCGGTAGGTTGATCTCATTTGGCGGTCGGACACTTGGAGATGGGCAGCCAAAATACCTCAATGGCCCCGAAACAGCACTCTTCTCCAAGAGGAGGACGCTTTACAACATCGATTACGCCCGAGAAGCGGCGCATCGTGGCGAAGAACTTATTGTTGTTGAAGGCTACATGGATGTCATCGCCTTGGATCAGGCAGGCTTCCGTGGTGGTGTAGCACCTTTAGGTACCGCACTTGGTGATGAGCAGTTGATGCTGCTGTGGCGTATGGCTGCTGCACCGATCATATGTCTTGATGGTGATGCTGCGGGTGCACGCGCGGCATTGCGGTCTTGCGAAGTTGCTCTCCCGCTGTTGACGCCTGAGCGTCGTTTGCGCTTTTGCCGCTTGGACGCAAAGGATGATCCGGATAGCTTGATTCAAAGAGGCGGACCCGGTGCCATGCAGCAAGCGCTCGACGGTGCAACGCCTCTGGTCGAAGAGCTGTTTAATTTGCTGGTAGGGGGTGTCAACGCGCCCGGCCCCGACGAACGCGCCGCACTACGTGAGCGCTTGGTGTCTTTGTCCCAGCTGATTCCAGATCGTACCTTGGCGAGTGAGTATCGAACCTCGCTTTTGGACATGTTTTTTGCCCAGTTCCGCCGTCGTGGTGGGAAGGGGGCTAGTACTGGAGGGGACAAGACCCCACATAAGGGTACGCAGCATGTAGCGTCAGGTGGAGATGAACGCCTACGCCTCCTGACGGCAATGCTTTTGAAGTATCCAGAGATTTTGCCAGAAGTGGAGCAAGCTTATGGTGGATTGGAATTACCGCAAGGGCTGGATGTTCTTCGCGCCTGTCTGTTTGACTGGATATCTCATGATGACGGTCACCTCACGCAGGAGCGGTGCTTCAAGTGGCTTGAACAGCACGGCTTGAAAGAGGCTGCGACCGAGACGCTCGCTGCGAGTGGTTTGCTGGTGAGGCGGAAACGCGCCGGTACCGGTGATGAAGATGCGCTACGAGAAGAAATAATAGAGAAGTGGTGGCATTTTTACGGCTTTTTGAACTTTAAGGGGTTTGAAAAGGCCGTCGCTCGTGACATTGAAGCGGCGATTCGTTCAGCATATGCTGAAAATAGTGGTGGTGATGGAACTTTTCCGCCGAAGCTACTGGCGCGAATGCGGATTCTGGATGCGTTGCGCCGTGGGGAGGTTCCGGAAGCACATGAATAGCGAGTGATTTAGCTTTTCTTTTGTAAGTTAATCTTGACTTTAGGCGCGTGATCGACCACCTGCACGCTGCCGAATTGCTTGCAGGCGGTGGGTTTGACGGAGAGACGCATGGCGACGAAAACAGCCTCGAATACGGAACGGAACGCACAGGAGCAGGAAGGCGATGCTACGCTTCTGGATACGCAATCCGCGGCCGTTAAGCGGCTGATCGCCAAAGGGCGTGAACGCGGGCATATCACTTTTGACGAGCTGAACGCGGTTCTGCCGCAGGACCAGATGTCTTCAGAACAGATTGAAGACGTCATGGCTGCGCTGTCGGAAATGGGCATCCAAGTGCTCGACGCGGAAGAGCAGGAAGAGAACGATACTTCGCGCGTTGATGCTGCTGAGACAGAAGAGGAATCTGACGAGCCACAAGGTGGTAACGTCGACGCCGAAGCGGCGAGCCGTACAGATGACCCTGTGCGTATGTACCTACGCGAAATGGGTACGGTTGAACTGCTCTCGCGCGAAGGCGAAATCGCCATCGCTAAGCGCATCGAGGCTGGTCGGGATGAGATGATCGGTGGGCTGTGCGAAAGCCCGCTGACTATCCGCGCAATTATTTCGTGGCATGACCGTTTGAAAGACGGTGAAATGTTGCTGCGTGACATCGTGGACCTTGAAGCCAGCCAAGCAGGTGGCCCGGGCCCCGAGGGTGAAGAAGGTGAGGAAGGCGAAGAGCCTGCCGAAGATGAAGCGCCAGAAGACGAAAACGAAGACGGCGAGCCTCAAGAGGGCAGCGGTCTCTCTTTGTCCGCTTTGGAAGAAAAGCTTCGCCCAGAAATTCTCGCACGTTTTGAGGCTATCGAGCCGCTCTACAAGAAGCTGCGTGAAGTCCAAGTGCGCCGTCTGGAAGCATTGGAAGGTGGCGCCGAGCATTCTTCAGACGCAGAGCAAAGCTACGAAGCTCTGCGGGGTGAATTGGTAAGCATTGTTGAGCAGGTTCACCTGCATAATAATCGTATCGAAGAGCTGGTAGCCCAAATTAAAATCCACGTGCAGCGCTTGAACAGCATTGAAGGGCGCATGTTGCGTCTGGCTGAAAGCTGCAAAATTTCGCGCGATGATTTCTTGCTGAAGTATCGTAACCGCGAGATGGATCCGACGTGGATCGAGTTTATCAGCAAGCTGCCTGGCAAAGGCTGGAAAACTCTGACCACAAAGCACGTGGAATCGCTTGAACATCTGCGAAACGAACTGGCGACACTTTCGCACGAAACGGGTTTGCCTGTTGGTGAGTTCCGCCGTGTTTACACGACTATTTCCCGCGGCGAACGTGACTCAACGCGCGCTAAGAAAGAAATGATTGAGGCTAACCTGCGCCTCGTTATTTCTATTGCCAAAAAGTACACGAACCGTGGGTTGCAGTTCCTGGATCTTATTCAGGAAGGTAATATCGGCCTGATGAAGGCCGTGGATAAGTTCGAATACCGTCGCGGTTATAAGTTCTCTACTTATGCAACGTGGTGGATCCGTCAGGCTATTACGCGTTCGATTGCGGATCAGGCAAAGACGATCCGTATTCCGGTGCATATGATCGAGACGATCAACAAGCTGGTGCGTACATCACGCCAGATGTTGCATGAAATCGGCCGCGAACCTGCTCCAGAAGAACTGGCTGAAAAGCTGGGTATGCCTCTGGAGAAGGTGCGTAAGGTCCTCAAGATTGCAAAAGAGCCTATCTCGCTCGAAACGCCTATTGGTGACGAGGAAGATAGCCATCTTGGCGATTTCATCGAGGATAAAACAGCCGTTATCCCTCTAGACGCTGCTATTCAGACCAACCTGCGCGAAGCAACAACGCGCGTTCTGGCATCCTTGACGCCGCGTGAAGAGCGCGTGCTGCGTATGCGGTTCGGTATTGGTATGAACACCGACCATACGCTGGAAGAAGTCGGGCAGCAATTTAACGTAACGCGAGAGCGTATTCGTCAGATTGAGGCAAAGGCGCTTCGTAAGTTGAAGCACCCAAGCCGTAGCCGTAAGCTGCGCTCCTTCCTTGACGACAATTGATGCTGGCTGACTGGCTACGTCCGTCCGGGCCATCGTCCCGTCTGGATGTGGATGTAACATTTCTTGAAATGGTGCGTGGTGGCACGGATATGCCACCTCTGCCGGAGGGGCTAGCTTTAACGAGGCTAGCCCCTTCTGCTGTGGGGCTCTACAGGCGTTTGTACCGAGATGTCGGGTCCGACTATTGTTGGTGGATGCGCCGCATGATGCCGGAGGATGTTCTGGCGTCATTGTTGCGTGAACCTGAGCGCGTCATCATGGTGCTGCACAGCAAGCAGGGTACGCCGCTAGGTTTTTACGAACTGAACCGCGTTTCTCCGATGGTTGTGGAGCTTGCGTATTTTGGCCTGCTTCCGCAGGCAATAGGACGCGGCTTTGGGCGTTTGCTGTTGGAATGTGCCATAGGGCATGCCTTTAGTCTCGGTGTATCAAAGCTTGAGGTGAATACCTGCACATTGGATCACCCGCGGGCTCTGCCGAACTACCAAAAGGCCGGTTTCCGCATCACGCGGGTAGTGCGAGAACAGTGGGACGTACCGCAAGAGCTCATTCCTGAAAGAATTGAGCGGAGAAGTGCGGACGGCTAGTCGATTCGTTCTTGTTTTTCTCCTTGGAATGTGGTTTGTGCCGATCTTCCCTGCTGGGCGATGTGGCGTCGCGCCAGCTATACCCGTGCTTACATCATTATGGTTTTAAGCCTGTATGACGGGGCACATGCTTCGACATGGGTTGAAGCATATGGGTTGACCTTATCCGAAGGGAGAGCACATGCCACTGTATGAAAGCGTGCTTATTGCACGTAATGACGTGTCTCAGGCTCAGGTCGAAGGCATTGTCGAGACGATCGAAACCCTGCTGACCGAAAACGGCGGCTCGATCAAGAAGCGTGAATTCTGGGGCCTGCGTTCGCTGGCTTACCGCATCAAGAAGAACCGTAAGGGCCATTACGTCCTTCTCGGTATCGAATGTGCGGCTGATGTCTTGCGTGAAGTTGAGCGTCAGCTCGGCCTGAACGAAGACGTTCTGCGCGTTCTGACCCTGCGTATCGACGAAATCGACGAAACCCCATCGCCAGTTCTGGCACGTAAGGGTGACGATCGTGGCGAGCGCGGTTCTTTCCGTGGTGGTTCCAAGCCGTCCGGTCGCTTTGAAAGCGGTCGTGGTGGACGTCGTGGCAGCGAAGATCGCGAAGAATATCGCGCACGCGCCGAGGCTGAGGCAGGAGCTGAGTAAGAAGAATGTCAGACATCAACACCCCTGAAGTGAACCCGGCCGCACGTCGTACAGCCGTTGGTGCACGCCGCCCGTTCTACCGTCGTCGCAAGTCTTGCCCGTTCTCCGGTCCAAACGCACCGAAGATCGACTACAAGGACGTGCGCCTCCTGAGCCGCTTCCTGTCAGAACGCGGTAAGATCGTACCAAGCCGTATCACGGCTGTTTCGGCTAAGAAGCAGCGTGAGCTGGCTCAAGCGATTAAGCGCGCGCGCTTCCTCGCTCTGCTTCCTTACGTCGTGAACTGAGGAGAGCATCATGTCCCAGACCGCATTGATCCTGCTGCAGCGGGTTGAGCATCTCGGCCAGATGGGCGACCTCGTCCACGTTAAGCCGGGCTACGCACGTAACTTCCTTCTGCCGCAAGGCAAGGCACTCCGTGCGACTGCTGCTAACCAAAAGCGTTTCGAAGTTGAGCGCGTACAGCTCGAAGCTTTGAACCTGAAGAAGCGTGAAGAAGCTGAGCGTCTTGCTGAGCGTATGCACGACCTGACGGTTGTTGTTATTCGCCAAGCAAGTGACAGCGGCAGCCTTTACGGCTCCGTCAGCACGCGCGACATCGCGATTGCAGCAACGGACGCTGGCCTGACGATTGCTCGTCAGCAAGTTGTTCTTGAATACCCGATTAAGGCTCTTGGCCTGACAGCTGCTAAGGTTGTTCTGCACCCAGAAGTCTCCATCACGTTGACGGTTAACGTCGCACGTTCAGAAGAAGAAGCTGAGCGTCAAGCACGTGGTGAAGAAGTTGGCGTACAGGAAGAGGACGAAAACATCCTCGGTGACCTGCAGGCAGAAAATGCAGCTGAAGAAGCTGCAGCTGAAGCCGCTGAAGACGCTGCTGCAGAGTAAAACGTTCGCCTTTTGGCGCGTTCGACGATGTAGATAGAAATCCCGGCCGGGTTAGCCCGCGCCGGGATTTTTGTATTTGAAGAATGGCTGGACGAAAAATAAATCGGTTGGTGTTATTGCGTTAGGGATGGCTCAACAAATGAAGACGTTGCAAACGGCAAGATGCGCAGTTTTGGTTCGCCTTTTGGAGTATAAACAATGGGCGGATGGCTTAACATGTAAGGCGCTGCTTGATTTGCCTAATGGAGAGTTGTTAAAGCCGCGAGCGACAACATTTGGAAATATTCTCAAAACATTATCGCATGTTTATGCTGTAGAGGATATATTTAAGCATCACCTATTGGGTGTGAGGCATAATTATAAAATACGTAATATAGATGGTGTTGTGAGTATTGGTTCTCTCTGTCATTCAATTGATGAAATGAATCAGTGGTACCTTAATTATGCTTACGCTTTGGAAGAAGCGGGCTTCGATGACGTGGTACGCTTTAATTTTCTTGATGGCTCAGAAGGGGCCATGACCCGAGAAAATGTTCTTTTGCACATTGTGAACCACGCAACATATCACCGAGGGTTTATCGGAGATATGCTGAGGCAAATTCCTTATCAGTGGCCGTCCAACGATTTTACGGTTTTTTTATCGCATCGATAGGGTAGAAAACCGGGTGCCTTACTGGCGGTGTGGCGCGAAGAAAATTATTCCTGCACCGATAATGCACAAGGAGGTACCGCATAAATCCCATAGATCAGGGCGGGTATCTTCAACAATCCAAAGCCACAAGACAGATGCTGTGATGTATATGCCGCCATAGGCTGCATAAGCTCGTCCTGCTTGGCTCGTATCAATCAGGGTGAGCAGGTAGGCAAAGGCGATAAGTGAAGCGCAGCCTGGGATAAGCCACAAAGCGCTCTTAGCCGAGCGCAACCACATCCAAAATGTAAAACATCCCGCGATTTCGCACAGTGCCGCACAGCTATAAATAATTGGCATAAGCATATTTAATGTCTCTTACTAAAATGATTGAAACATTGTGGTTCGTGGTCATCAACAATGCCTATCGCTTGAAGCCAAGCATAGATGATCACTGGGCCGATAAACTTGAAACCACGTTTTTTTAGAGCGTGAGCAATAGTGCAAGAAAGAGGTGACTGCGTTTGGGGCTGTTCGTCAACGCTTTGGACGAATGGGGCATTTTGTGTAAACGGTGCCAGTAGTTGCTCAAGGCTCTCACCGTGGGACTGCATATCCATGAAAATGCGAGCGTTATGGATAACAGCTTCGATTTTGGCTTTGGAGCGGATGATATCCGCGTTGAGCATTAATCGTTCGACATCTTGCGGCGTGAAAAGAGCGACCTTGTGTGGCTCGAACTGTGCAAATGCCGCCCTTAGGGCCTCTCTGCGCTCAAGGACAATGCGCCATGATAGGCCAGCTTGGAAACTCTCGAGCATGAGAGTCTCCCATAAGCTGCGTTCGTCAGGGGCAGGCTTGCCCCACTCCGTATCGTGGTAGTCTTTTAAGAGTGGGGTTGCTTCAGCCCATTTACAGCGTTGTTTGTTTTGCTCCACTAGCGGTCAGCATGGTGGAGGGTGGCAAGGCGTGCAAATTCCGCAATGGACAGAGTTTCAGCGCGACGAGTGGGTTCGATTTCCGCTTGAGAGAGCAGTTTTTCCCCGCCGATGGATTTAAGAGAAGAGCGAAGCATTTTCCGTCTTTGCCCAAATGCAGCTGCGGTTACTCGTTCCATAGCTTTGAACAAAGATGGCTCAGGTTGCTCTGCGTGTGGGATTATAACTGCAACAGCGGAGTGGACTTTTGGTGGGGGCGAAAATGCGCCAGGCGGGATCTTAAGCGCGATGCTGCATTGAGCGCACCACTGGGCCAAAACCGCGAGGCGGCCATACGCGGACGTGCCAGGTGCCGCGCAGATACGTTCCGCGACTTCGAACTGGAACATCAGGGCCATACGTTCCCATGATGCGGCTTGGCGTAGCCACCCGATTAGCAGAGGTGTCGCGACGTTATATGGAAGGTTTGCAACGATTTGGCGTGGGGCTGGCCCTAGGGATGCCGCGTCGAGAGTGAGTGCATCTTGTCGCACGATGTGCAGCCGGCCATTCGCATAGCCCGCAAGTTCGTCAAGGAGGGGCCAAGCCCGCTCGTCAATTTCTACGGCATCAATGCGGTCTGCGGGGGTATTGATAAGCGCGCGGGTGAGGCCGCCCGGTCCTGGGCCGATTTCTACAACGCTGCGCCCGGTGAGGTCACCGCCTAAAGCAGCGATCCGGGCGCAGAGGCCCGGATCAAGAAGAAAGTGCTGTCCAAGAGCTTTTTTGGCGTCAAGTCCGTGCTGTTGGATGCTGTCCTTTAGGGAAGGAAGAGTCACGATAATCAGTGGCCTGTATTAGTTCAGGATTGAGCGTGCGGCTGGGCGCATGTCAATCACGGCGCGGCGTTGCAGGTCACGCTGAAGCTGGCGAGACGCCTGCTCAACGCGCTCGTTCATGAGCTGGTCTGCAATTTCGCTGGGAGATTGTTGAGCGAGGTTTTTTTGCTGACGGTCACACACGATCAGCAGGGCGATGCCGTCAACTGAGATGAGTGGGTGGCTGGCCTTATTCAGCGGCAATGGCTCAATGATGGAGCGCATTTGCGGCATCAGACGCTCTAGCACCTGGGTGCCGGGGTTGCTTGGCCGCTTTTCACCCAAAGATTTGTTAAGAGCTTCCATCTCATCGCAGCTGTGGATGCTTTGCGTTGCTTTCGTTGCGTGCTCAAGCATGCTGCGTTGTTGTGGAGTTGGAGCCTGTGGGTTCAAAGGGGCATCGAATGGGAAAAACGCCTGACGCATGGAAACGAGCGTTCCCATTTGTTTGCCAACCGTACGCTTGGCTTGCACCGTAGCAATGACGAAGCCGCCGGCAACTTGAATCGGGTTGGAAATAGCGCCGATTGGCATTTGTCGGACGATATCGACGACCTGTGGATCAAGGTTATCTTCTTGAACCCAGCCTTTTGAGCCGCCATCCAAAGCAGATTGGTCCTGAGAGAATTGAGCTGCAACGATTGGGAAAGGTGCACCGGCACGCAACTGAGAAATAATTGTGCGCGTGAAGGCTAATTCATTTTCGTCGTGGCGCGGATCTGGAACAGGAACGAAGATTTCGCTCATCATATATTGGGGGCGACCTTGCTCAGCTTGCAGCGCTTGTTCACGCTGAGCGATCTGTATGGCTGTAATACGCCCGCCTTCACCAAGCTGTTCACGCAGGACTTGCATCCAGCCGATTTGAACACGAATCTGGTCGATAAGCGTTGTGAGAGAGACGCTGTCTTTTGCCAGCCTGTCACGCAGAGCGTTTTTTGGCATGCCGTTACGGGCTTCGATATTCGAAATAGTTTCGGCGATTTGCTGGGGTTCAACGTTGATGTGGCGCTTCAGAATTTCTTGTGTTTTGAGGCGTTCATCTATCAGCTGATGGACAATCTGTCCGCGCATACGCTTCAGAACGTCAGGGCTGACAGGCAGCCCGGTGGACAGCACAAAAAGACGCTCGCGGTTGTCTACATCACGCTGGGTGAGGACCTGCCCGTTGATAACAGCAAGAATTTGGTCATCGGGTGGGGTAGCATCCGCCGCAGGCGTGGTGGTTGCTGTTTTGGCAGGTGGTGGGTTTGCGTGCCCATGATGCGCCGCCAAAGCCGTCGAGGCCATTGCCAGTGAAGCTCCCATGGTGAGAGCTGCGAGGGCAACTGTCGTTACGCGTGGGAAGAGGGTGCGTGAAGTCATGAACATGCTCAACCGTTGATTCCGAAAGTGCCGATCGTCTTAAACGTAAAATTAAAGAGGATGGTCGTGTTGCGCTGGATGCCGCCGATACGGGTATATTGTTTGATGTACATCACATCTAGCCCAAAGCAGTCGTTGCTGTAACCGACAGTGCCGCCATTTGCGACGAACTGGTTGCGGGAAAGCGCGCGGCGGAAGAAGCCAGAGGCATGATAATTCCGCCAATGCGTTGAAAAACCACCCGTTAATTCGTTGGTTTTTTGAAGATATGATGAATTTGGCGTCTGGGAGACGTAGTCGGTACCATAATAGTAATAAGGTGTAACAGGGGCATAAACATAGCCGGCGGTGACGCGCAGGAGCGGTGCACCCATGCTGACAAGGCCTTCACCGAAGTCGAACTGGCGTGTCCACGGGTTGTAGCGGCCACGCGCTGTCATGTCGAAAGCGCTATTAGGCGCGATACGAATGCGGGCAACTGGGTCTGACAAGTGGTGGTCAAGGCCGGAGTAGGGAATGCGGTTGTAGGTAATGTGTTCTTGTATGCTTTCCCCGGCAAGCATGTCGATCTCGTGGCCGCGCCAGCTCCAGTTTTGATGGATGCCGACATTCGCACGGAGGCCGCCATCAAGTCTGTCCGTCCCCATATATCTGTTCAGCGAGAAGAGCGTTGTATCGCTGAACTCGTATGTCAGACTGTCTTCGTTGGGCCGGTTGCGTGATGACGAGTTTCCGGTGTTAGGAGCAGCAATAATCTGCGCAATTGGCTCGAAGATTTGTGTTCCGACGCCATGTGAAAAGCTTCGGAGCAAAGGCCAGTTCATCCGTAGGGCAATCGTTGGTAGTGCTTGCCCGGTAACGGCCCGTGTTGCGCCTGTCGCGTAAATGGGTTGCTGGTTCAGGCTCGTCGCACGGTAGACGTTGGAATCAACTCGTGCGGTCAGGAGCCATTCTTGCCCCAAACGGTTGAGGAATGGCCGGTCCCACTGCACGGCCAACTGGGCACGTTGATCCGAAACACCGACGGACCGATAAACGTTAAAATCTGTTGTCTTTAGGCTTATGCGTCCGCCTAAAAGGTCAGGTTGGCCTTGGAAGGCATATGTCAGGCGCGGCAAAACCCACGGGAGCTGGGAGTTTTGAATGACGCCTTGGTTCAGGCCTTGATAGGCTTGCGCATCAATACGCGTATAGGCGCCTACGCCGTAACCTTCAGCGTAAAGGTTGGAGTTGAGTGTTTCCTGCCCGTAGCCGGGTACGCGATAATCGCGCATGTAATTGGCTGAGGTGGCGAGGTTAATGTTCGCTCCTGCTTGCCAGTAGCGGTTCAGGGCAAAATTAGCGCGGCCAAAGAAATATCCTTGCAGGCCATAGTCATTGGATGAGGTTACAGTATTACCAAAGACTTTGACGTATTCGCTCGTACTGTAAGTATCAAATGCCGTGCCAGCAGAAATATTAATCGTGCCAAAATTCAGGCGATTACGGTACTGCCCCGTAATCTCTGGCCCCGTGCGAGAAGATGCGAGGAGGCGAATGGTCGCGTCTTGATGTTGGTCAATCGCCCAGAAGTACGGGATAGTGACATACGTTCCCAAGAAGCGGTCATGCGGGCTGATGCCGGGCATAAGGAAGCCGCTTTGACGCTTTACGGAGGGATCCGTCATAGAAAAGAAGGGGAAGTAAAAGACAGGAATGCCGAGTATTTGCAGCCAGGCGTGGTCAAATTCAATGCGTTTGTGTTGTGTATCTTGTGTCGCGTTGTAAGCTTTAAACTGCCAAAAAGGCGGCTTTTCTGGGGTTTTGCTACAGACTTCGCAGGCCGTATAAACGGCCTTTGAGAGGTCGTTAATGAGGCCGTGTGTACGGCGCATGCCGTTGCCCGCCAGTTTCGCGTTATCTTCCATGCGGAGGTATAGCGCAGTGCCGATCCCGTCATGCATGCCGTGGCTGAACTCGAAATGGTCAGCATATGTGGTGCTGCCGTCGGGTTCAGTCATGGCGACATGGCCTGTTGCTGTCAGGGTGCCTGTATTGCGGTCGTAGCGAATCATATCCGCACGTAATGCGTGATCACCCTGCCAGACACGGACATTGCCGGTCCATGTGGCGATGCCACTTTTATCGTAGCTTTCTTTATCCGTCAGGTAGGTGAGCGGATCACCTTCTGACGTTGGGCGCCCGACGACGACGACATGGGAGTTGTCGCGTCGCATAGAGCTGGCTTCTACCTGAAATGGTGAAGCAAGAGCCGTACCCGTTAGGGCCGCAGCGGCAAGAGACGCGCGATAACGCCGTGGAAGACGGCGAGAAGTGCTGTGCGATTGCGCATTCGTGCAGGAGTGTTTGTGTGAAATATTTTGCACCATATCCTGCTTACTGTCTTGCCCGCGAGGCGACGCCATTAACCATCCTCCATGTACAGCAAGAGCGCAAGAGCGAGGCAAAGCCCTGCACCTGTTGGTGCCCATGCTGCGAGTACCGGCGGTAATGCGCCGGATTCACCAAATTTTTCTGCAACCTTTGAAATCGTAAACAAAGCGAAGCCCGCTGCAACCCCTGATCCCAACATTCGTGCGACACCGCCACGACGGGTAGGACGCATCGAGAACCCAGCTGATACCAATGCCATGGTTCCGGCCAAAATAGGAAGAGCAAGAAGAGACTGTAAGTGTAGTCTGTGGCGTATTGATGGAAAGCCCGAACGCTCCATGAGTTCAATAAAGCCCGGCAGAGCGAAAACCGATAATGTGTCCGGTGAAGCAAAACTTTCCTGTATACGAGAAATGGTAAGATCCGAAGGCAGTGAGAGCGACCCGATGGGGGTCGGCAAATGATCTGCTTTTAGTTCGGATGCTTCCGGCAAGCGCCACTCATTATTGAGCAAACTCGCTTCAGGGGCTTCTACGCGAAGGATGAGCGCGTCATGTGCGTCGAGGCGAAAAAGCGTGACGCCATGCAGAATGAGCTCATGATGCGTTAACTCTACGCTCTGACCATGCAGGATAGCGACGCCGTGGTTGACGAGGCCGTCATCGGCTTGTCTGAGCCATAGTGAGCCGCTCTTTAGCGTAAGTGAGCTGCCGCCCGAGCGTAGGTAGGTTTGGTCGAGCTGCTCGGCTTTTCTGTAAAAAGTAGATGATAAAGATGAAACGGCCGTTGTTGTGAGAATGCCCATCATCAGAGCGCAGGCGAGCGGGCTGGCAAGAAATTGCCAAGCTGAGATGCCAGCCGCTCTGGCGACGATAAGTTCAGATGAGCGGGTGAGACGAAAAAAGCAGATAATGCCGCCGAGCAATATGCCGAATGGAAGAACGTAAATAAGATAAAAAGGGATGTGTAATAACGCGATTTCCAGGGCGAGAGCGCTAGGAGAGGCGGGATGTGCTGCTACGCGGCGGAGCAGGTCAATAAAGTCAAAAAGAGAGACCAGCCCTGTCAGTGCCAGAATTGTTCCGACCGTGCAGAGCGTAAAAACGCGCGCGATATAGATAGCCAATGTCGTGGAAAAGCCGGGCTTTACACCGTGACCGACGATAAAAATTTGAATCGTTTCAAATAAATGCCGAGCCGTGCGGGAAATAGAGGTCATGGTTAATGTGTCCCGGAACGGCGTGGAAAGAGGCTTAATGTATCGCGCTTGCGGGCGAGAAAGAAAAAGCCGATGGCGCCCGGTAAAATACTTTCCAACCATATTAAAGGAGTGAGGCCCGGCGTGCGGCTCGCTAGGTTCTGTAGCATCAGCGAGAGTGCCAAAAGACCGACAACGGTAAACACCGCAGTGAGTGGGCGCATAATGTTGCCGTGGCGGGAGAAGGTGCCGCGCAAAATGGCAACCAGCGCAATCATGGCGTAGGAAAAAACGCTGAAGGGCGTTGTTAGCCGGTGCGTTGCCTCAGCAATAAACTTGGTATGCTCTGGCCGACCTTTAGAATCAAGGAGTTGCGGTAGGGAGAGTTCCTCTGCGGTGCGGTCGAGATGCCCGCTTTTTTTGGCGGCAGCCAACTCAATGGTATTCCGCCCGAAGGTGAGGACGTTCAGGCGGCCGGTTTTATGGTCAATTTGCTGCCGTGAGCCATTGTAAAGAACGACGCGGGGCAGGTCGTTCACCATAATGACGGCACCACGTTCGGCAAGAATCGTGGCATGGGTCTGAGGATCCCGGTCGTCTTCGATGAGTACCCCTTGCAGTTGTCCGCTTGCGTCGCGCGCCCGGACATAGACTGTCAGATTGTTTCCGACTTGGGTGAAGACACCTTCCTCAATTAAGAGTGCTGCCACCCGGTTTGTTATCGCGATCTGCTTTTTTCGGAAGGCATAATCGGAGGCAGGAACTAGCCAAAGGGTGAGAATAAAGCCCAATACGACGACTACGCTGGCGCAGAGTATTCCCGGTCGGGCCAGCTCCAATGGGGAAAGCCCTGCGGCGCGCATAACGGTCAGTTCACGGTCTTGAGCCATGCGCTGATAGGCAAATAAAATGACCAAGAACGTCGATATTGGTAAAATAACGGTCAGAAGATTGGGCAGCAACAAGCCTGTGAGCTCAATGAACACAGTCAAAGAGAGGCCGTGTTGCACAATGACCGGAATGAAGTGCAACGACTGGATAAGCCATATCAAAGCTACAGCTCCGCCCGAAAGCGCGCATAGCGCGACAGTCAATTGCCGCAGAATGTAGCGGTCAAGAAGCGGGGGGTTGTAGCGTAGGGATGTACCCTTGGAAGTTGGCATGCTCATCGTCTAGCGGTCAGGGGCGTTTGGGGGAAGCCCCAAAGCAGCGCGTTGATTAACGGAAATACAATGTCCGGGGCTGTTGCAATGGAGCATTAAATGCATGCACGGTTTCTGCGGTAGCTATTCCCAGAAAAATACCGGCGACCCCTGCAATGATCCAGGTCGTTTTTTGCCAAAGGTAAGGCTGATTTTTTTCAGCGTATGCCTGGCGCAACAAAGATTGCTCGTCTTGGCATTGTTTGAGTGCCCTTCGAAGTGCCTCAATTCTTTGGCGAGCTTGTTCAGTCTCAGCCTTAGAGTTTTTTAGGCGCCGCGTGAGGTCATCAATACGTTTTTCGTCACGAGTATTTCGGGGGTGCGCGGTCAGGCCCATAAAAAGGTTTTTGAGCGCCCCGCCAGTAAACTCGTTTCGTGCGGCACGCAGCTTTAGCGCGGCAAGCGCGGCCTCAGACGTGCCACTTTGCTCATCAAGCACTAGAGCAAGAATATCGGAAAGAATTTTAATTTCACGGGGGTCTAAATCTGAGGAGCCCGAATCGGTTTTGTGAGACGGCAATGAATCGTGCTCCTCAGCTGGAGGTATTTAAGGGCGCGGCTCTGCGGCGCGGCGCAGTCGGTCACGGATTGCGAGCCCTAAGCCTTTGCGAGGAATCGTTTGGGCTGCAATTCGTGTCAGGCCACGCCGTGCGCCTTCCGAATCAAGAAAGCGCAGCCCGGCGAATAAGCGTGCTGCGGCTTCTTCCAGATCAGCTTGTTTGCTAAGGTTCCATGTAAGTTTTGCATCTGGAACGTCCGGTCCGAAGGCTAAAAGCGCCTCGTTAGGTTCTACGCTCGTGGCGTCAAGGCGGACGGGAAGAGCGGGGGCGTAGTGAGAGGCAAGGCGACCAGGGGATGATGGGAGAAGATCCGCAAAGTCGTCAGGGTGGGCTACTGTGCCGCAAATTGCCGTAAGCTCTTCAAGGGTGACGCCGCCGGGTCTGAGGAGTGTTGGCGTTGGCCGTGTCAGGTCGAGAACCGTGCTTTCAACACCGACGGAGCAGGGGCCAGAATCAAGTACCGCGTCAATGCGGCCTCCCAGTGATCGCAGCACGTGAAAAGCGTCCGAGGGGCTTACGGTGCCTGACAGGTTCGCTGAAGGGGCCGCAACCGGTGCGTCAACGGCACGAAGCAGTGCACGCGCTGTCTGACCACGAGGGACGCGTAGGGCGATGCTTTCGAGCCCGGCCGCTGTTAAGTCGGAAATGCTTGAGGATATGGCACGAGGCAACACAAGTGTCAGCGGGCCGGGCCAAAAAGCATCAGCCAGTTTATGCGCGAGTTCTTGAATAGGGCCTTGGAGGTTCGCTTGTGCCAAGGCGCTCTCAGCATCCGCAAAATGGCTAATGAGCGGATTGAACTTAGGTCGCCCTTTAGCTGCGAAGATACGCGCTACAGCTTGGTCCGACGAAGCGAGGGCGCCGAGGCCATAGACTGTTTCTGTCCCGAACGCGACCAATCGGCCTTCGCGAATTAAGGACGCTGCGCGCTCAATGCCGGCAGGTGTGGCGTGGAGATGTTCAGTGTGGAGTGTCATGCGGTGCGGCCCAAGCAGTAGAAAGCGGGGTTGCATCGGCCGGGCTTGCCGTAACGCAGGGGAATGTTGCCTGCATCAAGGAGTTGGCCGCCAGCGGCTTCAAGGATGGCTTGTGGTGCGGCGGTATCCCACTCCATGGTGGGGCCGAAGCGGGGATAAAAATCGGCATCGCCTTCAGCTACTCTCATGAATTTGACGGAGGATGCCATTTTGGTGAGAGAGAGCACTTTGCGGCCATCAAGCCAACGTTCCAGCAGGGCCGGGTCTCCGTGGTGGCTCGAGGCTAGTACACGCAGGCCCTCTGGAGAGGCGATGGCCGTCAGGATCGGTGTAGTCTCACCGTGCTCAGTGCGAAAGGCTCCAAGGTTCTTCCCGCCTGTGTAGAGGGTACCGTAGCCCGGTAGCGCAACAGCACCGAGGGCGGGGCTATCTCCCCGGATAAGGCCGATATTAACGGTAAAATCCTTGCCACCACTGGCAAAGCCTCGTGTGCCATCCAGCGGGTCGATCAGCCAGTAGCTTTGTGTGGCATCGGGTTGCTTTCCTGCGGCGAACTCCTCTTCGCTGATTGCCGCAATTTCAGGGCAAGCTGCGCGTAGGTGTGTGAGGATATGATGTTCTGCTGCTGTGTCTGCTTCCGTTACAACGGAGCGGTCGGCTTTAAGCTCCGTGTGGAATCCACGGGCGCGGATGGTGTTGATAATATCTCCAGCTTCCTGAGCCAAGCGTGCGGCAAGGTTCAGCAAAGCGCGGTCGTCGTCAGGGGCAATCCGGGATGTCGTCATCATGTTACGCTAGCGCATGAGGGGCATTGCGTCATGGGGGAAACGAGGTTTGGGTGAAGAAAGGTAATCTTTCTTTGCTTCTTGCCCCTTGTATGCAGCGAGAGGCTCTCCGATAACGGGCTAGATTATTGAAGATGAATGTTTCGGAGATCGGTTGTTATGCTCGACGTATCTTTTGTTCCGTCACTCGCGCTGGATGATGCCACTCCTCGGGCTGTTGCGTTCATCTGCGCATCCGCAGCCCCGGAAGATCTGAAAAGCCTTGATGCATTGTGCGGTGGTGCGGTTCAGCGTGCTGTTGTGCAAAAAGAGTTCAAGGGTGAAGTCGGGCAGGTTTTGACGTTAATTGCTCCTTCGGCGGCGTTGACGCAGTTGGTGTTGGTCGGTGCTGCTGAAAAGGGCGCGTCCAAAGTCGTGGCGACTGGTGTTGAACAGGCGGGTGCATCAGCCGTTCGCGCGTTGAACGGTGTGGAAGACGCTGTGTTGATGATGGCGCCAGCACTTGAAAAATTTGCTCCGGAAGCAGCGCTGGGTGCCGTCCTTGGGGCTTATAGCTTCACGGCGTATCGGACGAAGAATGTACCAAAGAAAGTTCTTAGTCACTTGAGTGTTGTTGCAGGTGATGAGGCGCAGGCGCGCTGGGCCGATTTGGGCGCTGTCGGCACAGGTGTCTACCTCGCGCGTGATTTGGTGAACGAGCCTGCAAATGTGCTCAACCCTGTGACGTTCGCTGACCGTATCGTTGAGCTGGAGGAGTTGGGCCTTAAAATTGAAGTGCTGGATGAGCAGGCAATGGCCGAGCTGGGTTTTGGTGCGCTCTTGGGCGTGGCTCAAGGCAGTGCGACGCCACCACGTCTTGTGATCATGCGTCATGATGGCGGTGGAGATGAAGCGCCGCTCGCTTTTGTCGGTAAAGGCGTCACTTTCGATAGTGGGGGCATTTCTATCAAGCCAGCAGCTGGTATGGACGAGATGAAAGCGGATATGGGCGGCGCTGCTGCTGTCGTGGGCTTACTCTCAACTTTGGCGCAGCGAAAAGCGAAAGTGAACGCCATTGGTGTTGTCGGGCTCGTTGAAAACATGGTCTCCGGCACGGCGCAGCGTCCGGGGGATGTTGTAATGAGCCATAGTGGCCAAACTATTGAAGTTCTGAACACAGATGCAGAGGGGCGTTTAGTGCTTGCCGATGCGCTGTCCTATACAAAGGAGCGTTTTGAACCTCGCGTGATGGTCAACCTTGCGACCCTGACCGGTGCAATCGTCGTCAGTTTGGGTACGGAGCATGCCGGTTTGTTCAGCAATAACGACGGGCTGGCTTCGGCACTTTCGAATGCAGGTACAAGCGTTGATGAGAAACTGTGGCGCATGCCAATGGGGCCAGCATACGACAAGCAAATCGACACAGACATTGCCGACATGAAAAATATCGGTGGGCGTCCGGGCAGTGCTATCTTGGCGGCATGCTTCTTGCAGCGCTTCGTTGGAAATACAGCGTGGGCGCATCTCGATATTGCTGGCACGGCATATAAGAGCAAAGCCGAGGCTGTGACGCCTAAGGGGGCGACTGGTTTTGGTGTACGTCTATTGGACCGCTATGTGCGGGATATTGAAGCGCAAGGCTAACAATGTCTTCAGCTGTTGAGATTGGTTTTTACCACCTGACACGCGCTACGTTAGAGCATGTTTTGCCGGCTTTGCTTGGTAAGACTCTGGACGTAGGGGAGCGGGCTGTTGTGTGCTGCACAAGCACAGAACAGGTCTCAGCACTGGATGCCAGTTTATGGGCCGCTAAAGAACCAATTTGGCTACCACATGGAACCGAAAAAACAGGCCATGCAGAATGGCAGCCAATTTGGCTCACGGCAGAAAGTGATGTCCCCAATGGGGCGAGATTCCTGTTTCGGATTGATGGTGCAGGACCTGAAGATTTAAAATCTTTTACACGTGTATTTGATGTTTTTGATGGCCATGACGAGCAGCAGGTCAAACGGGCGCGCCAGCGCTGGAAAGCTCTTAAAAGCGCAGGTCATAAGCTAGTTTATTGGAAGCAAGGCGAGAGAGGCTGGGCGAAAGCGGGTTAAAGCTAATGCTTTAATCACGGTCCGAACGAGCGTAGCGTCAAAGAGCAATCTGACACTTGTGGGAGATGCTCCATGAAAACCGTTACGTTCCGCAATGGCGTCACCGTTCCTGCATTGGGAATGGGGACCTGGAATGTGGGGGATACCCCGCAGAAGCGCCTCAAAGAAATTGAAAGCTTGAGAGCCGGCATCGAAGCCGGTCTGAAAGTGATTGATACGGCGGAGATGTACGGCGCAGGCCGTTCCGAAAAACTTGTCGGGGAGGCGATCAGCGATTGCCGCGATGAAGTGTTTCTTGTCAGCAAGGTTCTACCGTCAAATGCCTCATATGAGGGGACGCTCAGGGCTTGTACGCGCTCACTGCGTCATTTGGGCGTGGAAAGATTAGATCTCTACCTGCTCCATTGGGTTGGAGGAGAACCGTTGGAAGAAACGATCCGCGCATTCCAGACGTTGGAGGAGGACGGTCTGATTGGCGCGTGGGGTGTGTCCAACTTCGATGTCGCTGAGATGGATGAGGTCCACTCAGTGTCAGACGATTGTGCAGCAAATCAGATTTTGTACAGTTTGGAGCATCGGGGGGTAGAGTTTGATCTGCTGAGACGAGATCGTGAGGCTGGGGTGGTAACGATGGCCTATTCTCCCTTGGGTCAAGGAGGGGCGCTATTGCAGCAAAGTGCCCTCGCGCAAGTTGCGATGAAGCACGAAACATCTTTGGGGCCAGCGACGCCCGCACAAATTGCTCTTGCGTTTGTTTTGCGGGGCAATAATGTTTTGGCTATTCCGAAGGCTGGTCAGGTCGAACATGTCCGGTACAACATCGCGGCCCAAGAGATTAATTTGAGTGTTGAGGATATCGCCGTGCTTGATCGTGCTTTCCCTCCTCCTCGCCGCAAGCTATCTCTCGCAATGATTTGAAGGGGTTGGCATAAGTCCGCCCGTAACATTTAGTGATACGGGTGGAGTTCTAGTGGCGCTCATAGATTTTATTTGCCGCGATACAGTGCCTTACTGGCTTGCGGCTCCCGGTATTTGCGCGGCTCTGGGGGATGAGCGCCGCACGCGTGGTGCCGTATCACTTCTGTGCATTATTGGTCTGAGCGTGTTGATGTCTCCTGTTGTTGCCGCTCTGTTGTTGGGTGTGGTGACAGCTACGGGCGGGCGGGGTGCGCCTCCGTGGTGGCAGGTGCTCGCGCTTGGCATGCTTGTTTTGTTCCCCTCGCAAATTTGGGGAGTTGCGGCCTTCCTGCCTGTGCTGTTTTGGCCATGGATAACAGGGGATCGAGCGACGAATTACGCACGCTGGGTACGCGCGAATGAGGCGACTTTGCCCTGCGTCGCCAGCGTGGCCGCTGTGCTTGTCTGGAAGAATGGTGGATCAACTCCGCTCATCTCCGTGTTGCTGTGCTGCGTCTTAGCGGTGTTGCTGGCGCTTCGCACGGCGATGGGAGAGCGCGCTGATTTTGGCGCTGCTCGAATGATGCGGCCTGCTTTGTTGGTTGCGCTGGCAGGGGCTGCGCAGCACGAGGGCTTGGAGCCAGCGGCACAATCAGCACTGGTAGTGGGAGTACTGGACTTGGTGGTTCAGTGGCTTGGTTCTTGGCCAGCCCGTCATTGGAAAGCATTGAGGGTTTTGGCGCTGCCAGTTCCGCCAATGCCGGGTTTTGTCGTTCTGTGGGCGGGAATACATACAGCATTTGATTTGACGTCTGGGGCTGCGGGCTGGGCTGTCCCATCCATGGTTTGTGCACTGGTTCTTGGCGGGTTGGGCGTATTGGAGCTGTGGGAGATATGCGCGGGTAGGCGCACATCAAGTTCCATAACGCGTGTCGACGCGATGAAATTTTTCGGCATTATCGCCGCGCTTATGTTCCTATTGATTGGAGTGCAAAAATACTGGTTGGGAACTGCGGACGCGCCGCTTGCAGCCTATGGAGCGGGAGATGGTGCTTTTTTGCGTATTGGTGCTATGGCACTGATTATAAGTCTTTTTCTCTGGGTTTTTGTTCGCCGCAATCGTGGCGGCGCAACGCTGGGCTCGGGGTGGGTTTTGCCGGAAGGGACCATGCTGCCCGCTTTTAATCTGCGGCTGCCTTGGTCGTTACGGCGTATTGTTGTCGTGCTGCGGCGGTCTGGGCAGGACCTGATGAAGCTCAATGGACACAACGAGGCATTGTCATCGTTTATAGGTCCATTGCTGCGTGAAGGTGGTACTTCGTTAGGGTGGTGGTTAGTTGTTTTGGCTGTAATTCTGGCCGTTTTAGGGGCTCAAGCATGATAGGGCATTATGCATTTGCGGCTCTGGTATCTTTTCTGCAACTCGCTGTTTTTGTATTTTTTTCTCCCGTTTTGTCGTGGTGCTTGCGTGATGCCCCGCAATGGCTGATGGGGCGTGCCGTAGCCCCGCTACGTTGGCGCGGCTTTTGGTCCGGCTGGGGCATGATGTGGGGACGGCGCTTGTCCGTTTTGCAGGCCTTTACGCTCATCGTGGCCTTGATCGCGTCGCTTAGCCTGCCTTTTTTGAGCGCAGATAATCTTTTATCGGGGTTGGCTGACCCTTTGGTTCTGGGCTGCTTACTACTTGCTGGGCGCCTAGCTTTGACATCTGAAGCGCTGTGGGACGGTGCGCAGCCAGCAGCTGTGGTGCTTTTACGTGTTGAATGGCGTTATGCCGGGCTTGGGTTAATTATTCTTGGTGCTACCGAGGCCCTGATTGCTTTGGCGGCGCCGGGTAGTGATGGCCTTTCGGGTTTATGCGCCAATTTGCAGGTAGAGCCAGTACCTGGGTTAGAAGGGGCACTTGCTTGTATTGCTGTTGCACTGGCCGTCGCGTGCCCGCCTTTACGGCCTTTGCCGCCGGGGCGAGGGTTAGAGCGTGGGGCAAGTGACGTCCGGTTTGAGGTGGATATGGCGCGGCATATAGCTGCGTTACTCGATAGTGCTTGGTTCTTGCTGCTGATTGATATCGGTTTGCCGGGTTTAATTGGCACGTTTGATGGTACGTTTTTATCGTGGTGTTTGGCACCGGCGGGGCTTCTCGCGCGCCTGTCGGTTGGGTTGGTTATTGTAAATCTTTTGCGTGTAATAAAGCAGGAGCGCGTTGGTCGAGTTGCTGTTCTCTTTATTGGGATGGCGTTGTTGCTGGCATTATCAGGAAGGGCTGCGACGTGATCCTCTGTTTCGGGATATTATTGCTTCTTGGGCTCGCAAGTATTGGGCGTGATGGACGTAGCTTGCCGTTTTACGGTGTTTTATGCGCCTTGAGCGGCGGGACTGTGAGCAGCGGTTTATTGTGGCTCACAACTGCTGCGGCTCTTTTGGTGTTGTCCATAGGAACTTGGCGATGGTTGCAACAATTTGCCCCGCACAGGCCTGAGCGTGAGGCTATTTGGCCCATCATCGGTGCAATGGTTTTGTTGCTGGCATTGGGGTTGAGTGGTGCCACGCTTGGTTTGGCGGCAACCTTGGCAACAGGGGTGGTTTTGACTGGGTTATGCGGGGCAGTAAGCGGGCCCGTTCTTGTGCAATTCTCGGGCTTCATACGTGCAGCATGTGGCTTACTTGTTCTGGCATGTGTGCTTCACTCGTGGTTTTTCCTGGTCGCCAGTATTGCGTTGTCTGTTGTGTTTTTTGTGTTCGGCCTTGTCCTGTTGCCGCGTTTGGCATGGCGGCGTGTTGAAGGGGACTTGGTATGATTAATGCAGGGCCAGCCAGTCTTCTTTTCGCGGTAACATTATGGCCGTGGTTGGCTGCATTTCTCTTGTATTTGACGCCTGCTTCACGACAGATCAGCACGGCAATGACCTTTGCTGTTGCAGGTGGGGTCTTGACGCCGTTTGCCGTGTGGTTACTGCCCGGGAATGATCCGCTAGCAGCAGGCTGCTCTTGCCTTGTGAGTTTCGTTCCTTTGCTTGTGCTGCGCGCTGGGGATGATCATTACGTCGGCAAAGGGATGGTTTTTTCTTTTGCGGTCGTTGGCTGTGCCTTACAGGCCTTGAATATACGCGATGTTTTTGCAGTCACCGCTCTGTGCGGTACCGGCCTTGTTCTATCAGCATGGCGTGCAGCAAGCAGGGCGCAACGGGCATCTTTTGTGTGGGATATGACCCGAAGTCGCCTCGCAGGTGTGGTAGTGGCGGCTCTGGGGGCGGCGTGGCTGGCCCTGGGGCGTCAAGCAGGTGTAGGGACGGAAACAGGGCTAGGTGGCGGAAGCGTGCTGGGTGGAGTTTTCCTCGCGGCGGGGTTGGGAATGATGGCAGGGTTGGGGCCATCCCCAGTCCCTGAGGAGCACGAGGACACTGCTGAAAATCTACTAGAGGTTGCTTTGCGTTTCGCCGCAATCGTATTAATCTGGAGATTAAATACCGCACCATTAGTACGAGAAATTATCCTCGCAGCGGGTTTCGTCACGCTTTTAATGATGAGTTCGCGCCGGCAGAAGACACCCATTGGGTTGTTAAGCGGCCTTGTCGGGTTGGCTGCAATCGCTGCGGCTTTTGGTACAGGGAACGCTGTTGTTTTGTTGTGCTTTTCAGCGCTTCTGCTTGCTGCAGGACCGCGTTGGATTAACAATGAATATCTTTTGCTGTTAGGGGCAGGGGCGCCGCCGTCTCCTGTTTTCGTAGCTTTTTTAGCGCTTGGCCTTGCTTTGCCCTTGAGTTGGAGCGTTGCGCTCTTTGTTGTGTGGCTACCTGCATTATTACGAATACGGAAAGACTATCACCGAGCAGGATTGGCTATGAGCCGGTTTGATATTGGGGTTTTGGCTATGGGGCTGGCGAGTGCTCTGCTATTGCAATGGCATCCTGAGCCGGTGTGGAGACCATGATACCATTAACGCAAATGGGGCGGTTGGTGCGTGAGGGGGAGCTTCAGGCGCACAGGCATTTTTCAGTTGATAGCGCCACTTGGAGCCGTTTGTGGCATATGCCAGAGAGCGGTCTGCCTCTTGTCTCCTTCTGGGCGGACGAACACCGCGCTTATGCAATGCTGCTGGAGGGAGACCAGCCACTTCTGGTGAGCGTACCCGTTGAGGAAAAACGCTATGTTGGTCCTTCTTTGCGTTACGGCATGGCAGAATGGGGCGAGCGCGTGGCCTTTGACCTTTACGGCGTGGAAGCAATGGATGTGCCGGGGGATGGGCGGTCAGCCTTAGACGGTGGTTCATGGGATGTAACATGGCCTTTAGCCGAGCGGCCCGGCCCCGGCAGTGGGCATATTGCAGGGTCTACAATCAATAAGCGGTTGTGGATTGACGGAAATGGTTTGACGAGTGTCTTCGGTGTTGTTCTGGACGAAGCCAATGGTGGTGTGGAGCTGGAAAAATGTGAAGCCGGATTGGGGCATCGCGGGGTTATTGGAGAAATAATCGGGCGTACGCCCGAGGATGCTTTTTCTGTTGTCTCAAGAATCTCTGCTGGCGGATATGTAGCCTACCCCCTCGCACTGGCTCGTGCGCTTGTGCATGCGGAAGGGCGCAGCATCGAGCCTGCCATTCGGGATGGCTGGATGGTACTGTTGGAAATTGAGCGTGTATCTGTGCATTTGCACGATGTGATGCAGACGGCGCAGGCCATGGATGCGGGGCTGTTGGCCACGCATTGCGCGCATGCGCGTGAGGCACTTGCTGAAGTTTGCGCTGCGCATGGGGCCACGCGGCGTTTGACGGACTGTGTGCAAAAAGAAGGCTATCGTAAGGGATTGGAGGTAGTGCCGCTCGCACAGGCTGTGCTGGATGTCATGAAGCCGCGTCTCGCTAAATTAGCGTTACTTGTTGATGTTTACGCCCCACGTTTGGCTGGCGTGGCACCCGTTTCGACTGAAGCAGCCAAAGAATATGCTATTGGAGGGCCGGTAGGGCGCAGTAGTGGGCGCAGCCTTGATTTGCGGCGCGCCGAAAATGGAATGCGTTTGGACGCGCTCAGGTCAACTGGCTCCAGCGCAGGAGATGCGAAGGCCCGTCAGACAACCCGTATGACTGAAATTTTTGATGCGTTGCGTTTGCTTGAGCGGATACTCGGCAGTTTTGGTTTGGGGGAGGCTAATTACCCGCATCCTCCAGTGCCCGGTACTATCACAAGAGAGGGTGTGGGCACGGCCGAGGGGGCCCGTGGTGACATCTGGGCGTGGGTTCGTTTGAAAGACGGAATTATTGACGCTGTTCATTTGAGGGACCCTGTCATGCCACTGATGCCTGCGTTAGGGCGCGCTTTAAAAGGGACAGATGCAGCGTCGCTTCCATTAGCGCTGAGATCGTTTGGGCTATCGCTTGCAGGGTTGGCTCAATGAAGAGCCGTGCTCTAGGTATCATAGAAGCGTTTTTGGATGCACATCGTTGGCGAGCGCATGCGCCAGTAGGTGCGGCGGGGGCTTTGCCGGTCAACGTGTATTTTCTTGAGACGGGAAGCTGTGAAGGTTGTGCGATGGAACTGGAGGCTCTTTGTGGAGGGGGCTATGCTTTGGAGCAGGCAGGTTTCAGGCGCGTTCATAGGGCAGAAGACGCAGATTGGCTGCTGGTGACCGGGACTATTTCTCGGCGCTGCGCTGAAAGATTAGACCAAGTGTGGCGTGCTATGCCCGCAGGGCGCTGTCTGATTGCGATTGGGCGTTGTGCAATAGACGGCGGGCCGTTTGGAAAGAGTTATGCCACTTTGGGTGGATTGTCTGGCCTGACGCGGGTTCAGCGGGCTGTGCATGGCTGCCCACCTGAACCGAGAGCTATTTTAGCGGCTTTGATAGGCTTTAGAGACGGCATTACGTCATAGTCGCGCGAATTTGTGCGGTAAAAATGCGTCCTAGCCCTTCCGAAGTACACAGGATCGTCGCATAAGCAGCATGTGTTTTTAAAGCAACCGACGTTTGGACCTTTCAGGTACGGGGTACACGATGGCTGATTATCGTCTTGGTATTGATCTTGGTGGAACGAAGATCGAGATTGCAGCGCTCAACCGGCAGGGCGACTTGGTCCTGCGCGAGCGCATTCCTAACCCGGGTGTTTACCCCGAAATGGTTGTGGCTATCCGTGATCTAGTTTCAGCTGTAGATCATCGTTTGGCTGCTGTACCGAGCCATCGGGTATCGGCCGGCCAGCATACATCCACTTTGGGAATTGGCATTCCGGGCTCTATTTCGCCAGAGACAGGCCTGATCAAAAACGCAAATGCGACGTGGCTGAATAATCAGCCTTTCGGTCAGGACTTGGAGTCGGCTCTGGCTCGCCCTGTGCGGACCGAGAACGACGCAAACTGCTTCGCTTTATCTGAAGCGGCAGATGGCGCTGGCAAGGGTGCTACAACCGTTTTCGGTATCATCGTTGGCACCGGCATGGGGTCAGGCATTGTAAACCGTGGACGTGTGCTTGAAGGTCAACATCATATTGCGGGTGAGTGGGGTCATATTCCGCTACCATGGCCTGCACAGGATGACCTGCCTGCACGTACATGCTTCTGTGGCAACACAGGCTGTATGGAGCGTTATCTCTGCGGTCCGGCTCTTGCGGCTGACTGGCTGGGCGAAGGCAACCGAAATACGGCGGGAATTGAAGAAGCTGCAAAGAACGGTGACCAAGCTGCAATCGCAGCGCTAAACCGTTACATGGAGCGATTCGCACGTGCATGTGCGTTGGCCATTAACTTCCTAGACCCGAACGTGATTGTTGTGGGTGGTGGAATTTCTAATTTGAAATCGTTGTATGAGCGTGTTCCGGGCCTGTTGGGCAAACACGTCATTACTCCCACATGCACAACACCGATCGTAAAAAATGTCCACGGGGACAGTTCAGGTGTACGCGGTGCAGCGTGGCTATGGGACGTAACAGAGTAAGTATCTTTTTACGAGGCGCCCGCTTTTAAGCGGGCGTTTCGTCTTCTACGCGCTCAGTCATTTCTTCCGCAGCTTGACGCAAGCGACGGTGCGAGCGGCGGGAGAATGGCAGCATTATTAGATAAATGATGCCAGCACTCGCAAGTGCGCCCCACGGGTCAGCAACCAAGAACCCTGCAAACAGCACTGTGCCCAGCAAAAGGGGAAGAACATAGCGCGATGGGACTTTGAAGTTTTTAAACGACCACACAGGGATCGTCGAAACTAACAGCATGCCCGTAAGGGCCAAGCATAGCGCCGAAACGATTGGTGCGTGGGCGAAAGCTGATAACGCTGGCATGTCAAAACGGTCAGCTTCCAACCCTAAAAAGATTGGAAAGAGCACGACGCCAGCGCCAGCTGGGGCGGGCACACCAGTGAAAAAATTCGCTGAATAATCCGGCTTGTCGTCATCATCCAGAGCCGCATTAAAGCGTGCAAGGCGTAGAGCCATGCAGACTGTGAACATCATGCAAGGAATGAAGGCGTAGCGCCCTGCGTCTTGCAAAGACCACATCAGCAGCGCGAAAGAAGGTGCGACGCCAAAACAGACAAAGTCTGAGAGGCTGTCGAATTCTGCACCGAAGCGAGAAGTGCCGCGTAGTAGGCGAGCAATTCGACCGTCTAAGCCATCAATACATGCGGCAATGAGGAGAGCGATAACGGCTTTCTGAAAGTTATGTTCCAGAGCAAAGCGCATACCGCTCAAGCCAGCGCAGAGCCCCAACATTGTTAAAATATTGGGGATCAGCCGGTTAAAGGACGGGCCGCGCACACGTACGCGTGCAGGGCGCCCCATGCGGCGAAGGCGGCGGCGGATGCGCCGTTTTTGGCGTGGGGTTGGTGAAGCGTGCATAGCTGCGCGGGCGTCCTGTTTCATTACAGCCGTGCGAGGACGGTTTCACCGCCGGTCATCGTTTGGCCTTTTGCAACTAATGGCTCTACGCCAGCAGGCAGGTACACATCTGTACGGGAGCCAAAGCGGATAAGGCCAAAGCGTTCGCCAGCTTCGACGGCATCACCTTCGTGGACGAAACACAGAATGCGGCGTGCAATAAGGCCTGCGATCTGGACTACGCCAATATTGCGGCCATCAGCCAGCGTCAGGCGTAGTTCGTTACGCTCATTGTGCTCAGATGCCTTGTCGAGGCTTGCGTTCAGGAATTTGCCTGCGTGGTACGCAATCTTCGTTACTTTGCCAGCGGCAGGCATACGGTTGATGTGCACATCCAAAACGGACAGGAAAATTGAAACACGCCAGACTGGTGTGTTGCCCATTTCAAGCGCAGCAGGTGGTGCAACGAGAGAAATACCGGTCACGCGGCCATCGGCGGGTGCGATGACAAGGCTCTCATCTTGCGGCGGGAAGCGCTTGGGATCGCGGAAGAAGTAAAGGCAAAAAGCGGAGAATGCCAAACCTGCTTTGCCGACGGCGCGGGTAGCACGCCATGGGGTAAGGCGGCCCAGAAGGGCTACAGCTGTGCCAGCTGCGAGGAAGGGGGTCGCGGCGCGGTGAGGCGGCGAGAGAACGAGCTTCAAAGATTGTATAAGAGACATGGTTCACTCTTTGGCGGTGCTGGGCTGGTGGGTCAAGATGAAGAAGGGTCTTGATGGCTCCAAGCCGCAGCTGTGATGTGTCGGGCCGTTGGCACAACTTTGTGCCCAACGGGTAATGCTAAGCCAGCGTACAGGTTCTTGCGCACGACGAGAAGATGCAGCCCTGCAAGGGTGGAGGGGAGATATGCGGCAAAGCGCTCAAAAAGCCTGCCGGAGCTGTGTTTGAGAAGGCAGGGGGGGTTATAAGCGCCGAACGCTTAACGTCTGTTTTAAAAAGACTTTGTGTGAGTAATTTTTGAATCTGACCCGTGCTAAAAGGAGTTCCGTGGCCGAAAGGTGTACGATCAGAGTGCGCCCATAACCCGGAGCGGTTGGGTACAATCAGTATAAGGTACCCGTCATCTGTCAGCGCCTTCCACAGTGCGCGGAGCAATTCCGGGGGAGAGGGCGCAAATTCCAAAGCATGAATGGCAAAAATAAGCGGCACGGAGCAATCATCAAAAGGTAAGCGCGTTGTATCAACTACGCATTCACGTTGCGACGTTTTGTTGTGAAATGAGTGGGCTGGCCGCGCCAGAATAGTGTGCTCAGGCAGTGAGGAGGCGTAAGGTGAGGCATCGCCTATGCCAATGGCGCGTGAGCATGGAGGCAAATGCAGGCTGTTAAGATGGCGTTGAATTAGGGTTTGTACCCTTTGCCCGATCGGCGTGTTGTAAAACGCAGTGGTATCCGGGGGCTGAGGCCTGTGTGTCTGCATGGGTCTTGTTTAGCGTTTTGCGACGAAGAAAGGAAACGATCATGTCATACCAAGTGCAAGCGATTCCGGTGCTCAGTGATAATTATGCATGGCTTGTCACGTGCCCTGGTGGGGAAAGAATTCTGGTGGATCCCGGATGTGCTGAAGACTGTATGAAAGTTTTGGATGAGGGGCGCCTTGATTGGATCTTACTAACGCATCACCACGCGGATCATACCGGCGGAACAGATATTCTGCGTGAACGATATGGCGCAGAAGTGATCGGAGCTGGAACAGCCCGTATGCCTCAATTAGACCGAGAGGTCCGGGGTGGGGATGTTTTTGATTGTGGGTTGAGTGTTCAAGTCTTTGCAACTCCGGGTCACGCTATCGGCCATGTCTCATACTTCATGCCCCAGATACCCGCTTTGTTTTGTGGCGATGTTCTGTTCAGCGTTGGCTGCGGGCGTTTGCTCGAAGGAAGTGCAGACGAATTATTTAAGAGCATACGTCTATTCGACGCATTGCCAGATGAGACATTATTGTGTGCAGGGCATGAATACACGGAATCCAACATTCGTTTTGCCCGGCAAATCGAGCCTGAAAATGCGGCTTTGAAGGCATACGAAAGTAGCGTTTTTGCACTTCGTACGGAGGGGCGCCCAAGTTTGCCGACTTATCTGGGCTTGGAGCGTCAGGTTAATCCATTTCTTCGCGCGCCGACGGTGGAGAGCTTTGCTGAGTTACGCCGCGCTAAAGACGCTAGCTGAAAGATGACTGCGTTTTTAATGCGCAAAAGCGGGTGTGACTGTTAAGATTTTTACAAACCTGCAAGACCATATCGTCCTTTCTCAGGAGGGGGGCGGCATGAATCTTCTCCAAAAGAAGAGATACGCCCTCAAAGCTTCAGGATCACAAGGTGGCGCCGTGCCGCGTATGGAGGTTTCATGTCGAAGGGAGTCGTGCGTGCGGTGTGTTTTAGCGTTTTGTGCATGCAATGCGTGTCTATGCATGTAGTCAGTGCGCGCAGTACAAATGTAAAGCGGCAGGGCATTAATCTTTTTGTTGCTCCCAACATCAAAGCAGATTTCCTAGACCATTCTGGGCCGTCTCTGCATGGGGATGTGCTGTCGCATTCAACGGTACGTGAGCCGCCAATGCATTACACTGTTGCGGGGCGAGTGGTGCAGTGGTGGAAGAAGAGCGTTGCTGCATTGTTTGGTGGGCATCAACTGCCCGGAACAGAAGCTTCGCTGCATGATCCCGTAACAGGATCTTCTGTTGGGAAATTTGGAGCAGCCTACACGATTGCAGGGCCAATGGGCGGTGGCAGTTACCGCACGCCGGGCGGGCATTAAGACTAACAAAAAACCCCATTCCTTTAATAGGAATGGGGTTTTCACGGACCTTAATGCATCCCTGAGAAGATAATTTTCTTCAGGAGCTCTGCGGTGCAACTCACGACGGCGACGCCGCCAATCCAGAAGAACAGGAGCCAACCGACGCGTTTAAGCCAAGCGAAGGTTCCTTTGCCCTCTGTAGGGCGACCATACTCAATCTTCATCGTGAGCGCTCCCTCATGGATGCCTTAGTGGTAGTGATGATCTGCCGTTACCTTCCCGCGGAACACGTAGTAAGAGTAGACTGTGTACGCAAGGATGATTGGCAGCAGGAACATCGCACCGACCAGCAAGAAAGCTTGAGATTGTGGTGGTGATGACGCTTCCCAGATGGTGATCGATGGCGGAACAATGTTCGGCCAGATATTGATGCCTAAGCCTGTAAAGCACAGGAAGAACAGCAGCAGAGTTGCGACGAATGGAAGCAACTGTGAGGGTGCATGGCGCAGGCCAAGGAACAGCCCCGCTGCGACAACAACCGTAGCAACTGGTACCGGAGCAATCAGCGCAATTTGCGGCCAGACCAACCAACGATCCATGTAGGTCGTGTGGAGGTTCAGCGTCCAGACTGAAACGATCACGATGCACAAGAGCATTAATACGCCGAGGCCGTAAGAAGCACGGCGCATTGTCTTTTGCAGTTCACCTTCACAGCGCCAGATCAACCATGTCGAACCCAACAAGGTGTATCCGATGGTGACCGCGAGGCCGCAGAACAGTGCGAACGGCGTAAACCAGTCAAATGGCGTACCTACGAAAACATGGTTTTTCGTTGGGATGCCCTGAACCAGCGTACCGAGAATAATACCCTGCATAAAGGACGCCACGATAGAACCACCGCAGAACGCGCTGTCCCAAAGGAACTGGCTTGCGGATGATTTCATCTTGAAGCGGAACTCAAAACCAACGCCGCGCAGGATGAGGGCTAAGAGCATGAACAGGATGGGCAGGTAAAGTGCCGGAAGGATTGTTCCGTAGGCAACGGGGAAAACGCCGTACAGCGTTGCCCCGCCAAAAATCATCCAGGTCTCGTTGCCGTCCCAGACAGGGGCGACAGTGTTAACCATGACGTTACGGTGGTCGTGGTTCCGTTCCTTAAGGAACAGAACCCCGATCCCGAGGTCGAAACCGTCAAGGACAACGTATTGGAAGATGGCGGTGGCCGCGAGGACGGCCCACACCACGGGAAGCCAGTAGGCTGATTCTATCATCGTTTTCTCTCTCTGACTTCTTACTCAGCCAGGCTGTGGCTGCGGGGGTGGTGAGAGACTTGCGTGGTGCCAGCAGACATGTGTGGCTGATGCTCGTCTGGACCTTCTTCGTTGTTATGAGGCTCATGACGGAATGCATTCAGCAGGATGCCCATGCCGCCTACGAAAACGATGAAGTACACAATGACGAAGGCAACCATCGATGTTTCGATGCTGCCGAGAGCAACCGGAGAGGCACTTTCGTCTGTGCGCAGCAAGCCATAGACCGTGAAAGGTTGGCGTCCAACTTCAGTCGTAATCCAGCCGCAGAGTAGAGCGATGAAGCCGGCAGGGGACATCAGCAATGCTACGCGATGGAGCAGTTTTGAGTCGTACAACCGGCCTTTCCAGCGCAGCAGCAGCGACCAGACACCGACCAGAGCCATCAGCATACCCAGCGCAACCATGATGCGGAAGGAGAAGAAGAGCAGTGGTGAGTATGGGCGCATTTCCTTTGGATAGTCTTTAAGGCCTGGCACTTTACCGTCGAGGCTGTGTGTCAGGATCAAAGAACCAACCAGTGGAAGCTCCACACGGTACTTCGTTGTTTCAGTTTCCATGTCCGGAATACCGAACAGGATTTCTGGTGCGCGACCTTCAGATTCCCAGTCGCCTTCCATGGCTGCAATCTTAGCAGGCTGGTATTCAAGGGTGTTCAGGCCTTGTGTGTCACCTGCGAGCACCTGGATGGGAGACACGATAGCTGCCAGCCACATGGCCATTGAGAACATCAGGCGCACTTGCTCGGACGGCTCACGGCCTTCACGGCGAGCCTTGAGCAGGTGCCAGCCACCTACACCTGCAACGATGAATGCAACGCAGAGGAATGCAGCTAGACCCATGTGTACCAAGCGGTACGGGAAAGATGGGTTGAAGATGATCTGCAGCCAATCTTTCGGCAGGAAGCGGCCTGTTGCTTCGTCAATGATGTAGCCTTGTGGCGTCTGCATCCACGAGTTGGATGACAAGATCCACGACATGGAGATCAGCGTGCCGATGGACACCATGCAGGTTGAGCCAAAGTGCAGGCCCTTACCAACGCGGTTAAGACCGAACATCATGACGCCAAGGAAGCCTGCTTCCAAGAAGAACGCGGTCATAACTTCGTAGGCAAGCATTGGGCCGAGGACCGGTCCGGCTTTCTGCGAGAACTGAGACCAGTTCGTACCGAATTCGTAGGACATGACCAGCCCGGAAACCACGCCCATCGCGAAGACGATGGCGAAGATTTTGAGCCAGTACTTGAAGAGGTCGAGATAGGCGCCGCGACCGGTCTTCAGCCATAGGCCTTCGAGAACGGCAAGATAGGCAGCTAGCCCGATTGAGAAAGCCGGGAATACAATGTGAAACCCGACTGTGAACGCGAATTGAAATCGCGCCAAGAATAAAGCGGATAGGCCAAACATAGCCTTTAAGCCTCCTGGTTAGTCGGCAGATCGGCATAGTGAGGCGGCCTGGCCCCGTTATACCGAGATCGCGTCATGGGCGTAACGGCATCGCGCTATAACGGTTTCCACAGGGTGAAAACGCCCTATAACGGACTCCGCGTCATCATAGTGATCAGGATGCTCGCCAGAAGGAGAGTGGTCCCAACCACTCTGAAGATTTGATTCAAATCAAAACTATGAGAGGTCGTTTACTCCTCCTCTGTTTTTGCGTCAATTTTTCGTGTGCTCATTTTGAGAAAAAATTCTAAAATTTGAGCCTGTGGTTCCCCTCTTAAGACTTGAATTTGCACGGATAAAGGGGTTTCAGGCTGAGACATAATTTGATTAGATGTGACGAAAAATGAATTTAGTTTTTCTTGAATATCGAGTGGAAGCGAAGACCGACTCTGTTCTGCTTTAAGGGCCGCTTGTGCAGCTGCGCGCCAGTGCGGGAGGGTCACGCTTACGCTCCCGTTAAGTTCAGGCAATCGGAGTTCTCCTGAAACGCCCAAGTCGATGGGGCCAAACGGCGTGTCCACGACCAGAGATGAGAGTGGAATGCGTAAAGTGCCAGATGTCGGGCTTTTGGCGTCTATGGGGTGCGGTACAGTCAATGTCGTGGACCACTCCAAATGAGTGATTTTGCTTAAATACGGCACATCGCTCGTTCCCAACGGACTGCCAGCGCGCAAACCATAAACAGGATTATCCGTGGAGCTTTGGGCGGGGCAGAGCATGGCAAGGCTGGGTTTTGAGAGCGTTAAACTATGGGTAAAATCGGGTGACGTAATGCCGATGCTCAGTGCTGGGGCTGTGAAAAAAAACAGAGGCTTTCCAGTTGATACGGTCAAAATTGCATCATGGCTGAGAAAGGTTAGAGCCTTATCAGCATAAATCAGGCGCGCGGCCTGAGCGCCAATGAGTTGTATCGAGTGTGGATGACGCAAGATGGAAAACCAGTTGCCACCAAACTCCGCACCTGTGCCCCTCCATGCAACGGAAAAGCCGCTTTTCGTATCGTTCAGAGTAGCGCTGATGTTTGAAAATCTTAGCTTAGAGCTAAATGGCCCACCGCTGCTTTTTTTGGATTGGTAATTGATCGTCCAGCCTTGCGCGCGTGCCTCAGCAATCAGAGCCTCGGCTCGTGCTGCGAAAATATGCTGAGTTGTGATCCAGCCTGTCCAGCCAAGTGCGCAAAGTAGTAGAGCAAGGACCGCTGTTAAACGGAGCGTATGAATGCTGCGTGAATATTGCATTACTGTGTCAATAGCGGGGTTTAGATGAGGATCGGGTGGTATGTTTTCTCGCAGACATCAGAATTATCCCCATGCTGTGTTTTGAGGCGTACTAAAGTTTCCAAGTTACGTATCGTTTTTTTGTATTTATTTTCATGTTCTAGAAGATGAAAAAAATCCTTTAAAAACCGATGGTTTGGTTTATTTCCCTTTGATTGTTGTTTCTGTGTCACTGGGCGCGGAAAACACGGTTAGTTGTCTGGGTCGAGATGTCTGGGGATTGACGCGAGATCGATCCCCAGAGTTATTCACAGATTCTCAGCTCAAATTATATGTTTTGCACAAGTCGTCCCAGCCTTGCTCAAGTTTGGGGAGGAAGGCTTTGCGGTCGGTGCTTGCCATGATTTGCGGGCCGATAGCCACGATTATAGTGCCTGACATTTTTTGCCACGGGTTCTTGGGCCAATACCGGCCGGAGTTTGTTGCCACGGGCAGCACAGGCGCTTCGCTTTGGCGGGCGAGGGCTACAATGCCGGGCTGGATTGGGTGGCGCTCTCCTGGATCAGTCCGGGTACCTTCAGGAAAAATAATGACTTGGCGGTTATTGTTGTGTGCATGGCTGACCGCTTTAAGCATGCCACGCATGGCACTGCTGCCCGCGCTGCGCTCAACGGGGATCATTCCGCTTAGGAGCAACATGGGGCCAACAAGAGGGATGCGGGTGAGTTCTTGTTTAATGATATAGGCAGGTTTTTCTGCGAGGCTCATCCAGATAAAGCCATCAAAGAAGGATTGGTGTTGGGATGCAATCAAGAGAGGGGCACCGGTGGTAAGGTGCTCTTTCCCTTCAATAACGATCCGAATATTGCAAATGAAGCAGAGACCACGAAGTACGGCTTTTGCCCAAAGCCGGGCATAGCCAAGGGCGAGTGCCTCATTTTTAAAGCAGCGAATTGGTAGGGCACCAATTCCCATGATTAGCGTCAGCCAGAAGAGATAAAGGTTAAAGGCAGAGCCGCGCATGAAGGAAAGCATTGAGTGTCCTGAACGAGAATGAAAATGCGGTAGCGGTATGTTATCAAGGGCTATGAGGTGCTGACCCAGTATCCGGGTGATGTCGTAATCCGTCATTACCATCAGGCAGGCCAGTAAGAACACTGCACTCCGCCCCAAGAAGCTTCAAATATTCTCGTGCCAGTAAGTGTAGCGAGGAACGTGAGAGCAGGCTCTGTAATGCACCGGGATGAACTGGATAGAGCGTGATGTCTAGCGCAGGGGCGGTGCGTTTGAGCTCAAGGGCTGCACGGCGAATATGGTAGCCTGCTGTAACGAGGATAACATGCTGCGCGTGTTGTTGCAGTGTCCAGTCGGTGGTTTCGTGCGCGTTGCCAATGGTAGTGTATGCGCGCCGCCCAAGAGTGATGCGTGCTGTAAGATCCGGCGGTAGCGCTGGCTGATGGATGCCGGGGGCGGCAATGAGCTGAGCTAACGTAACGTGTGGACCAACCCCTGAGACGAACAGCTTTTCGGCATAGCCTTGCCTTAAGAGGTCTATAGCTGTGTTTACGCGCTTCTCACCTCCTGTAAGGGCGATGATGGCATCAGCATGTGATGGTGAAGAGGGAGGAGGCCGACAAGCATCGGCTACGAAGAGAGCAAAGCCAATGCCCAGCACTAATGCGGCAGAACACAGAAATCGGAAAAGAGTTTTCATTGTCTCGTGTTCAGGGAAGGCGCCGTAGCCAAGTGAGGATCACGCATTGTGTTGTAGTCCATGCAATGACGCTGCAAAAAAGAGGTAAGGCAAAGATAGGCCAGAATTGCGGAGAAAAAAGGTTTGCGTATTCGGTTGTGCTTAAAAATGCGGGACCGTAAGAGAGAGTGTCAGGCGCTGAAAGCAAAACAGGCTTAAGGGAATGGGCTAATGTGACCATGAGCGGCGCAAGGAGAAATAGCCCAACTAAACTTCCCAAAAAACCGAGCACGGCTGAGTGAACGGCCATACGGTTCGCTAAAGTGAGAGGGGCGGAGCCAAGTCCATGCAAAATGGTGAGGTTGTGCCGTTGCGTCGTCACGGCCCGGCGGATGACGATGGCAGTTGTGAGTGATGTGGTGCCCAGTGTAATAGCAAGAATGAGCTCGGCGCAGTAGGTCAGCGTAGCGATCAGCGTAGTAAGACGTTCTGCCCAATGGCTGTTCTCTTCGAGAACTGCGCTTGGGAAATGGGCTGCAATCATTGGGGCTAATACAAGCTGTGGAATATGCTCCGCTGTAATAATGCGCGGCAAAGAGCTGACGGGCAGTTGTGTGTTTGGATTTGCAGAAGAACTGTCGAGCCAAGGTGCAAGCAGGGCCTGTGTCTCTTCTGGTGAGAATTGGTGTACGCGAGTGACGCCCTGCGTATGATCGAGCAATTCGATAATAGCGTGTGTTTGGGCGTCGGTATCTGGGAGGTCGGGTGGCAGCTCAATAGTTGCTGTGTTGGGTGTTTCCTGAGACCAGATGTTTTGCAGGGTATGCAAGCCGATAAGGCCTGCCAAAGACAGCCCAGCTAGCAGCGTCATGAGTGTAAAAAGAAAAGGCAAGCTGCGTGAATGGAAGCTTGGCGCCAGTCGTTTACTCATGATGCCCACCAGTTGGTGTGAGTGTGCCATTTTGTAAGGACAAGGAAGGCGCAGGAAAGCTTCTCATCAGTGCGCTGCTGTGCGTGGCGACAATGACGGTTGTGCCGAGCGTGATGAGCTGTCGCATGGCGTCAAGCAAAAGATGAGCTTGGTCTTCGCCGAGGGCGTGTGTTGGCTCGTCAGCGATAAGGAGGGCTGGCCGGCCAATCAAGGCGCGGGCGATTGCCACACGTTGTTGCTCGCCGCCGGAGAGTTGTGATGGAAAAGCCTCTGCGTGGTGAGTAAGGCCGAGCCAGTTTAGAATAGCGTGAACTTCGCGTCGGATATCCGGTTCGCGGTGTCTGTGTAAACGTAACGGTAGGGCAATGTTGTCGAAAATGCTCCACTCGGGAATGAGGCGGTAGTTCTGCGGTATAAAACCAATACGACGGCGTAAATGACGCAGTGCTGAGCGGGAGGCGGTTTCTACAGGTGTGTCAAGAACGGACATCTGACCCTGTGTTGGCAAAGTATTGAGCGAGAGGAGTTCAAGCAGGCTCGATTTCCCGGCTCCAGAAGGGCCGACAAGCCAGGAAAAACTGCCGCGCGGCAGCGATAAATTAAGATGACGAAGCGTGAAGCCGCGTTCGCCTTTGTGCGAAAGCGTTACGTTTTGAAGATTAATCATGAAAAGAACATGAAAGCAGTTGCCTCACCGTTTATGGTAAAATAACGAGTATATGTTTGCTTGAATAGGTAAAAGCGCTCACTTTGTTCTGAGTGTGCGAACTGATAACTGAATTATTCGCGTAAAGTTTTTTGGAATGTTTCTAGAGCAATGAGAAGAGGCCGACATGCACGTTGACTGTCCAAGCTGTTTTGCTGTTTTCGATGCGCCGCAACAGCGTTTGGGTACAGCGCGTGATGTTCGCTGTTGCTTTTGTGACCATGTCTGGTCGTCGCCTCTATATGAGTCCAAAGGTGATGCTCATAGTGTGAATGAGGGCATGTACCAGCGTTTTGATGACGTGCTTGATGGTGCTGAGCCAATGGTGGCTGATGAAGCGCTGATGTTGCCAGAGGATAAACCGCGCCGGGAAAGTCTTTTTGCGGAGAGCCCTGCGCAGGAGAATGAGCCTAAAAGAGGGCCTGTCTTCCACATCGCGTCCGAAACCCCTTGGGAGGGGCTGGTAAGAAACGTGCCGGTCGAAAAGAAGCCGCTGGGCAGCAAGCGTTTATGGATGGCGGCTTGGGCAGGTAGTTTTTTGTGCGTGATTGGTTTGGGTGGGCTTGCTTGGCACGAGTATCATTCGACCGTTCAACAAGCGCTCCACAATATGCAGCACAAAGCTTAACGGCGCGGTAACCGCGCCGTTGAGGAAGTGTTTAAAGGTTGCGTGCTGAAAGCGCTGAGAGGGTTGCGCCTACTGCTGCCAGCCCCATGAGTAAAATGCCATCAAAGATCAATCCACCCGGCGTCATGACATGGCCGTTCAGAACGAGTTGATTGGGAATTGTGCCCGCAACATGGTTCATAATGTCGCGTGCTTGCGGGTCGGCATTCGCAGCGGAGGTGGTAATCGCGCTGACGATATGCGGCAGAAGATACCAACCAATACCGATGATGAGTAACAATGGCGCGAGGAGCTCCGCAATCTGCTGTGCGAGATAGAACGCAAAGTGGCAGACTGACCAAACGGTAGTGCGGATCATTGCACCGTTAGACGGTGCAGTATTGAACAGCATACCGGACAGGCGATCGCGTGGGGTATTGGATTGATTATTATGGGAGGGCGGCATGTCCATAGATACGGCTTTCACTGATCCAGAGATGGACGGTGGGCTCATGCCCTTCCGGAGACGGATGGACTTTAGAAACGGAAGTAGCGGTTGAAGGCGGGTAATGCAAATTTTCCGTAATCAAGGGGCCTATTGGGCGCCCGAATATGCAGGAGGAGGCGAAATGATGGATTCGGCTTTGGAAGAAATCATGCGCCTTGAAATGCAGTCGGCGGCTCATGCGATGGGAGATGATTTGATCGCCAGTGCCGAGATCGCGCGGATTCGGGTTGTGTTGGTTGATCCCATTCAGGCAGATGCCCAGCATATCGATAGCGTTCTTCGGCAGCACGAATTTGACGTAACCAGCGTTACGAACGGTGAGGAGGCGCTTGCTGCGATAGCAGAAGATCGGCCTGACCTTGTCGTGATGGCTAGCGCGCTTGTTGGCATGACCAGCAGCCAGTTGGCACGTAGCATGCACTTGGACCCCAACACGCGGTCCATACCAATTTTGATGTTGACGGGGGATGCGTCCTCCGTTTTGGAGCGCGAGGGGCTTCAAAGCGGTGCTGATGCTTACATCTCTAAATCCGCACATCCAGATGTGATGGTCTTGCGGCTGAGGGCATTGCTACGCGAAGGGCCGGATCTTCCGCGCGGAGATGGGCTACGCAAGGCGCGTATCGTGATCGTCCAATTACCCGTAGACGACGATGAAGGAGCCGAACTCAGTGAAGAGACAAGCGCCCCTAGCAGCCCAAGTCTGGGCGAGCTTTTATGGCGGGATGGACATACGGTCACTACCATTGAGCGCTCGGATAATTTGATTGAGGGGAGCTGGCTTCAGGGTGCGGATAGCCCTGATTGCCTCGTGCTCGAACTGCAAGGGCATCAGGAAGATTTAAAGTTCTGCCAGCTGCTTGACGTGCGGCGGCAGGCAGTGCTTTCGGCCGGAGGAGTGCCTTTCCGAACGCTGGGCATTATCGATGCGGCGCGCTTTCGGGACCAATCATCCGTTGGTTTCTTTGAAGGCGGAATAGATGACCTCGTGCCGAGTGATATCGCCCGTGAAGCGTTGGCTATGCGGATACGCACTTTGGCGCAACGCCGCATGGCGCAGGATGATTTCAGGCAGCAGGAAATTGAGCGTCAGCAAAGCGCGCTTATTCTGGAGGCTGCGCGCGGTAAAGCTGAGATGGCAGAGGCTTTAGCGCAAGCGAATATGGAGCTCGCCCGAGCGAATGATCAGCTGATCCAGACGCAGGCAAAGCTGGTCCAGACCGCTAAAATGGCTTCTTTGGGTGAGCTGGTTGCGGGCATAGCGCATGAAATTAACAACCCCTTGGCTTTCACCATAGCGCATGCAGACACAGTTGCTCGCGTTATCGTTGGTCTGGAGCATACGCAGGATCAGGAAGATACACGCAGGCTAAGAAACAAAGCTACCAAGCGGCTAGAATCAATGAAAGTTGGTTTGCAGCGCATTCAAAGTCTGGTCCAGCGCTTGCGTCGTTTCTCCCATCTGGACGAAGGAGCGTTGCAGGTCATTGATGTGCCAGCCGCGCTCGGGACAGTGTTGGATTTACTGGCACATAAAATCGGCCACGGAATCGTTGTGGAGAAGGAGCTGGAAGCCCCTGCAAAGTTGATCTGCCAAGCTGCGTTTTTGAATCAGGCCGTCATGAATGTTATTTCAAATGCTGCGGATGCGTTGAGAGAGGGAGTGGAAGAGGGAGCTGTGGCGAGTGGACGTATCAGCATAGGTTCTCGTTTGCACGCAGGGCGTTACGAGATGTGGGTCAAAGATGATGGCCCCGGCTTGCCGGAAGATATTCGCGTGCGCGTTTTCGATCCCTTTTTCACAACCAAGCCTGTTGGAACGGGCACTGGATTGGGCTTGGCAATTGCGTATAGCGTGATGCAGGCGCATAACGGCACGATTGATATTGAAGATGCCCACTTACCCGACGGGCGAGGCGTCGGCGCATGTTTTCGGTTGAGCATGCCGGTGCACGAGACGCAGGAGGGGCTATCAGCTGAGGGACGTACAGCATGACGATTTGGGCGCCGAAGCCAATTAAGCGACCCAAGGTTCTATTGGTTGATGACGAAGAAGAAATCCTTGTTGCTTTGGAAGATCTTCTTGATGATGAGTACGACATACTTGCTACGACGGACCCACAGCAGGCGCTGAAAATTCTAGCGCAGCATAAAGACGTCGCGACCATTATTTCTGACCAGCGCATGCCTGGCCTTAACGGCGATGAGTTACTGTTTAGGGCCCGCAAAATTTCCGACGCTCGTAGCCTTTTGCTGACTGGTTACGCGGATTTGGATGCGGTCGTCTCAGCTCTTAATCAGGGGCATATCCAAGGCTACGCGCACAAGCCTTGGGAAGAGGAGGGCCTTCGTTCCCTCGTGCGTGAGGTTACTGAGAACAGCTTGGCGCAGCGTGCGCTGAAGACCGAGCAAGCATTGCTGCGCGGTTTGATGGAGTCTTCTCCTGTCGGTTTGGTCTTTACGACCGCTGAGGGGCAATGCATCCGAAGCAACCGGCGCGCAGGAACCGACGAGCATGGCCGAGATGAGACGGTACACTTCGTGCCAGCTTTACGTGACGAATTAGGCGAAATGCGCGAAGCCGTGCGTCATTCCGGCTATGAAGAGCGGCTGATCGAAGAAGAATTGCCTTCTGGCCAAGGTGAGGGGGCTCAGCGCTGGCACGAAGTTACACGTTCGACCCTGGCTTGGCCGCAGGATGTACCCTCGCACAAGGCCTGGCAGGTCGTCATTGATCGGGATGTAACATCTCGGGTTATGATGGAAAGCCGATTGCGGCAAACGGATAAGCTACAAGCGCTGGGCACACTCGCCGGGGGTATTGCTCATGATTTTAACAATCTTCTCGGGGCTATTGCTGGCTCCTTGGAGTTGCTTGAGGATGTGGTTGAAGTGGGGCCGGAAGCGCAGGGGCTCCTAGAGAATGCTCGTGGTTCGGTTCAGCGAGGCGCTATAATTACCAAGCGCTTATTGCATTTCGGGCGGCCACAAGTTGCTAAACTGGAAGCGTTGCCTTTTGGGGCTTTTTTGGAGGGGTTGCGCTTTATCCTCGCTCAGGGCCTCAAGACGCCGGGGGGCAAAGTCCACTCGGCGTTGGACATGAGCGCTGTTTCCAACGATCTACCAGAATTGTGGACTGATCCGGGGCAGCTGGAAATGGCGTTGTTGAACTTATGCGTCAACGCACGTGATGCCATGCCTCACGGCGGGACGGTGCGTATCTCCGCACGCGTTGTTTCACGAGACAAAGATGGGTTGCCGCCAGAGTGCAGGTACGGTGAAGCAATTGCCATAGATGTGCAGGATGACGGCGAGGGTATGTCCCCAGAAGTTCTGGCGCGTGTTTTTGAGCCTTTTTTTACGACAAAACCTGTAGGCAAAGGAACAGGTCTGGGCCTGTCGAGTGTTTACGGGTTTGTCCGGCAGTGCCACGGCGATGTGCAGATTGACAGTAAGCCGGGCCAAGGTACCTGCGTCACACTGATATTGCCAATTGCCCGTGAAGGGGAGCGTGTAAACAGCAAAGGCAAAAAAGGGTTGAGTAAAACTGCTCCACGCGCCTTGGTGTTGGATGATGATGAGACCGTTTTGCGTGTTACGTCCGGCTTCTTGGCACAAGCGGGATTTAATGTGGTGGTGGCACAAAGATTCGAGGAAGCCGCCGCTGAGGTCGCGCATGCGCCTTTCGATATTGCGGTCATTGACATGAGAATGCCTGACAAAGATGGGCAGAGCAGCGCGGAAGATCTGTGGGCATTACAGCCGAGTTTGAAGGTTCTTTTTGTCAGTGGTTACAGCCACACGGATGCGCTTCCTGAAGGAACATTTTTATTGCCCAAGCCTTTTGGGCGTGAAGCACTGCTGAAAGCGGTGCATGGGTTGATTGATTAACTAATAAAAATAGTTGCTGTTATTGGCGGCTAAATCTAGAGCGGCAGCGCTGTAGAAAAAAGAGGATATGCTTGTGAGCGAAGTGTTCTACCAGCCCCAAGAGGCAAGCGCGGCAGAGGCCATTGAAGAGATTGGTGTCGAGCTTGAGATGTTCGATGATTGGATGGAGCGCTATCAATATATCATCGAAATGGGCCGGAAATTATCGGATTTTCCGTCCGATTGGCAGGATGATACCCACCGCGTGCCGGGGTGTCAGAGCCAAGTGTGGCTGGAAGCAAAAAAAGACCAAGGCAATCTATACTTCGCTGGCGCCTCGGATGCGGCTATTGTGCAAGGTTTGGTAGCGCTATTGTTGCGTGTCTATTCCGGGCGACCGAGCGCAGAAATTTTAAGAACGGATTCGTCTTTTCTGCACGATTTGGGTTTGGTCAAAGCCCTATCCACCAATCGAGGGAATGGCGTTGAGGCGATGGCGCAGGCCATTCGTCAACGTGCGGCGCAAGAGACGGAGTGATCTGGGTCGAATTGGTAAGCAAAAACCCCTGCCATTGAGCAGGGGTTTTTTGTTTGGGATTAGTGAGGGATGCTCACGCTCGGCGCAGAAACTTTTGGCGCTGAGACTGTCGGCGCTTTGATGTTGGACGCTGAATCTTTCAGAGAAGACGCTGATGATTTTGCTGAGTCCAGACGTGAGGAGGCGGAGGATTTTGCCGAATCAGCTGCGGATGAAGCAGACGATTTTGCAGAGTCAGTTGCATTATTGGCTGCGTCTTTAGCTGCATCGCTGGTGCATTTTGTAAACTTACCAGACTGGTCGCGGCATGGGACCTTTTTTACGGTTTCGCATTTAGCGAATTTGCCAGTTTTGTCGCGGCATGGCTTGGCGTGAGCCACTTGTCCGCCCAGAGCAAGGAGAGCGAGAGCTGCAATGGTATATTTGCGGATCATGATGTTTTCTCCAGTCTAAAAACGTGCCGCAAAAGAAGTCTTTTACGGTTTCGCTCACGACTATGGCCCGCTGTTTCCTTAAATACAAGATTAACGTGTTTTAAATGGATCTTCAGTATCGCTTCCTAATTCCCAATTGACGCTGCTTTTATAGTCTTGTTCTACGGGTATACCGTCTTTGTAAGCAGGGACGTATCGAGCTGTTGAGTAGTAGGCTAGAGCCGTTTCTTTTAGTAGTTCAGAGTCACCTTCTGCTGTGCAGTCGTGAGCAGTCCCAATGATATCAACTCTACAGCGGACTTTGATTTTTCCACTTATCTTTGCATCGAGCGCACCTGGTGGATATGGAATTTTACCCGATGCTGCGCGATCAAGTAAGGGCTCTGGAGAATTAGGGTACTGACGGTTGAAGTTGTAGTGTTGGTGCACGTCTGACGCGACGGGTGCCCCATCGACAAAATCCGGTAGCATAATTGAGTTAATTGCTGCGAACAGGGCGGCCTGCCCGAAATTTGGGAAGGTAGCCTTGTCAACCCGGCAGGAAATCGGAAGGCCTGATGCGGTGACGTGGCAGGTAATGTCGGCGCTTCCTGAGTGGTGTAGAGCAAGTTCAGATCCGGGAAAGTGTGGCTGGTATAAATGTGTCTCGAAATGGCTAATATTTTCTTGTGTACGGTCAGCGAACGCACACAAAGGTGTCAGCGCAGCGCATAGGCTTATGATGGTCAGACAAAATTTTTGATAAGGCATAAAATCTCATTTTAAGTAGATACATAACATTACAATTCAAAGCGGGAAGGTATTGCTTGGTCAACAAAAAAGGGCACCCGAAGGTGCCCTTTTCCGCAAATACTGACCTCAATCGCGGGATTAAGGAAGAGTATAGGCAATGATGTCATCGCCCATGCGGGTCGGGAAGGAGTTGTGCCCGCCTGCATATGTGACGACGTACTGCTTGCCGTTAACGGCGTACGTCATTGGTGTGGACTGGCCGCCTGCTGGGAGACGATCCTGCCAGAGAACCTTACCGTTGGTGAGGTCATAGGCGCGGATGTAGTAGTCCATTGAACCTGTCAGGAACGCAACGTTACCAGCGGTTGAGAGCGGTCCACCAAGGCTAGGTACGCCGATCTTGATCGGTGGCAATTGCACAGGAACGGAGCTGCCATACATGGAGTCACGCAGTGTGCCGTTGCGGTGGATGTAAACAACCTTGTTGGTACGCAGGTCGATACCAGCAACCATACCCCAAGGTGGCGTACGGCAAGGCATCTTGATGCCGAGAGGCAGCAATACTGGGTCCATGAAAGGATGCAGGTCTACAGCGAAAGGAATGCCGTAGTTGTGCTGCAAGCCTGTTTCACCACCCGTACCGTGCTCTTCCTTTTCAGGCCACGTTGGGTTGTTTGGGCCGCGTGGTACGAGACGTGACACGAACGGCAGTGAGATTGGGTTTGCAAAGGCAATTTGACGTTGCGGGTCAACAGTCAGACCGCCCCACTCGAACATGCCAAGGTTGCCTGGGAATACCAGCGTGCCTTGTGTTGAGGGAGGTGTGTACTGGCCGTCATAGCGCAGTGAGTGGAAGTAGATGCTGCAGAACATCTGGTCGAAAACTGTGCCGCCCCAGATGTCAGCATCAGACAGTGGCTTTTTAGGGCGCAGTGTCAGCTGTGAAATCGGCTGGGTTGGGCTTGTGTAATCGCCAGCAGCTGCACCGCCGGGAACCTTCGTTTCTGGTGCAGGAACGATTTCCTTACCCGTACGGCGGTCGAGTACAAAGATGTCGCCTGTCTTTGCTGGAGCATAAAGAGCAGGAACGATTGTGCCGTCTTTTTGGGTAATGTCCACAAGGCTCATCTGGGATGGAAGGTCCATATCCCACAGGTCATGGTGAACAGTTTGATAGAACCATGCGAGCTTACCTGTGTCAGCGTTCAGGGCGATAACGCCTGGCGCATAACGCTCAGATTCCTTCGTACGATCGCCACCCCATTGGTCAGGCGTGCCGACGCCCATTGGGATGTAAACCAGGTTCAGGTTCTTGTCGTAAGACGAGACGCTCCATGAATTCGGAGAATTCGGGTGGAACGTTGGGTGATCCGGGTCAGGCATTTTGTTGGGGTCCGCATTTGATGCGTCGAAGACCCAAACGCGCTTACCTGTGTAAACGTCGAATGCTTGTGTTGCACCGGATGCTTGCTTGACCGAGCCGTTATCTGTGACAGCGCTGTTAGCAACAATCACGCGATCCGTCACAACTGGCGGAGACGTAGGTTCGTATTGGCCAGGTGTTGTGTAAGGCTGGTTCGGTGTACGCAGTTCCAGTTCGCCGTTATCAGCAAAACCTGAGCACTTTTGACCAGTTTGCGCGTCAATTTCGATCAGACGGCCGTCGTTGACGGGCAGGATGATACGCTTAGCGCAATCTGTTGGAGCAGGGTTGCCGTCAGAATCAACTGCATTTTCTGGAGTTGAGTGGAAGCTGACGCCGCGGCAAGCCATGTGCTGGAAGCCAGGGTTGATTTGCAGCTTCGGGTCATAAACCCATTTGACGTTACCTGTAGCAGCGTCGATTGCGAAAAGCTTTTGGTGAGTCGAGCACAGGTAAAGCGTGTTATCGAATTCGAGCGGTGTCGCTTCGTTAACAGTTTCGCCTGGGTCGTTTGCTGTCATCAGGTCTTTCGTATGAATGTGCCATGCAACCTTGAGGTTGTGGACGTTCTCAGAGTTAACCTGCTTCAGCGGAGACCAGCGGTCACCGGCTTGCGTGCGGCCGTAAGCATGCCACTCGCTGTCGGGTACGCCTTCTGGGTCGCTCGGGCTAGCATTGGCGATTTCTTTTGGCAGGTTGCCGCTGACGTCGTGCGGGTCAGTGAACAAAGATGCGAGAAGAGCGACAATGGCTAGTGCTGTTGCGCCAGCGAGGGGAGTCGTTGATGCGCGGGTCGCACCAATTTGGCGCGAAACGAACGGCAAAAGCAGCCAGATAGCGAGGATAAGAAGAATGTCTAGGGCAGGGATCAATGACCAGAAGTCAAGGCCTACCAGAGACAGAGCCCATACCAATGTGCCGAGTACGGCAACGGTATAGACCCACAATGCTGCCTGATTTTTACGCCAGGCTAATGCGGCCGTCACCAAAAGGGCGAGACCAAATATGAGGTAGTACAGCGGGCCGTTATGGGCAGCGTCAATCGCGCCCCCAATGACCAAGATCGCGCCGAATAGCGCGAACACGGCCGCAGTAATGAGGGCCCAAAGCCCTCGTTTGGATGTCGTGCTCATGATTTTCCTAGGTAGCTGTTTTGGGTCCAGCACTCACATTGTGGAGAAAGCACATGATCTGCGGTCAGGGTCAAGCACTCGTTGAAGCTAAGTGTTCACGAGGTTGTGAAGTTTCTAAAATGGATATGAGAAAACGTTCCCCGTATTTTCTCACGCGTGCAGGTGAATCTGGTTTTAGCTAAGCGCGGTGCGTATTTTTCTTGTCTTATTGCAGGGAATGGGCTAAGGACCCCGCTTCTCGCACGCGACCGGGCCATATTGTGGCATGCCCGGCCGTGCTGTGCCCCAGCATGGGTGGATGTCGTGTCCGCTTTTGGGGCCAACGTTTACGGCGAGGGAGACCGAAATGCCCAAGATGAAGACCAAGTCGTCGGTCAAGAAGCGGTTCAAAATCACCGCGACCGGCAAGGTAATGTGCGGCCCAGGCAACAAGCGCCACGGCCTTATCAACCGTCCGAAGAAAATGAAGCGCACCAATCGCGGTCCGCAGACCATGACAGACATGGATGCAAAGACTGTGAAGCAGTGGGCACCCTACGGTCTTTCGTGAGGAGATAAGGTAAATGGCACGTGTTAAGCGGGGCGTAACGACGCACGCCCGTCATAAGAAAGTTCTGGACCTTGCAAAGGGTTACCGGGGCCGTTCCTCCACGAACTACCGGATTGCGCTTGAGCGCGTCGAGAAAGCGCTGCGCTATGCGTATCGTGACCGTCGCAACAAGAAGCGTGATTTCCGCGCGCTCTGGATCCAGCGTATCAACGCTGCTGTTCGTGAACATGGTCTGACATACAGCAAGTTCATTAACGGTCTGGATAAGGCTGGCATCGAGATCGACCGTAAGGTTCTTGCTGCTATTGCTTATGACGACTCAGCAGCTTTCGCTGAAATCGTAAAGAAGGCACAGGCTGCTCTGGCTGCTTGAGCTTTTAAAGGATAACTGCCCCTTTCGGGGGTAGCGACCGGCGGGCTGTCCTGTTATCAGGGCAGCCCGTTTTTTATTTGTGCGGTCGGCTCAGATTTTGTGAGGTGACCCGGTATCATGTTTGAGGCAGTGGCGTGATGGCAGACGATCTCGAGACGTTAAAGCAGGGTACTCTAGCAGCACTGGAGGCCGCTCAGGATCGTGCTGCGTGGGATGCTGTGCGTGTAGGTACGCTGGGTAAGTCAGGCGCTTTGACCGGCCTTTTGAAGCAGTTGGGGCGTTTGGACCCAGAAGAGCGCAAACTTCGTGGGCAAGCGCTTAACCGTCTACGTGATGAGCTAGGCGCTGCGATTGAAGCGCGGGGGCAAGCGCTGGAGGCTGAGGCCCTGGCCGCGCGTCTTGCCTCTGAAAAGATCGATGTGACCATGCCGGCGCCGGAAACGTTGCTTGGAGGAATCCATCCCATTAGCCGCACCGTTGAGGAAATGACGGCTATTTTTGGCGCAATGGGTTTTTCGGTGGCAGAAGGCCCCAACATTGAAAGCCAATGGCACAATTTCTCGGCCCTAAACACGCCGGACCATCACCCTGCGCGTACTGAACATGATACGTTCTATCTTCCCGCAGTGGGCGAGGCGGCGGAACCGCGTGTTCTGCGTACCCAAACATCGGGTGTGCAGATTCGCACCATGTTGGGCAGCAAGCCTCCCATCCGCATCATTGCTCCCGGCCGGACCTATCGTGCGGACCATGACGCTACGCATTCACCGATGTTCCACCAATGCGAAGGTCTGGTGATTGATCGCAATATCACGCTCGGCCATTTAAAAGGCTGTTTGATTGAGTTTTTGCGGGTGTATTTCGACAAGCCCAATCTGCCCGTTCGATTCCGTGCGTCTTATTTCCCGTTCACCGAGCCATCCATGGAGGTGGATATTGGGTGGTCTAAAGCGACGGGTGAAATTGGCGGCGGGAGTGATTGGTTGGAAGTGCTGGGCGCTGGTATGGTCCATCCTCGTGTCTTGGCCAATTGCGGCTTAGACCCGGCGGAGTGGCAGGGCTTCGCGTTCGGTATGGGTATTGAGCGCCTTGCGATGCTGAAAAATGGTATCCCCGATTTGCGCTCATTCTATGAAAGTGACCTGCGTTGGCTGCGTCATTATGGTTTTTCAGCTTTTGCTCCGGCCAATTTGACGGAGGGTGTGTGAGATGAAGTTTTCCCTTTCTTGGCTGCGTGAGCATCTTGATTTTACAGCGTCAGCAGATGATGTCTGCAAACGCCTGAATGAAATCGGCCTTGAGGTTGAAAGCCTCGACAACCCAGCGCAGCGCTTGGGTGGTTTTCGTACAGCAAAGATTGTGGAGGCAACACGCCACCCTGATGCTGACCGCTTGCAAGTCTGTCGCGTGCAAGCCGGAGCGGGCTTCGAGGATGTTCAGGTCGTGTGTGGTGCTCCCAATGCGCGTACTGGGCTGCATGTAATTTTTGCGCCGCCGGGTACCTACATTCCCGGGCTGGATATCACGATTAAGAAAGGCAAGATTCGCGGCCAGGACAGCGGCGGTATGCTCTGTTCATTGCGCGAATTAGGTATTGGCGAAGAAAGCGATGGAATCGCTGAACTTGCCGACACAGCACCTATCGGCCAAGCTTATGCAGCTTACGCTGAGTTGGATGATCCGGTTATCGAAATTGCGATTACCCCGAATCGTGGTGACGCGCTCGGCATACGCGGCATCGCACGTGACCTGGCTGCGACAGGGCTTGGCACATTGCGTGCGTGGAATGAAGCCCCTGTCGAAGCGGGTGCAGATGCCCCATTGCAGTGGAAAATTGACCATGCTGCCTGCACACAAGTCGCTGGACGTGTGATTCGTGGCGTAAAAAACGGCCCAAGCCCGGAATGGTTGAAAAAACGCCTTGAGGCCGTGGGTGTAAAACCCATTTCGGCCTTGGTGGACGTTACAAATTACCTCGCTTACGACATCGGCCGTCCTCTGCATGTGTTTGATCTGGCAAAGCTGACAGGTGACACGCTGAGCGTCACCCATGCTGCGGGTGAGACTTTCACGGGTCTTGATGAGAATGACTACGTGCTTGGCACCGAAGATATGGTCATAGCGGATGGTGCTGCGGTCCAATCTTTGGCAGGGCTTATCGGCGGTAAGGCAAGTGGTGTTGATGAGAATACGGTCGATGTATTCGTTGAGTCGGCTCTTTTTGATCCTGTCCGTATAGCCCTTACAGGGCGCCGATTGAGCATCCATACAGATGCGCGTCAGCGTTTTGAGCGTGGTGTCGATCAGGCCCTTGTCCGTCCGGGCCTCGAAGCAGCGACGCGCCTCATCATTGAGTTGTGCGGCGGGACGCCGGGAGCGGTTGTTGAGGCAGGTGCCGAGCCGAACTGGAAGCGCGAAGCGACCTTGCGTTTTGCACGGTTAGCAACGCTTGGGGGTGTTAATCTCACGGCAGATGACGCGGTTGTGTCGCTTGAGGGGCTCGGTTTCGAACTTCTGCACCGTGATGCCGACTGTGCGACATTCCAAGTTCCGTCATGGCGCAACGACGTAGCTATGCCTTGCGATACCTTGGCTTTCAGGGAAGATCTGGACGAAGCCCGTAAGGCGGTTTTGATTGATGCTGTGCGAAGCATTGAGCCGGAATGTGACTTGGTTGAGGAAGTTTTGCGTTTGTATGGTTTGGACAACGTCCAGCCACAGGCGTTGCCACAATTAAGCATGGTCCAAGCGCCAACAGTTTCGCCCCAGCAAGCGCGTCAGGCACTCTTACGCCGTATATGCGCTGCGAGGGGCCTGATGGAGACGGTTGGTTTCTCCTTCGTTGCTTACGAAGATGCAGTATTGTTTGGTGAGGCTCCAGAGGCCCTGCGTCTGCTTAATCCCATCGCGACTGACCTTGATCAGCTCCGCTCGACTCCGTTGATTAACCTAGGGCGTGCATTGGGGCGTAACCTTGCGCGTGGGTTGGCTGTATCTGGTGACGGTGCGCTGTTTGAACTCGGCCCGGTTTTTGATGCTGCTGGCCAGCAGACCGTTCTTGCGGGTATTCGTGGCGGGGTGAGTGCACGGGCTCCCGGGCAAGCGGCACAAGAGCCAAGCGTTTGGGATGTGAAAGCAGATGCCGTGGCTGCATTGGCAGCTCTGGGCATGCCGGATGCGTCTCTCGCGGTTACGGCGGATGCGCCATCATACTACCATCCGGGCCGTTCTGGGCAGGTGCGCCAAGGACCCAAGCTTGTTTTGGCGCGCTTTGGTGAGTTGCATCCCGTTGTTGTAAAAGCACTGGGCCTTAGCGGTAGCATTGTGGCGTTCGAGGTTTTGGTTGACCAAGTGCCCATGCCGAAGGCTAAGCGCAAATCCCCACCGGCTTTGTCGCCGTTGCAGCCTGTTCGCCGTGATTTTGCCTTCTTGGCAGGGCCAGATGTCGAAGCGCAGGCTGTCTTGCGGGCTGCACGTAACGCTGAGCGCAAACTGATCCAAGATGTTCGTTTGTTTGACGTATTTGAGGGAGCGTCCTTGCCGGCCGGTCATCGCTCTTTGGGTGTAGAGGTCATTTTGCAGCCACAGACTGAGAGCCTTACAGATACGCAAATTGATGCCGTGTCCAAGGCCGTCGCAGCTGCTGTTGAAAAAGCGACAGGCGCGATACTGCGCCGCTGAGGCCGTAGAAAGGCCGGGGGAACGAAACATGCCTGATAGCTTTTTCCATCCACCCGGCCATGAAGAGGCGCATGGCCGGGTTATATGGCTGTTAGCTGGTGAGGCTAGCGGTGATGTTATTGGTGCGCGCCTTATGGTCGCGCTCCATGCGCAAGACCCAGATCTGGTCTTTGCCGGTGTCGGAGGGGGGAGGATGGAAGCCCTAGGTTTGCGCAGCCTCTTCCCCATGCGGGATCTGGCGGTGATGGGCTTGGTCGAAGTTCTGCCTCGGATGAGGCAGCTCTCCCAGCGCATGCTTGAGGCAGTGCAGGATATTGAACTGCGTAAGCCGGACATGGTCATTACCATTGATAGCCCAGGCTTTGCGTTGAGGTTGTTGAAACGCATTGAGCATAGCGGCGCTAAGCGGGTTCATTACGTTGCTCCGCAAGCATGGGCATGGCGTGCAAAACGGGTCAAAAAATTTCCCGGCCTGTGGGATCGCATGTTGTGTTTGCTGCCGTTTGAATCTGACTGGTACGCTGCGCGCGGGCTTGAGGCACGGTTTGTCGGGCACCCGGTTTTGCAATCAGGGGTAAAGGAAGGGGTGGCAGAGCGTTTTCGTATGCGGCATGCAATTTCATCCGATGCGCCGATTGTTGTGTTGATGCCGGGTAGTCGCCGCTCAGAAGTGCCGCGTCTTTTGCCCGTTTTCCGTAAGATGCTTGATCTTTTGCGGTTAAAGCATCCGGATGTGTGTCCGGTTATTCCGCTGGCGCCTGTGATGGCTCCTGTCGTGCGTGCAATGATCCGCAAATGGCCTGTCCAGCCGGTTATCGTGACAGATGTACACGACAAGCATGATGCTTTTGCGGCTGCGTCTTGTGCGCTTACGAAGTCTGGGACCTCAACGCTGGAACTCGCTATGGGGAAAGTCCCTATGGCCGTAACGTATAGGGTCAACCCCGTGACGGCATTTTTTGCACGGCGTTTGATTAAAGTACCTTATGTCGCAATGGTGAATTTGTTGGCCGGGCGGGAGGTCGTTCCAGAGCTATTGCAGGAAAATTGCACGCCTCAAAAACTCGCTGACACAGTTTCACAGTTATTATCGGACGAAAACGCCGTTACCGCACAGCGCGATGCGTTTGCGGAAGTCTTGGCGAAACTGGCGCCACCTCAAGGCACACCATCCGAGGCTGCGGCACGGGAAATTATGTCGCTTTTGAATGCGACTTGATAGGAAGACTGGAAATGGAAAAGCCGACCTTGGAAGGTCGGCTTTTTTTATGTTCTAGCGCAGAAAGCCTACGAGGCGCTCCGCTTCCTGAACGATAGGCTCCGAAATGCTTCGTGCACGTTCCGCGCCTTGGCGTAGGACTGCGAGCAGATGGTCTTCGTTTTCGAGCAGACGGCGAGTTTCCTCAGCGACTGGGGCTAGGCTCTCGACCAGCAAGTCCGCAAGAGCAGTTTTGAAAGGGCCAAAGCCTTCACCGCCAAAACGCTGCAAAACAGCCTCTACGCTTTCATTTGCCATAGCAGCATAGATTGCGACGAGGTTCCGCGCCTCTGCGCGGCCTTCCAAGCCGGCTTCTTCAGACGGTAGAGGCTCGGAGTCGGTTTTTGCACGGCGGATTTTAAGTGCGATGTCGTCGGCTGTATCCGTGAGGGTGATACGGCTTTGTTCTGACGGGTCAGATTTGGACATTTTCTTCGTGCCGTCACGCAGGCTCATTACGCGCGCTGCGGCTGGCGGAATGAATGCCTCAATGGTCGGGAAAAAATCTGTGCCCATATCGTGGTTAAATTTTTGAGCAATGTCGTTTGCCAACTCGATATGCTGACGTTGGTCGTCCCCAACGGGCACGCGGGTAGCATGGAACGCGAGTATATCGGCGGCCATGAGGTTGGGGTAAACATACAGGCCAGCCGAGTGATTTTCACGGTTTTTCCCGGCTTTATCTTTAAATTGTGTCATGCGGTTCAGCCAACCAAGACGAGAGACGCAGTTGAAAATCCAGCCGAGGCGAGCATGCGCGCTTACAGCGGACTGATTGTAGAGGCGTGTTGGCTCAATTCCAGCTGCGAGAAGGCACGCTGCGGAACCAAGTGTTTGCCGGCGGAGAGTTTCTGGCTCCCAAGGCATCGTGAGGGAGTGCATATCTACAAGGCAAAAGACGCAATCATGATCTGCCTGGAGTGTTGCCCAGTTACGGATTGCCCCTAGGTAGTTTCCCAAGTGAGGGATGCCGGTAGGTTGTATGCCAGAGAAAACGCGTTTCATGCGATTAGGTGCCTTGGTGAAAAAGGATCAGGGAAGTGGGTGTGTCTGATCAAGGGTTGCACGAAGTTTATAGGTACTTGTCGGAGTGCCAATGTGGGTACGCGCAGCGGCGACTTCGGCGTCTGTAATATGTGGTGCGGGCTTAGTCTCGCCTTGGTCAATTAGCCAGTTTAATGTCACGGCAATGTCGTGGTCGCTCAGTTGTGACGCAAAACCGGGCATCGAGTAGCGGTAGCTATAGCCTTGGGTTTTGAAAGGGCCCTCTAAGCCGTAGAGCAGGACATTGGCTAAGTACGTTCTGCCTTCAGGGGTTTGGGCAATAATATCGAGCCTGCCTACCAGCGGAGGAGTTTCTCCAGGCATGCCGCCGCCACCATGGTGACAAATACCACAATGGGGGCCATAGACGTGGGCGCCGGGGCTTTTACGCCCGCAAGCCGAGAGACTTGCGAGCAGGACAAAGCCGCATAACAAGGTGCGGCAGGCGGGAAAAGGGCCGGTACGCATCACGGAGAAGAAGGCCTTTCGTGTTTCTGGCGCTTTTTCTCGCATTTTAGGGTGGGTTTCATCAAGGGTAGGGGTGACAAAACTACTAAGATGAGGCTCATGGGGCATGAGAAAGGAGTGCTTATGTGTCGTTCGGGACGACTGGTGCTTTATGTAGGCCCCATGTTTTCAGGTAAATCAGCGCATTTGATTGCGGAAGCGCATGCAGCACCATGTTCTGTAGAGAGCGTTTTGGTGCTGAAGCCCGCATTTGACACGCGGAGCGGTGCCGAAATTGCAAGCCGTAATGGGACCTCTTTAGCGGCACGCTCAGTAGCGGCGTGGCCGGAAGACGCGGGCCAGTATAAGGCTGTCGTGCTGGATGAGGTGCAGTTTATGGTACAGCCTCATTATGAAGGAAATATTGTCGCGGAGTTGCTTGAGGCCCGAGATCAAGGGACGACGGTCATCGTCGGAGGCTTGGATACGGACTATCGCAAACAGGCATTTCCCATCGTTGAAGCTCTGGCTAAGCATGCAGACGATGTGCGCGCTTTAACGGCACGGTGCCATGTGTGTGGGAGAGCCGCCCGTTGGACGGCAAAGATGCATGATACAGGCCAGCTCTTAGAGACAGGGGATAGTGAATTGTATCAAGCGCTGTGTGATGCGCACTGGCATCTGCCCTGAGGAATTATCAGGGGTACCGCGCTTACGGGGACAAAAGTTTGTGCCCGTAAGCGTTGGTATTTGAGAGTTACTGCTGAGGTCCACCGACGCCGAGAAGGCGAATTTTGAAAATAAGTGGGCTGTTCGGTGGAATGATACCGGGGTGACGAGGGCCGTAAGCCAATTTAGGCGGAAGGTACAGCATCCATTCGTCACCGACATGCATCATTGGCAGTGCTTCGATCCAGCCTTGCACGAGGCCATCAAGCGGCATCTCTGAATAGGCGCCGTTGTTGTGCATGTCAGAGCTGTCGAAGATGCCGCCATCTGGGAGGCGGCCTTCGTAAATGACCATGACCATCGAGCCGTGACGCGGGCTTTCACCGTCTTTCGGGCCAGAACGCAAGACTTTGTAGGCTAGGCCATCGGGGAGTTTTTGAACGCCCGGCTTGGCATAGACCTGTTCCATGAATTGTTCTGGCGTTAGGGCCGGTGCTTCATCGAACTCGTCGTGGTGGGAGCATCCGCCTAGGGCGAACACTCCAGCAGCGAGCATGAGAGGAGCGGAAAGCGAGCGTAGAGCGCGGAGCATGCTGTGGTCCTTGCGTCGTCTCAGAGGGCACCACCACGGCGGCCGATCTGACCACCAAGGCGGAGGCGCAATGCGTTGAGTTTGATGAAGCCGAGAGCATCTTGCTGGTTGTAAGCACCTTCATCGTCTTCGAAGGTTACAACACGGGCGTCGTACAGGCTGTTCGGGCTTTCACGGCCAACACAGACAACGTTGCCCTTGTAGAGCTTCATACGTACACGGCCAGTGACGGAATGTTGGCTCGTATCAATCAGGGCTTGCAGCATGCGGCGCTCGGGGGAGAACCAGAAGCCGTTATAGATCAGCTCTGCATAGCGAGGCATGATGCTGTCTTTGAGGTGAGCGGCTTCACGGTCAAGCGTGATGCTTTCAATCGCACGGTGTGCAGCCAAGAGAATTGTGCCACCCGGTGTTTCGTAAATGCCGCGAGACTTCATCCCAACGAAACGGTTTTCGACGATGTCCAAACGGCCAATGCCGTTGTCACGCCCTAGTTCGTTCAGGCGGGTGAGCAGCGTCGCCGGCGTCATTTCAACGCCGTTGATTGCTGTGGCATCACCGTGCACGAAATCGATGCTGATTTCCGTGGGTGTATCTGGTGCAGCTTCTGGGGAGATTGTGCGCTGGAAGACGATCTCGTCAGGTGCCACTGCTGGGTCTTCGAGGAGTTTGCCCTCGGAGGAGGAGTGCAGCAAGTTGGCATCAACGGAGAAGGGGGCCTCGCCGCGTTTGTCTTTTGTGACGGGGATTTGGTTTTCTTCAGCGAAAGACAGAAGCTTTGTACGGGAGGTAAGGTCCCATTCGCGCCAAGGCGAAATAACCTTAACGTCAGGCTTAAGGGCATAGTAGCCAAGCTCGAAGCGTACTTGGTCGTTGCCTTTGCCGGTGGCGCCATGGGCTACCGCATCTGCGCCGACGGCTTCAGCAATTTCGATCTGGCGTTGTGCAATAAGTGGGCGGGCAATGGATGTGCCGAGCAGATATTGGCCCTCATAGACCGTGTTTGCACGGAACATGGGGAAGACATAGTCTTTCACGAATGTTTCGCGTAGGTCTTCTACGAAGATTTCCTTCACGCCGAACATTTCAGCTTTTTTGCGTGCTGGCTCCAGCTCTTCGCCTTGGCCGAGATCGGCTGTGAAGGTCACGACTTCACAATTATATGTCTTCTGCAACCAGCGCAGGATGACGGAGGTGTCCAGTCCGCCTGAATAGGCGAGTACGACTTTCTTGACGTCCTGGTGGGCAGTCATCGTGGCGTGGTCCTTATAGTCTGTAATAAGTCAGGCTTGTCTTCTAGCACCGCTTTTCGCATAGGGAAACTGCCTTGCGGAAGTTACCCTAAAGAAACGATCAGTGATTACGACGCAGGCGTTCGCTTTCTGTTTTAAGCTGTCCGCATGCGGCAAGGATGTCCTGCCCGCGTGGGGTACGGATAGGGGAGGAGAAGCCCGCATCCATGACAATTTTAGCGAAACTGTTAAGACGATTGCGTGTGGAGGGCTGGAATTCAGAGCCCGGCCAAGGGTTGAAGGGAATGAGGTTTACCTTTGCCGGCAGGTCCTTAATCAACCGCACAAGCTCGCGCGCGTCGGCGTCGCTGTCGTTGACGTCGCGCAGCATGATGTATTCAAAAGTAATGCGCCGGGAGTTGGAAGCCGCTGGGTAACGGCGGCAAGCTGCGATAAGCTCTTCGATAGGGTATTTACGGTTAAGCGGCACAATTTGGTCCCGCAACTCATTGGTTACGGCATGCAGAGAGATTGCCAGATTAACGCCTAGCTCATCACCGCACTGGTCCATCAGTGGGACGACGCCTGATGTTGACAGTGTGATGCGACGACGAGAAAGGGCAATACCTTCGCCGTCCATGATAATTTTCATGGCTTTGGCAATATTGTCGTAATTATAGAGTGGCTCCCCCATACCCATCAAAACGATGGTTGAAAGAAGGCGCGGCGTGTCGCCTCTTGGGCTGGGCCACTCGTTGTAGCTGTCGCGTGCGGCCATGAACTGTCCGACGATTTCTGCCGCGCCGAGGTTACGCACAAGCTTTTGCGTGCCTGTATGACAGAAGGTGCAGGACAATGTGCAGCCTACTTGAGAGGACACGCAGACTGCACCGCGGTCTTCGCGCCGGTCGGGGATGTAGACTGTTTCGGCTTCTTGTCCGTCGCGGAAGCGGAAAAGGAATTTGCGCGTGGCGTCGACAGATGTTTGCTCGGTAGCCGTTGTGGGGCGACCGACGACAAAGTGCTCAGCAAGTTTCGCCTGTAATGGTTTGGCAATGGTACTCATGCGAGAGAAATCTGTCGCGCCTTGGTGGTAAATCCAATGCCAGACTTGTTTTGCCCGGAATGGCTTTTCGCCAATATCCGCCATTACTTCGGCGAGTTCTTCACGCGAGAGGCCCACAAGGTCTCTACGCCCGTCAGCTAAGCGAGCCTCGGGCGGCGCAAACATAGCCGATTTCGCGCGGATACGATCGCGCTCGGCGTCATTAAGGGCATCTGCCGCAGATGAATTAACACGCGGCAGGACGTCTGGATGGATTAAGGTGGTCATGGCGTGGGAGCCATAGCACGGGGCGGGGGGCTTTTTGCAAAAGAAAAATGTGAAGCCCCGTATTAATTGTCCGTACATAACGGAAAGTGCGTCTTTGCAGGGGCTTTCATAGCGATGTGCTAAGGGGTGAAAATCAGTATCAGCTGCGCTTCCGGGGCTTTTTGGGGGGTGATTTGAAGTGTTCTACACAACCAAGCGCAGCCCCGTTGATTCCAAAAGAAAGGCTTATTCCAAAAACCCAGCATACCAGCGCAAAGCCTATAGTTTGGCTGAGCACAAGATGCAGGACCAAGCCTAGAACGAGCATAGGCCAAGCGCATAAACGCAATATGCGGCAATGCTCTCGTTTTATGCCCAAGAGTTTTTCGCCGCGGTAAGACGAGGCGGAGAACAATAAAGAGGTGAGAACGTCAGAAAGGGCCTCTAACATTGCGCGCGACCATTTTTGTAAAGGACCGCGTAAATTATCAAAAGCGCGATTGAGATGAGGGATGTGGAAAACATAATGGGGTTTTTCCAAGGGTATCCCATCAAGCAAAGAAACAAAAACGCTGCGCAACCAAAGGAGGAAAGTACCTGTTTGAGGTGAGTATTTTTTAGGACGATCCCTAAAAATACGAAAAAGAATAACGAGAGGAATACAGAGTAAATTTCCATATCTGAGCGCGCTATTGCGGTGGTATTTGATATTTTAATAGGTATTAATCTGTTCACTATAAAAAATAAGCTGAATGATATCGGTAACCCATAAAGGATTGAGGTATTTAGTTTTTCAATTATTTTGAATGACTTAAGGCTTTGCTTCTGGCGTTTTTTGCGTAAAACCCAGAGATGGAGGCCGCTTGCAGCCGCAAGTGCGAGCAAAATGCCGGATGCGAAGTAAAGCCAGCGTGTGAAAACATTGGAAAAACGGGCAATGTGTAGGCCGTAAATTACAGAAAAAGCCGTAACGATCGGGCGGTCTTCTTTTTGCTCTCGCAGGATGTGACCAGTACTGCCATCAAACCTGAGTGTATGTGTATCATACCCTATGTGGTTGCCATTCCCACTTTTTATAATAACCAAGCTGGATTTATCATTGGGATTGTAAATAAATACCTGAGCAATGCCATCCGTGCCGAAGTGTTTTTCCGCCTCGTGCAGCATTGGGCCAATTGGGGATAAATGCGCTTTAATATGCGTTGGATTTAAAGGCTCAGTCACGGGGTCTAAATCCGTGTAATATTGCATAATATTATGGGGATAGGCGGTTGATAAGCTCGCAGGGAGTATTTGCGACCATAATGTCATTGCCCCCGAAAAAGCGATAACGAAATGGAAGGGAAGCGACACAACACTTGTTATGTTGTGGAAATCAAGCCAGCTTCTTTGGCCTTTATAAAAACGCAGCGTGAAAAAATCAGCGAATATTCTCTTGTGAACGATGACGCCGGTAATCAGTGCGAGGACAATCGCCAGCCCGCATGAAGCTGAAATAATGCGGCCAAATGGATGCGGCAACTGTAACTCAAAATGGAAACGGTAGAAGAAATCACCGCCCATTGTGTCACGGATAGTATCTGGTGAGCCTGTGGCGGGGTCTAGCGCCCGCTCCACGTAGCGAGTGCCATTGAAGTACAGGGCTTCAATATACGGAGCGCGTTTCTCTGCCAGGGTGAGGTACCATGCAGGTGCATTGGCCGCGTTGTTCTGAAGCCATGTAACGGCAGATTCCGTCGCGAAGAGAGGGTCTGCTTTCATGGTGGCGAGTTCAGGGCGCATCCACTGGCTGATTTCCGGCCGAAATACGGCAAGGGAGCCAGATAAAGCGATGGCAAAGACAATCCAGCCAATAAAGAAGCCCGCCCATTCGTGAAGGCGAGCCACAGCTGAACGAAACTCATGCATTATGCACGCCAACCCAACAGATAAGCGACAAAGAGGAGCAAGCTGGTGGGGAGTGCTGCAAATTTGAGAAGTTGAGGGAGATCACGTGTTAATCCGAAAGCGGCAATAGTCACGCAGGGCCATGTGATAAAGCCGATGAACATTCCGCTGAGCGCCCGCTCGGGACCATCAATCGGCAGCAAGGCGCCGCATAGCGCAGCCAGCGCCGTTGCTGCGCCATAACCGATGATGGCAGCAAGAACAGCATGCGCTATGCGACGATTATGTGCGCGTTTACCAGCTATAGCCAACACTCGCTTGTGCATTGCGGCGCTCACCGTACCAGCACCAATCGGAGTAGCAACTCGCCACGAAATGCTTGTCAAACAGGTTACGTACGCTGGCCGAGATGTTCCAGCCTTTTAGTGATGGGTTTGCTCGGCCGAGATCGTAGCGTGCTGAGGCGTCAAACACCGTATAGCTCGGCACGTAAATATCCCCATATTCGCTTGAAACGCCACCGTAAGTGCCCATCATGTGGCGGATACCAAACCCTAGGCCCGCACCGTAAAGCAAGCCTTTTTGTACGCTGTAGAAAGCAAAAGCGGACACGTTGCCGCGGCTGGACTGAATGAGCGGACGGTCTGTACTATCATCATGGACGCGCTGGGAACTGAAAGAGGCATCCAGCATAAGGCCTTTGTACATGTCGGCGTGTGCTTCAAGTTCGAAGCCGTCAGAATGTACTTTGCCACTTTGGGTGTTGTAGCCGAGGTTGCCGACAGGCACGAGGACGTTGGTTTGCTCGATATGGAAGCCTGCTGCGGTGAGCAGCACGGGGGTCCCGGGGATCTGATATTTTGTGCCGCCTTCAATTTGCTTGCCCTTTGACGGATCTGCCTGACGGTATGTGTCGCCCGACTGCACGAGGCCGCTTTGGGGTTCAAATGACGTGGAGTAAGAGACGTAAGGTGAGAGCCCAAAGTCAAAGTGATACAAGGCGGATGCGCGCCATGTGATTTGTTGCGCGTTTTGATCAGTTCGGGTGCCGGCAGCATAGGCGGTGCTGTGATACCAATCATGGCGAATGGAGCCGTTCAGGAAGAGATGGCGACCGATGGTCATTTCGTCCTGACCGTAAACGCCGTATTGGCGCGGCTTGCTCAGGTAGTCGTAGACATCTGTAATTGTTGGGATAACTTGACGGTAGTTCGGATTTAGGACGTCTAGGTCTGGTGCATCCCCAAAGCCAGCAGTCTCAGTCGCATTGCTCTGCTGATAGTCAAAGCCGGTCATGATATTGTGGTTTACAGGGCCTGTTTTAACGTGGCCGCGCAGTTGGTTGTCGAACGCCAGATTTTGCATCCGCTCGCGGGCGAAGCCGGCTCCGCGTGTAAGTGTAGTTGGTGCGCTGTAAATATTATTGCCGTAGACGCTTTCATACAAAGTGCGAACGTTGTCGTAGCGCCCGCGCGATGTGAAGCTCCAATCGTTATTGATGCGCTGTGTGAAGATGTAGGTTAGCGCACCTTGGTAGCGTTTAAATTCTTCGTACCCTAAATCACCATCGTAAAAATCGCGTGGCAAATACCCGTAAGATGCACGTTTTAAGGTGCCCACGTAAGGCTGAGAGCCATAGGACGAGTTTTTAGGGTCGTACTGATAATTTCCGAGCAATGTTAGGGTTGTGGGGCCATCACCGCCGATCATAACGGAAGGGCTGATTGAAAAGCGCTCGCTGCCTGTCTTGGATAGCTGGCTGTGTTGCCCGTTGGCTGTACCGTAGATGCGGTAGCGTACTGTGCCGTCTGTATTGGCATAACCGCCTTGGTCCGCATCGACGCGCCAGAGGTCAAAACTGCCACCTGTGGCGGTAATGCTTCCGTAATTTCGTTGGTCCGTTGGAAGTTTGCTCGAGAGCGCTACGAGGCCTCCGGGGCTTGATTGGCCGTAAAGGGCAGAAGAGGGCCCTTTAAGGACTTCAACGCGCTCAAGGCGTGACGTGTCGGTTTGGGGGCTTGCGAAGCCCGTAGGGCTCGCCTGAAGTTTTAGGCCGTCTAAAAACGTTGGTACGGTGAAGCCGCGTAGCGCAAAAAAATCATATCGCGTGATAGAGCCGCCGCGCTGATCAGGAGTGACGCCTGCGATATAACGTATGGCTTGGTTGAGGTTCAGCACGCCTCGGATGTCCATTTCGTTACGCGTGACGACGCTGACGGACTGTGCCGTGTCAATTATTGGTGTGTCGGATTTGGTTGCAGATGCTGCAACGGTCGAAGGCTTCCGGCCGCGGACAACGAGGCGTTCAACGGGTTTTGTATCTTTAGTGATATTTTGCTGGTCGTCGTCTTTGGCGGTTGCATAACCGATATTGCACAAGCTGACGAGCGCGACGCTGGTAAAAGCAAGTTGCTTAAAAGTAAACTGAAATGCCATTGCAGAAATCCAAACCAAAAGAGTTTGGCTTGAATATATATAATGATAATTATTCGCAATTAGAAAAGTGTTACAGCAGCAAGAAATGCTAAGCTCGGTATCATGTCCTCGTTTATTTCAAGCCTTTAGACGAGGACATAAAATACGGACTGCACATTAGGCAGCGTTGGTGCGCTTGGCTCCGATTAGAAATTCGACGTTGCCTTCTGGCCCGGTGATAGGGCTCCGCTCGATGCCTATGACATCCCAGCCGGGCAGTGAGGCGAACCATTCTTGTATTTCTGCACAGACGCGTTCATGCACTGCAGGGTCCCGCACGACGCCTTTTGCGCCAACTTCTGCGCGGCCTGCTTCAAACTGTGGTTTGATGAGAGCTATAGCCCATGCATTATCTGTGGTTAGGGCCAGAGCTGCGGGTAAAACTGTCTTCAAGCTGATAAAACTTGCATCGCAGACTACGGCGCCGATTTTGTCAGGGATTTGTTCCGCAGTTAGCGCCCGCGCATTGGTTTTTTCCATGACGATAACGCGTTCGTCTGAGCGGATTTTCCAGGCGAGTTGTCCGTGCCCGACATCTACAGCATAGACTTTGCTTGCCCCGTTGGTCAGCAAAACATCTGTAAAGCCGCCAGTTGAAGCGCCAACGTCCACGGCAATTAAGCCATCAGGCGAAAAGCCAAAATGTTCGATGCCATGGATAAGCTTCAAGCCGCCGCGAGATACCCAAGGATGGTCCTGTCCTTTGAGGGACAGGGGCGCATCTTCAGGAAGTTGGTCTCCAGCTTTGGCAATCCGCCGATCACCTGAGTAGGCCAAACCGGCCATGATCAGGGCTTGCGCACGGGTCCGGCTTTCTACCAGACCGCGATCTACAAGGAGTTGATCGACGCGACGCTTGGCCATGATTACGCTTGTTTTTCTGACGTCGGGGCGTTGCCGAGAGCAGAAAGCGCGCTCTTTACGATGTGAGGAGCTGTCAGGCCCGCTTCTTCGTATTGTGCCGCAGGTGTGTTGTGGTCGATGTACTTGTCAGGGAAAGCCATCGGACGGAACTTAACGCCGTCGAGCAGGGCGGTTTCTGCCAAGTGTTGCACAACCAAGCTGCTGAAGCCGCCAATTGCGCCTTCTTCAAGCGTGATGAAGACATCGTGACGCTTCGCTAAAGTCTCAACCAAGTCTGTATCGATTGGTTTGGCAAAACGTGCATCAGCCACGGTTACGGACAGGCCTTGGGCTGCCAGTTCTTCAGCAGCGCGCAGAGATTCGTTCAGGCGCGGGCCAAGAGAAAGGATAGCTACGCCAGACTTTTGGTTAGGGGTGACGTTGCTTTCTTTGACAATGCGGCCCTTACCGATGGGGAGAACCTCGCCTTGTTCAGGAAGTGTTAGGCCTTCACCGCTGCCGCGTGGATAGCGGAAGGCAATTGGGCCGTCATCGTATTCACAGGCTGTGGCTGTGGCGTGCAGCAATTCGATTTCATCGGCCGGTGCCATAACGACCATGTTGGGGAGGCAGCACAGGTAGTTAAGATCGAATGAACCAGCGTGCGTTGCGCCGTCAGCGCCTACGAGGCCCGCGCGATCAATGGCGAAGCGGACGGGGAGGTTTTGCAGAGCGACGTCGTGTACAACCTGATCATAAGCGCGTTGCAGGAAGGTAGAATAGATTGCGCACACTGGGCGTAGGCCCTCGCTTGCGATGCCCGCTGCAAAGGTGACGGCGTGCTGCTCGGCGATGCCGACATCGAAGAAACGTGTTGGATATTTGTGTGCAAAATCGCTGAGGCCAGTGCCAGAAGGCATAGCTGCCGTCACAGTGATCAGGCGCTCGTCTGTGGCCGCACGGCGCATGAGTTCACGGCTGAAGATAGACGTGTAGCTTGGTGGGCCTGCAGGAGCTTTTTTCTGCTCGCCGGTTGCAACATTGAATTTATTGACGGCGTGGTATTTGTCGCCAGCAGCTTCGGCAGGTTTGTAGCCGTGACCTTTCTCGGTCTGGATATGCAGCAGAATTGGACCTTGATCGTCCGCATCGCGCAGATTGCGCAAAATAGGCACAAGCTGGTTCATATCGTGCCCGTTAACCGGACCGATATAATAGAAGCCCAACTCTTCAAATAGGGTGCCGCCAGTTATGATGCCGCGTGCATATTCTTCAGCGCGTTTCGCGGTGCGTTCGATTTTGCTGGGTAGGCGCTTTGCAAACTTACCAGCCAAATCGCGCAGGTTGAAGAACTGACGTGAGCTCAGGAGCCGTGAAAGGTAGTTCGACATTGAGCCGACGGGAGGAGCGATCGACATTTCATTGTCGTTCAGCACGACGATGAGACGATTAGCGCCCGGGCCAGCGACGGCTGCGTTGTTCATCGCTTCGTAAGCCATGCCAGCGGAGATGGAACCATCACCGATGACAGCAATGACGTTACGTTCGCTGTAGCTGGGATCGTCTTCCGCGCGGAGGTGATGCGCGACGGCCATGCCCAAGCCAGCAGAGATGGACGTTGATGAGTGAGCGGCGCCGAAGGGGTCGTACTCGCTTTCTGCGCGGCGTGTGAAGCCAGAAAGGCCTTCTGGCTGGCGCAAAGTGCGGATACGATCCCGGCGGCCTGTCAGGATTTTGTGGGGATATGCCTGATGGCCTACGTCCCAGATGATGCGGTCATCAGGCGTGTTGAACACGGAGTGCAGCGCGACCGTCAGCTCAACAACGCCGAGGGATGCACCAAGATGGCCACCTGTGGTGGAGACGGCATCTACGGTTTCGGCCCGCAATTCGTCAGCCAGTTGGCGGAGCTGGTCAACCGAGAGGTTGCGCATATCGGCCGGTAGAGTGACGCGATCGAGGATCGGATAACGGCCAAAGGTCGGGGGTGTATTTTTGGTATCGGTCATTAACTCAGCTCCTGCGCTCGACGACATAATCCGCCAAGGCCCGGAGAGCCTCTGCTTGTGGGCCAAAAGATGAAAGTGCTTCTCGTGCTTCGTCGCTGAGGCGGCGTGCTTCCGCGCGTGCGCCATCAATGCCGAGCAGAGAAACGTAGGTAGATTTGCCGCTTGCTTCGTCTTTGCCTGCGGTCTTTCCAAGTTCTTCAGCGCTAGCGGTTGCGTCTAGCACGTCGTCAGCGACTTGGAAGGCAGTACCTAAGCGTAGGCCATAGGTTACGATAGCGTCGCGGCGTGAGTCATTGACGCCTGCTAAAATCGCTCCCGCCTCTGCAGCGTAGCGAATAAGTGCGCCTGTTTTGAGGGCGTGGAGGCGCCGCACTTGGTCCAATGGCAGAGAGCGTCCTTCGCCTCGGATGTCGACAACTTGTCCGCCGACCATGCCTGCGGCACCGGAAGCACGAGCCAGTGCAAGCGCGAGTTCTGCGCGGATTGTAGCGTCAGCACTGGTTTCTGCTTCAACGAGCACTTCGAAAGCGCGTGTCTGCAGCGCGTCGCCCGCGAGGATGGCGATGGCTTCATCAAACTGACGGTGCGTTGATGGGCGACCGCGTCTTAGATCGTCATCGTCCATTGAAGGCAAATCGTCGTGAACGAGAGAGTAGGCGTGCAGGAACTCAACGGATGCGGCGACGCGCAGTGCGGCGTTATGGTCTGCACCAAACAGCGAGGCAACTTCTACGGCCAAAAAGCCACGCAGCCGCTTGCCGCCACCGAGTGCTGCGTAGCGCATAGCCTCGAGCAGGACGGATTCATCCCCCGGGACCATGGGTAGCAGTGCGTCAATGGTAGCTTCAATTTCTGTGCAGGCTTGGGCAAGAGCCGTTTTAAGAGAAGATGTCGTGTTCGAAGTGCTCATTGGCCAATCTCATGGTTGTCGACAAGCGTTTCGGTGCTAGTCGAACCGTCATTTTTTTGCACGATTGCGCGTACGCGCATTTCTGCCTCTCCCAGCTTGGAATCACAATGACGGCGTAGTTCAGAGCCGCGTTCGTATGCAGCGATAGCGTCTTCCAGCTTCATTTGGCCGCCTTCAAGGCCGCGAACAATGCGCTCTAGTTCAGAGAGGGCATCTTCAAACGATAAGGCGGTGACGGGATCGGACATGGTTACTCCCAAGACGGGCTCGAGGGCTGAAGTGAATTGAGGTAGCGAGGGATTACCGTTTGTGAACGGTTTTTGCCAGCCCCACAGCGATTTTGATGGGCCTTTGTTGCAAGAAGGTCAGCCCAAAGTGGAATTTTCTCGTTTGCGAATAACGAAAGAGAACGTCCCGCTGCTTTCTGAGAACGCAACGAGGGCATGTCCTGTTTCACGACAAAATGCTTGAAAATCGGCCACTGAGGCCGGATCCGTTGCTAGCACGCGCAGCCGCGTGCCGGGTGCGAGAGTTTTGAGGGTACGGTTCGCTTTTAGGACAGGCATGGGGCAGTTCAGGCCGCATACATCCAATAGGGGCTCACTCGAAGGAGTACTCATGTTTGCCTTTATGCGTCGTATTGGCTCGGAGGCCAAGAACCGATTTTGATTGTAGTTCAGTACAGTTTTGTCTAGTGTTATGGCTCAATGCCACAAAGCGCCCCTCAAGGGCGCTTTTTTTTTGGGACTGGAGAGGTAATGGCAGAGAGCGTTGCGGGGGTTTTGGAACAGGAAGATGGCGGAGAGCGGCGCGCTTACACGTTGAGAATGTTGGAAGATCGCGTTTTGCGCCTAGAGACGGTGGCAAGTAGCTTATCAGACCGACACGAACAATTACGTGTAGAGACACGGCAAGAAATTTCCTCATTACGTGATCAGATGAAGAATCTAGAGACTAAAATGGAGGAAAGTAACAGAGTTGTGAATGGTAAATTAGATCGTTTGATTGGCGGGCGGGCAGTTTTGACAGGTTTGGTAACACTATTAACGTCTATTTTAGGTACGGGTGTGGTGCATTTTGCTTTTTCTTTAGGAACACGGTGAGCATGGCGGCAGGAATTGACCTAACGCAATTGAAGCGATGTGTGATCGAACCGAGTTTGAAGGATCTTGGATTGGGTGGTGAGGTCGCGGTAAATTTATTAACAGGTACAGCTTTGGCGGAGAGCCGTGCAGCGTATTTGAAGCAGATTGGTGGTGGGCCCGCTTTGGGGTTGTGGCAAATGGAGCCTGCGACCCATGATGATTGTTGGAATAATTACTTACGTTATTCCGGGGCACGCCATTACGCGGTAATTTTAGAGGGAATGCTGGCTCCAGACCAGCCGCGTTGTCAGCAAATGGTGAGCAACCTGCGGTACGCCTGTGCAATAGCGCGCATACGGTATTACCGGGCGAAAGAGGCACTACCTGCTGTGAGCGATGCAAGTGCGTTAAGCCGCTACCATAAGGTGTGGTACAACACCTGCCTGGGGGCGGCGGACTACAAAGCAAATATAGCTTTGTTTCAAGCGGCGATTAATGCCTGACGCAATGTAAAAAGCGATGTCGGGGATTGGTTTTGCATCACGCTCCCGACATCGCCTAATGAGCCTTTAAAACTAATATTGTGACGAGATCATGGCGTGCCCTTTAAAGCCATGGTGCGTGCTGCAGGCGCTCCTTGAAATGTGGCCGGTCCCACATGGCTCAGAGAGAGGCTACGATGGAGCCAAATACTGCCACCAATATCTTTCCAGCGCTTACAGAATGCGAAGTCTTCGGAGAGATATGTTTTGGTGGCCGGGCAAATCAAGCAGTCAAAAAGCGCAAAGGTATGACTTTTCGCGGCCTCAAAGTGGCCGCTCTGCTGTGCATCGATTCGAGTATACTCGGTTTCGGGATATGCTTGGGTCATTTGCAATAATGCGGCTCGCTTGATGAGCATGAAGCCCGTGCCGACATAGGAAACTTGGACAAGATGTGTTGGCTGCGATGTATCGTAGAGAGCGGCGCAATCTCCGACGTAACGTAGGCTAGCTGTGTGGGGGTGTTCCCCAGCTTGTATGAAGCGATCGGTATTGTCGTCCCAATAGTGGGATTTCAACGGGTAAGCGCCACCGATCATGTCTTTGTCAGCTGCCAACAGCGTTTCAATATCCTTCAAGGTAAAGCCGATATCGCTATCGACGAACAGAAGGTGTGTGGCGTCTTCGCAGCTTAAAAAATGCTGAAGTAGCGTGCTGCGCGCTCTGGTAATCAAGGCGTCATTACCAAGAGTAGAGAGTGTAAAACTTATGTTGTGGTGGGCGGCTTGAGCCATGCATTCAAAAAGGGACTGCATGTAGGTTTGAGTGACGGTTCCGCCAAAGCAGGGCGTCGCGATAAAGATATGGGGGCGATGGCTCATGATGGTGAGTATGCCCCCAAAACATTAAGAATGACTTAAGTTGTAAAGCTCAGCCGCCAATATGTGATTGAAGGACCATGTAGAATACGAAAGCTGCGTCGAGGCCGAGAACAATTGGCGTAAGGCGGCTAAAGGCACGCTGGGCTACGGCAATTCCTGTATAGAGCAGCAGGCCGCAGGTTAGGCTCAACATGAAGTTGCCGGTGATGGCTGCGATTAGAAGCATCGTTATTGGGGGGATGCTCTCTGACGCGGTGTTGGACAGTTGGTTCAGCGCTCCAAGCATACTGAGCCCAACCAGAATGAGAACAGGTGCTGTAGCAATCGCTGGGATAGACGTAATAATCGGCCAAAAGAATGAAGCAATGCCAAACAGAATGGCTACGACGAGCGCACTCAAGCCTGTGCGGCCACCCGCTTCCACGCCAGCGAGGCTTTCAACATAGGCAGAGACGGTGCATGTCCCCAAGCTGGCGCCGATGATGCTAGCGGCGCCGTCAGAAGCAAAGGCGCGGTGGTCAAGACTATTCTCCGAATTTGGGCCTGTAAGTCCTGCTCTTTGAGCCACGCTCATCAGTGTTGCGGTTGCATCGAAGAAATCACTGATGAGAAAATAGAGTGTGATTGGTAACAAGAGGCCGATTTTGTTCCAGAAATCATGGAAATCGAACGCGAGGAAAAGATGTGTTGGGTAGTGCGGCCAATCGAGCATGTGCGCTGGTAAGTGTGTTATTGCGCCGTGTTGGTCATGGACGAATAGCCCAAGGATTGTCAGCACGACGATCCCGATAAGTAGGCCTGCAGGAACGCGCAAAACAGTGCAGATAGCGCAGAGTAGAACACCAAAAAGGCACAGCAGCACGGAGGGGTCCGCTAGGGAGCCAAAGCTCAAGCCTTCAGGGCCTGTTGCCGCAATCCCGCCTGTAGTGAGGCCGATACGGGCGATGAAGGCCCCGAGTGCAATTTGGATGCCCAGCACAATACTGGGCGGGAACCCCTGAATTATTCTTTGGCGCACACGACTGACGGAAAGGGCGGTAAAGCACAGTCCACTCATAAGCACGACCGTAAAGGCAGTGCTGGGGCTGACATGCGCCTGATGAACGATGATCTGAGCGAAAAGAACGTTGCTGCTCATCGCTGGAGCGAGTGCTATTGGCAGCCGTGCCCAAAGGGCCATTAACAGAGTGCCAGCCATTGCACCTGCTATGGTAGTCATGACCATGTCGTGCCGGTCTAAACCCGTACTGGCAAGGATCATGGGATTTACGGCAACGATGTATGCCATCGCTCCGAAAACGGTGAGCCCTGCAATAACTTCACGTGAGATCGTGGAGCCACGGGCCGATATGTGGAACCAGCGGTCAAGAATAGGGGACAACGGTCAGACACTCCGGCGGTATAATGTGTTGAGCACCTTATACGGCAATGGAGGCTGACCGCTAGGGTCGGTACTGTATAGAAACGTTATCTATGGGCTTTATGGCGTGTTCTATACGCATGTTTGGCGCGTGTTGCACCTGTTGTGCTGCCCGGTGCTATGCCGGCGGCGGGATGTTGGTCCGCATTGGCGAGGGCGTGTTCACATGCTGAGCCTTCCCCTACACCAAATTGAATGGTGGGCAGGAGGGCGGCGGGAGGGAACAGGATACCCAAGCCAATTGTAGCCGCGACACGGCCTATGAGTTCTGCGCCGGGTGTAATGCTTGGTGATGCAATGGGACCACTAATGTGAATGGCGCCGGGCAAGGATAGGATTTGAGGATGCACGGAGCGTGTTGTCATGGCGTAGTCGAGTGTGTCGTTATGAAAATTGACACTGCCATTGCCTGTTGTGCGGGTCGTGCCTGTCTGGAGTAGCAGCGAGCGGGTTTTTAGTATGCCGTTTTGAAGCGGCATGTCTGCCACAAGGCAATCAAGCTTTGAGCGGTCTGGAATGCCAAGAGCTGACAACACGGCTGATCCCAATTTTAAGCCAATCAAGTCAGGGAGCAGGGCGGTAATATTGCCGCCGCGGTCTAGCACGAGGGTAATACCACCATTGCCGTTCGCCACTAGGGTTGCCACAGAGTTCCCTGTTGAAGCTAGTGTCATATGCCCACCGATTGTTCCCTGACCCTGAAACATCGAAGAAGGCTTCATAACGCGAGAGAGGGGCAGGCGTGAGACGTCAAGCTTGGCGTGGGTGTGGAATTGGCTGGCAGAGGCTGGATCAAGCTTGGCCTCGGCACTGATATGGCCGGTACCACTTGCGAAGGTGAGGTGGTGCAAATTGATGGACCCGTCATGGATGTCAAATGCGGTGTCTATGTCATCAAGGGGCCAGTCTTTGTTTTCAATGCGGTTGCCATGGTAGGTGAGTGTTACGTTGGCTGCATTGAGTTTTGGGATATCAATTTTAGATGTCGGCAAAATAGCATTGCTGGTCTTGGGTGGTGGTGGTGCTGTCCCTGTTTTGGCACCAATAAATCCGCCAAGGTCGGCGAGATTAACATTGCGTGAGTGCAGGTGGGCCTCCACGAAAATTGGTTTTTGGTGAGGGTCTACATGGATATCGCCGCCGATATCAGAAGTGCCCATGCGTCCTTCAAACTGGTCAAAGCGGATGTAGGATTTTGAATAACCTAGATTCCCAGTGATGCTGTAGGCTGGCGTGTGAGGAATGGGTACGCCGGTTAAAGCGTAAAGCAGGGCCATGTCAGGTCCGGCAAAGTGGAGCGCGAGGTGCGTCCCTTTGAAAGCCATTGGGTCATCGACTGTGCCGTGGAGCGTGACAAAAGTTGGACCATTCTCAAGTTTGCCGTTGATGGGGTAAGGGGTGTCGCGGCTCGTAAGTCCGAGCAGGGCGCCTCCAACAATGTGGCCAGTGATGGGGGCTTGGGCATATCGGCCGTTGAGGTCAAGTGTGATGGAGCCGGCCTGATGCTCTGTAGGTTCTGTCGTGTGGATGCGGAGGTGCATGTCCGTTTTGAGGCGGGCGAGTGCGATGCGAATATCCGCGTGGTGAATCGCAATTTCGTTAAAGTGAGGGGTATCGCCCGTCGAAGAGGTTTTCTTCGTATCCGCTTTTGAAGACGAGCTAGGGAATGTGTAGTTGTTTTTGCCGTTTAGGCGGGAGACAATGTCACCTTGTGGGGCGTCAACGCGTATGACGGGGATGGATAATCCCTTGCCGGTGATGTAACGCCAGACGTCGAATTTGACGGTTACTGAGCGAGCGGAAGCAAAGTCTTGCTTTTCTTCAGAAAAATCGGCCGGTTGTTCGATGCGAAGATCGTCGACTGTAACACTGGTTTTGAAGCCGGGAGAGACGTGCAAATGGGCAATGCTCACGGGGCGTTGGAGCGCTGCAGTTGCTTTGCGGTTGATAAGGGGGACAAACCAATCCCACCGCCACAAGAAAATTAACAGCAGAATAGCAGCGGCAAAAACGCCCAAACCGTAAGAGAAAAATTTGAGAATGCGGCGTTTGGGACGAGAAGGCGATGGGGTTGTCATACGAGCCGGCTCCGTGCAGCATTCCTGAAAAGTACAGTCAGTGCTAACGCATAACGGCCAGCATGGATGCGTGGTCTCTTATTGGATAATGAAATACCAAGGTTTCTGGTGGAATGAGTAAAATGAATAGTCGTTCGGATAGTGCCCTTGTTCAACTGCGACGGGCGTGCCGGACTGAGCACGATGGTGTTGACCAAATTTTTTCAGCTTTTGATTTGCAAGACCAAATCTCTTATGGGCGCTTTCTCGCGGCACATGCGCGTGTCGTACCGGTTTTGGAGCGCTGGTTGCGGGATTTTGGTGTGGCGGAAGGCACAGACTGGCGTGCCGCGGCGCTCTCGCGGGATTTACAGGCGCTGCAAGCCGTGCAGCCCGACGAGATTTTGTGGAATCCTAAAACGCATGATGGCTATGCAGTAGGTGTGCTGTATGTTCTAGAAGGCTCACGCCTTGGGGGGAAAGTATTGGCTGCAAAAGTATCTTCGGCTTTACCCAAAGAGTATTTGTCATCAGGGCATAGCAACGGTGGATGGCCGTTATTTTTAGGGCGGTTGCAGAATATTCTGGAGGCAGCTGATGAGAGTTATAAGGCAGAAGTCTGGGCCGGAGCCCGCGAAGCTTTTGCGTTGTTTGCGTCGGCAGGCCGTGCCGCCCTTAGTGCTTAGGGCGGACACTAGCCGGGACTAACCCGGGGAACATGTCCGAAAGTTTGTCAGCGTCATTGGGGGGAAGTAGCGCAATAGCGCACCCAAGGGCGCTGGCATCGACCATGTCGTGGCGTGCAATGCCGTGGATCAAAGCTTCAAGCGTGTGACCATGCCTCACAAGTTGTTGGTACGTCGCCAGTCGTGTGGCGTATTCCGGTGAAGGGGCTGCTTTGGAGAGGCTTGGTTCTTCAATCGGGAAAGTAACCGCTGTTTTGGTCACTGGTGAAACGATGCGTCGCTCACGGGTGTGGATTTCTAAGGGAATATGGGCCAGCAAAGACGCAACCCCCGTAACGTATAAGAAGGCGTTATTGCTTGAGCGTGCTGTTGTTAAAACCGCAGCTGCGATGCCTGTCGTCGGTGATGGGCGTTCAACCGAGAGGATAAGTGGGATGTGACGGTCTTCTTCAAGGGTATGTTTAGGAACTCCTTGAAGAGAGTGGGTCATGGTATTGTAGACAAGTTTAACTGTACTGCCGATTGAAAAATTTTGTGTGGGTACGGAAGTATCACCCGCAGCAAGTAGGTCGCTTTGAAGCGAGACGGGTAATTGCTCTGGCCTGTTTGCAATCATCTCTGTCAAGCGCCAGTGGAGTTCCGCTAGGCGGGTTTGGTCCATGGTGGCATGCAGTGTGCGCGTTTGTGTGAGATGACGTTGAGCGCCCGCGAATAAAATTTCGTTCTGGTTAAAGTGCTCCCACGCGCTTTGAATGTGTTCCTTTGAAGTGCCGGACATCTTGCTTTCAAATGATGCGCGGTCACCGCAGGCAAAATGCAGAATGCGCGCATCCGACCACTGAGCCGATGAATGCGGTGCGCTGAAGGGATCGGGCGCAGTAACGTGATCGCTCGGGCGGATAAAACGGCGTGTAATGCTGTGGTCTGGGAACGTTTGGCTGGCGTGATGAGTGAAGCGCTCAGTCGGAGCGAAGGGAGCGGGTGCGCCGTGATTGTTGGAACCGAACACACACCAATGAGCGAGCGGTGCGGTTGAATGGGCAACAAGAAAGTCGTGAACGGAGGCTTCGTGCTCGAGATGCAAAAACTCGTCTACAGCAAGGAAAAGGACCCAATCGAATTCCTGCTGAATATCCTTAAGAACGTGCTCTTCAAAATCTTTAAGGCGTTCTGGCGCGGAGGCGAGGGATATGTCTGACTGATAGACACGGATGTCATGTAAAGAAGCGGCGCTATTTAATAGCGCCGCTGTGCCGTCGTTTGAATGGTCATCACAAACAATGAGAGTAGAAAACCCAACGGCAATATGATGCGCTAACCACCACCCTAAATTTCCAATGTCGTTGCGGACGAAGAGGATGGCGGCTGTTTTAAGCATCGGCTGCGTTAGTCCATTTTCAAGGCTGCAAGGAATGCGCTTTGCGGGATTTCGACTTTGCCAAACTGGCGCATACGCTTTTTGCCCTCTTTTTGTTTGTCGAGCAATTTGCGCTTACGCGAAATATCACCACCATAGCACTTTGCAGTCACGTCTTTTGACAGCGCGCCGATTGTTTCACGGGCGATGACTTTGGACCCGATAGCCGCTTGGATAGCGATTTTGAAAAGCTGCTTTGGGATCAGGTCTTTTAGTTTGGTGCAGATTGAGCGGCCGCGGGATTCTGCAACAGTGCGGTGCGCTACGAATGCCAGAGCGTCAACGGGTTCGTGATTGACGAGGATGGAGATGCGGACGAGGTCGCTTTCCTCATAATTATCGACCTGATAGTCGAATGAGGCGTAGCCGCGCGTCAGGGATTTTAGACGATCGTAGAAATCGAACACCACTTCGTTCAGTGGGAGGCGGTAAACAGCCATGGCGCGATTGCCAACATAGGTGAGGTCAAGCTGGATACCGCGACGTTCTGAGCAAAGCGTAAGCACCGCTCCGAGGTATTCATCTTGCACCAAGATAGTCGCTTTAATCCACGGCTCTTCAATTTTAGCGATCTGCGCGATATCGGGCATGTCCGCTGGATTGTGGAGCTCGGCTTCGTCACCATTCGTGAGTGTCATTTTATAAACGACGGAAGGTGCCGTAGCGATGAGGTCCAGATTGAACTCACGCGAGAGGCGCTCTTGAATAATTTCCAGATGCAGCAAACCGAGGAAGCCGCAACGGAACCCGAAGCCGAGTGCTGCTGAGCTTTCCGCCTCAAAGTGGAATGATGCGTCGTTCAGGCGCAGTTTGCCAAGGCTTTCACGGAGCTTGTCGAAATCATCGGCATCGATCGGGAACAGGCCGCACCACACAACTGGGATGGAGGGTTTAAAGCCTGCGAGTGCTTTTTCAGCCGGGCGGCGGTCAAGCGTGACGGTATCACCAACAGCGACATCGGCAACGGTTTTGATGGCCGCGTTAATGTAGCCCATTTCGCCCGGGCCGAGTTCGGCGACGTTGGTCATTTTCGGTAGGAATACACCGACTTGGTCAACGTGATAGGTTGAGCCCGCTTGCATCATGCGGATGCGGTCACCCTTACGAACAACGCCGTTCACGACACGAATCAGGATGATCACACCGAGATAAGGGTCGTACCAGCTATCGACCAAAAGCGCTTGCAATGGGGCGTCTCGGTCGCCCGCTGGGGCAGGGAGGCGCTGGACAAGGGCTTCCAGGACGCCTTCAATATTGATGCCGGTTTTGGCGCTGATTTCGACAGCGTCGTCAGCGGGGATCCCCACCACTTCTTCGATCTGTGCGCGTACGCGCTCCGGCTCAGCAGCGGGTAAGTCAATTTTGTTAAGGACCGGTACGATTTCGTGGTTTGCGTCAATCGCCTGATAAACATTGGCGAGCGTTTGAGCCTCAACGCCTTGGGATGCGTCAACAACCAGCAAAGATCCTTCGCATGCGGCAAGCGAGCGGCTTACTTCGTAAGCGAAGTCCACATGGCCCGGAGTGTCCATGAGGTTCAGGGTATAGATTTTACCGTCTTTAGCCGGGTAGGTCAGGCGAACGGTTTGTGCCTTGATGGTAATGCCGCGTTCTTGCTCCAGCTCCATCGAATCGAGGACCTGCGCCTTCATTTCGCGCTCGGTCAGGGCACCACAAGCTTGGATGAGACGATCAGCCAGCGTGGACTTCCCATGGTCGATATGGGCGATGATGGAGAAATTGCGGATAAGGGAGAGAGGGGTGTCGGTCATACGGCATACATAGAACAGAACGCGCCGGGAGGAAATCTCAACCTTGCAGAACTTACCTATGAAATCAGGGGCGAATGAGAGCCGTGCTTGTGGGGTGCCTTGGCAGGGTATCTAGACCGGTTTAACAGGATAAAAAGCTGTTGCAGAACGGGAAGTGTAAGGCGGAACCTTTGAGTTGGGCTCCGCCGTTGCTGTTTTAACGATCCGTCAGGCGGAACTCGATACGGCGGTTACGCGCGTAAGCTGCTGTGGTGTCAGCCGAATCGAGTGGTTGGTAGTCCGAAAAGCCTGTTGCTGCGAGATGGTGCGGGTCTACGCCTTCGTTGATCAGGAGCTTCACAACGGTGATGGCGCGCTCTGAAGAGAGTTCCCAGTTGCTTGGAAATGCACTGTGAATGGGCTGACGGTCCGCATGACCGTCCACGCGGAGGATCCACGGCAAATCTGTAGGGATGGTCGAAGCGACCTGCTTGAATGTATGCGCCAGCGTGACGATTTCTTTCCGGCCCGCAGGAGTTAAATCTGCGCTGCCCTGTGGAAATAGAATTTCAGACTGGAAAACAAAGCGGTCACCGACGACGTTGACGCCTTTTTGATCTTTTAGAAGATCGCGCAGACGGCCAAAGAACTCAGAGCGGTAGCGTTTCAGCTGGTTGACTTTGTCAGCCAAGGCGACGTTGAGGCGGTTTCCCAAATCTTTGATTTGGTCGTCTTTGCTTGTGCTGTTTTTCTTTTCTAGGTCCAAAGCGCTGCTGATGGCTTGGAGTTGGCGCGTCAGCTCATCAATTTGCGCCTGTAACTCGGTAATTTTGCTGGTTTGTGCTTTGGATGATGTGTCAGCCGCAGCAATCGCTTGGTCTCGGTCGTGCAGTTGACCAGAAAGCGCCGCGAGTTGAGTGGAAAGCGTGGCCAGTTGGGCCTCGTTGTGCTCTTTTTCTGACCCGAGGCTGGCGACGGTTGCGTTAAGCGAGCGGTTTTTATCTTCCGTCATGGAGAGCATATGGGACAGCTCAGCCAGTTGCTTTTGCAGGGCGTCAAGAGTGTGCTCACGCCGTGTTAGGGACACAGACAAAAACTGTTGCCCCACGACGAAGACGAGCAAAACAAAAGTGACAACCATAAGCAGCGTGGACAGGGCGTCCACGTAGCCGGGCCATGCGTCGAGAGCGTTATGTGAACTGCGCTTGCGGCGTGCCATAGTGTTTAATCCTGACGTACGCTAGTGCCAGAAGATGCGGCAATTGTACGCGCCAAGATGCGCAAATCGTTACGGAGTTCGCCAGTTGTTTGGAGGCGACCTTGTTTGAGGTCTTCTCCCATTCGGGCAAGTTGCCCTTCAATGCGTTCAAGCGGCGCGTTGTGCTCGGTCCCGTGCAGTTTTTGAAGGTAGCTGCCAAGTTCTGCCTGAGTTTCAGCTGTCCGTGTCATGATTTGTTGGTTGGCACGTAGGAGTTCTGTCATGCCGCGCAGGCGCTCTTGCAGGCCGTCCAGCAACTCGAGTTCACGGACGCGGCCTTCTTCGCCGCGAGAAACGGCGTTTTGCAGGGTTTCAAGGTTTTCGGCTGTTTGCTCGAGCAATGCTTGAACGTAAGTGGGGATTGGAGCGCCGTCGTTTTCGGTAACAGCATTGCCGCCGCTACCAACGCGGGTCAGGCCAGCCAGCCATTCTTCAAGTTCGTTAAAAAAGCGAGACTGTGCCTGTCCGGCTGTTAAGTCCAAAAAGCCAAGAACAAGCGCGCATGCAAGTCCGAACATTGAAGCAGAGAAGGCCGTGGACATGCCACCTAGCGGAGCGGCAAGGCCCGTTTTGAGCTGGCCAAACATCGCATCAAGGTCTCCGCTTCCGGCAGACATACCTGAGATGACGGAAGCAATAGAGCTTACCGTTAGCAAGAGGCCGTAAAATGTACCGAGTAGCCCAAGAAAAATTGGAAGCTGCGTGACGTAGCGTGAAATTTCGCGGCTTTCATCCAAGCGCGAGGAGAGGCTGTCGAGCATCGCTTGGGTCGCGTGCGTCGAGAGGCTCAGCTTATCGCTACGGCTGCGCGAAGCCAACATGCTCGCCATTGGCGCGAGAAGGCGAGGAGGATTAGGGGCGGTCAAGCCTGCGCGGGATTGGCGCAGCATTTCAACCCAGCTGACTTCGGGCATGAGGCGTTGGACGACGCGCAAATTCCACAAAATACCAAGAACAAGCACGCCCAAGATTACGGAGATCAGCTTTGGATTCCCCTGAAAGGCATGTGTCAGGGTCGGTGCCATAGAGGCAGCTAGAGCGATGACGGCCAGCAGGAAAAGGCCCATGCGAAGAAGAAAAGTTGTGGGGCGTGTCACGGGGTCTGTGTCCTTGTTTCGGACGCTTTCAGGTCCGGTGTTGAATGGGGTTCTGTTAAAATATCCAGGCGGTCAGCTGGGGCGGTGTCCGTCTGGTCTGGGCGGCCAAGTGCGCGAGGGTAAATGCGTGTTGAGGCTACTCCATGGCTTACCAGAATGGAACGAATGGCAAGCGCGCGGGCCAGAGCGATACGTCGGGGCATTGAAATATCGTCGCCGGGGAGGGTCGCATAGCTGAGGAGAAGAATGCGTTTTTCAGGTGTATTTTTTTGGCGATCTGCGAATGCCGCTACCTCGGAGAGTGTCTGGGCGTTGAGGTCAGCGGAGTTATTGTCAAAGAGCACGCGCAGGTCGCCCTCTTGTAGAGGTGCGGTGCTCGTTTTGGCATTTGGGTTCGGTGTTACCGCATCTGCTGCCACTGCGGGGTGGAGGGGGATGTCCCCGAAAGGGGGAGGCAAGACCACGGGAGGAGGTGGAGCGGCGGGAACGCCGGGAATAGAGGTGTGTGAAGGTGCCGTGTGATGGGACGTAGAGGGTGGCGCGGGATTATTTTCGGCGCGCACTGCCTGTGCATGGGAAGCCGCAGCGTGGGTCGGTGGGGCTTTGGGGGCAGGTGGAGCAGTCTGCCCTTGGGGCAGATTGTCAAGATTCGCCGCGACTTGCGCTTTGGCGCAATGCGGAGAAAAAGCAGCCAAGGCGGCTGTAACGGCGAGGGAGGTTAGAATTGACCTGTTCATGCAGGACCAATCCTAACCGAGCCTATGGGGTGGCGGCAATGGCACAACGTACCGGATGTTCACATCGTGGACGTGACAATCCGTATTTTGCCGCCAGAGACGAAAAATTTAGGCTTCGTCTCTCGTCAGGGCTTCATGAACCAATTCTTTAAGTGGCGCATGCATGTTGGCGTTACCCGCAACGATGATCACGTCGTCCGGCAATTCGTTGAGATCAATCCCATCGGGGCCTGTGACGTGGCCGCCCGCTTCACGGACGATCAGTGCACCTGCTGCACAATCCCAGGGCTTGATGCCGAATTCCCAGTAGCCTTCGTAGCGGCCAGCAGCCACCCAGGCGAGGTCCAGAGCAGCAGCGCCGAAGCGACGAACGCCAGCAACTTTCGGCATTAATGCTGAAAGTACGCGTGCGAATGCCAAGCGGTTGCGTCCGCTAACCTTTGCGAATGGGATGCCTGTCGCAAAGAGAGCTTCGTTCAGGGTACGGCGTGCTGATACGCGGATGCGGCGCTCGTTTAGGAATGCGCCGACGCCTTTTTCTGCCCAGAACATCTCATTGGCTACAGGGTTATATACAACGCCTGCGACGAGTTCGATTGAACCGTCTTGGAGGCGGCGTTGGAGGCCAATGGAGATTGCCCAGTGGGGGATCCCGTGGAGGAAGTTCGATGTGCCGTCGAGCGGATCGACAACCCAACGCCACGTCCAGTTATCGCCGCCGGACTCGCCGCTTTCTTCCATGAGGAAAGCGTAGCCGGGGCGGGCGCGTGTGAGCTCTTCACGGATAATATTTTCGGCGCGCATATCGGCCTGAGAGACAAAGTCTCCCGGGCCTTTGATGCTGACTTGAAGCTGCTCAACTTCAGCAAAGTCACGTAGAAGGTGACGAGACGCCTTGTGGGCCGCATTTTGCATTACGGCCATATGCGCGGATAGACGCATGGATAGTGAACTCCTTAAGTTCCGTCAGGCGTGATCAGTCCTTGGCGCGCTCAACGTAAGAAGCATCTTCTGTACGTACAACGATGCGCTCACCAGCTTCGATAAAGGGTGGAACCAGAGTTTTAACGCCGTTTACGAGCAGCGCAGGCTTGTAGGATGAAGAAGCCGTTTGGCCTTTCACGACCGGGTCTGCTTCAGCGATTTCGAGCGTGACTTGTGGAGGAAGTGAAACGCCGACGGCATCGCCTTCAACCAGCTTTACGCTGAGTTCCATGTTGTCTTGCAGGAAAGGCAGTTGGTCGCCCAGAAGTTCGCTTGGCAGCATGACCTGCTCAAACGTTTCTGGGTCCATCAGCACGAGGTTTTCGCCATCCATGTAGGAGTAGGTGTAGTCTCTGTCTTCTGTCAGAAGACGCTCGACGGAGTCAGCGGTACGCCAGCGTTCATTGGTTTTGTTGCCGGTCTTGAGGTCGCGCATTTCGACCTGAATGAACGCGCCGCCTTTACCCGGTGTAATGATCTGTTGCTTAAGAACTGTCCAGCGGCGACCGTCATGCTCGATGACTTGGCCAGCGCGAATAAGGTTGGCTTGTTGTTTCATGTCTCTATCCTGTGCCTGAAGGCATTGCGTTTTTTGATAAAAAGCACGTTTATGAGCCGCTTCTAGCGCCGCTTAGGGGGGAACGGCAAGGCGGCAGGCTGTTTTTCCACGAATGATGTAGCGATTTAGGTGAAGTGATTCAGTTCACCACTCGGAGAACGAACGGTGTTGGGGGTGTTCGGTTCGAGATAATTGGGGCCAATGGGCACTTTGCCTTTGCCGCCCGGTATGTCGAGAACGTAGGTCGGCCATGCCAGTCCCGTAACGCGCCCCCTGAGCCGCGCCAGCAGAGCTTGCCCCTCTTCAATAGGGACGTGGAAGTGGGCCGTGCCGGGGGCGGAGTCGAGGTGGTGTAAATAATAAGGTTTGATGCGTGCGGTAACGAGAGCGCGTAAGAGTGCTTCAAGAGATTCTTCGGTATCGTTCACGCCGCGCAGCAAAACAGACTGTGAGAGTACGGGAATGGCCCGGGAGAGAATGTTTCGTATGCCAGCGCGTGCTTCTGGGGTGAGTTCACGCGCGTGATTGATGTGAGCCACTAACCACATGGCTCGGTCTGTTTCGAGCGCATCCAATAATTCGGGTGTTAGACGTGCGGGATCTGCCACCGGCACCCGCGAATGAATGCGGATCGTTTCCACATGTGGGATGGCCGAAAGTTCTGTAATTATGTGTTTGAGGCGGCGTGGGGAGAGCATGAGGGGGTCTCCCCCGGTCAGGATGATCTCCCGAATTTGTTGGTGATCTGCAATCCAGCTTAGGGCTCGTGTTAGATCCGCCTCGCTTAATAAACCACCATCCGGACCAACATGCTCTCGGCGGAAGCAGAAGCGGCAGTAGAGCGGACAAATTAGAAGCGGCTTGAGTAGGGCGCGGTCTTCGTAGCGATGCACAATTCCCGGAACGGGGGAGAGAGCATCATCTCCTATGGGGTCTATGTTCTCGTGAGGTAAGGTGATGGCCTCAAGTGCTGTAGGGATTACCTGACGCGCAATCGGGTCATCTGGATGGGTGATGAGGGCTTGGAATGCAGGTGGCACTGCCGTGGCGTAGCGCTCACTGACTTCGTGCAAGGTGGCGGCTTGGTTGGGCTCAATGAAACCTGCCGCAACGAGCTCAGGGGTATTGCGCAGGACGCGTGTGTGCGCTCCACCGGTTGTGGGGCTGGTTTTTAAAGTGTGTTTGACCCTATCGTGCATGCGATGGCTCTAGCCGCCAGAGGGGTGTGCCTGCAAGCGGTGAGGCGATGCAAACAAAGATGTTTGTAGGGTGCATATTATAAAAAAGGTAGCAAAATGCCGCTAAAAGTCTCTGATCAGCAACGTATCAAAGAGCGGTTGCCCCTTTTAAAGCGGCGTATGAGCATGGTTTCAGAGACTCGTCGCTTTTTCGAAGATAGAATGTATTTGGAGGTCGAAACGCCTTACGCGGTACCTGTGCCGGGGGAGGAGGTCCACCTGCACTGTTTTCGGACTATTTTGGAGCGGCCAGATGGCGGCGTGGAAGCGCGCTTTCTGCACACGAGTCCGGAATTCGCGATGAAGCGCATCGTGGCGGCTACGGATGAATCTATTTTTCAGCTAGCGCGCGTCTGGCGGAATGGTGAAGCAAGCAACACGCACCATCCTGAATTTACAATGCTCGAATGGTATCGTCCCGGTGCGGATTTGGCGTCGTTAATGGACGAAACTGAAGCTTATGTAAGAGCCTTGCTGCCTGACACGGTTTGGCGGGACGGGCGGCACATTCCTGTTCATGTCCCTTTTGAGCGTCTGACTATGCAGGAAGCTTTTCAGCGTTACGTTGGAGCGGATCTCCTCGCGACGGCTGGAGATGCGATGCTTTTGGCAGAGCAGGCCAGAGTGGTTTTGCGTGACGGAGAGACTTGGGAAGATCTTTTTTTCCGGTTGTTGCTGGATAAAATTGAGCCCTTTATCGGCCGGGACAAACCAACATTTCTGACGCATTGGCCTGTTGAACAGGCGGCCCTAGCAAAGCGGGACCCCATCGATCCAAGAGCCGCGTTACGCTTTGAATTGTATATTGGTGGCATCGAACTTGCGAATGCGTTTGAAGAATTAACCGACCCTGTGGAGCAAAGGGCTCGGTTTGAGGCTGACCGCAGACGTAGGATAGCGTTAACGCCGGAGCAGAATTGGCCGGTAGACGAAGACTTTTTGGCCGCGCTGCCGGATTTACCGTCTTGCTCTGGGATTGCGCTCGGTTTTGATCGTTTGGTGATGCTTGCGACTGGCGCGCCGTCACTGCGTGACATTTTGTGGTTAGGATAAGCTGGCGGTACTTTGCTAGGATTTAATCCGCACGCATTGCCATTCGCGTCTATAGTACCCATTGTGTCTATAGACGTATCTTGTCAGGGATTGGTTTTATGAAAGTAGCACCGCTTTTTGCCATTGCAGCTCTGCTCGGTCTTTCCGCATGCGAAGTTCCAAGCATGGAGCAGCGTAAAGTGCTGGATTCTATGATCGGTAAGAACGAAGTGGACGTGCTTCGACAGTTCGGCGTTCCTAACCGCAGCTTTCAAGCGGAAGGACATTCGTTCCTCGCCTATATACAAAACGCTACCGAGTACACGGGTGGCGGCGGCTGGGGTTGGGGCGGCTGGGGCGGTCCCGGTTGGGGTTACGGCGGCTGGGGCGGTCCGGGCCTTGGTTATGGCGGCTGGGGCGGCGGCTGGGGTGGCGCAGGTTGGGGCTACGGCGGTGGCGGCTTCCCCGGAACTGCTTACAGCGTGAGCTGCCAGACGACGTTTGAGCTTGTTACAGGCCGCGTAGTGGGATGGACAATGCGCGGGGAGGGTTGCTGAGCGTTCGTGATGATGTAAGGTCACGAATAAAGTGGTGTGGAGAAAGTATGACACATATCGTGCGCTCGGTTTTGTCGGTGGTTGCGTGCCTTTCATTGGCGGGTTGCCACGGTATGGGTCACCATCATCTGGTTCCTCCACATCCACAAGACAGCTTCCAGACGCGGAGCAGCGTCTCAGCGCAATCTATGCCTGATGCTTTGCCGCAGACACGGATGCCGAGCATAGATGGGCGGGCCGATAGCCCTGCTGCCTATCGTGCGCCTGCAATGCCATCATTCGCGGACCGTCCGCTTCAAGAAAACGTAGAGGCGTCCATAGAGCTGGCTGATTACGCTCAGGTGTTGCGCCAGACGGGTATCATGCCTTGGTTGAATGCCAACGGGCCGTACACTGTGTTTGCTTTCCCTAACGCTGCCTTAGAAAAAACGATTGGTCAGTGGCAGGGCGGCATCACGGCGTCTTACAACCAGTCACGGTTGCTTGAACTGGCGCAGTACTCTGTTGTGCCGGGCCGCTGGGACGAAGTGGCTCTAGGAAAAGCGTTGCGTCGAAGCAAGGCCGCAAGCCTGAGCCTTAAAACACTGTCTGGGCAGTGGATTTATATTCAACCAACCGTAGATGGTAGTTTCGTCGTCGGTAATGGCCGTGACCCCTCTGTTCGCGTATGGGGCAAGTCGTTTCCACAAGCGAATGGGGTTTTGTACTTTTTGCATGGTGTAGTGACCCCTAGAGGTCACTAAAGCGCGTTAACCTACTCAACCGATACTGCGGCAATGATGGGAAAAAGCAGGGCTGCATCTTTTCCGTCAAGATTGAGCCGGACATCTAGGAAATCCACGCCTGCGCTTTGGGCTGTTGAGGCCTCGCTGGACGTGGATACGCCTTCGGCTACGCCCGGAAGTTCTGCCACATTACTCCACCATTTCAGCAGTTCCGTCTCATTGTGTGGAAAGGCTACATAATCAGCGCCCTGTTCACCTGCCAGCATGGCTTCATCCCGTGTTTGGCACGATGTGCCTATTTGTAGTGTGTCGGGAAATTTTTTCCGCCAATGCGCTAAGTCATCGGCATTATTTACATGCAAACCGTCGATGGCGTTTAGAAGATGTGCAGGGCAGTCCCGTTTGCCATCTTCGAGGCCTAGTATGAGGGCTACGTCCTGTTGGTGGAGTTCTTTTACGAGTCGCGTCAGGCTGTGCTGAGACAGTTCTATCGTCGATGGTAGGCGAAAGGCCGTGACCTCAGCGTGTGCCAGTAAGGGCGGTAAGTGCTCAAGCAATGCGCAGCTCGATGTGGCGGAATTAACGCTGAGATAGAGTTCTGCAAAAGACATATTTTTTGTCCAAAGGTTACTCAGAAGTAAGGGAATGGGGCGCGGGACGTTCCGTCAGTACACGCTTTACGAACAGAGAGTTGGTTGCGAGTGCGGCGAGTTGTGCTGCTGGGGCGCGGCATATGACCCAACCGACGCCGAGATTTAAAGCATCTTGTGCCAGTGCTGCGGATGCACCGCAATCAAGGATTGAGTATTGGTAGTTTCCATCTGTGACGCTGAACCACCATTTAAGCCCAAATGCTGCTCCTGCGTGTTCTGGTGACAGCGCAATCCAGCGTGTTACGGCGTGATGAGCATGCCGCCTGTAATCATTTTGTGAAGAAATGACGTAAATTGGTACAAGCGGTAAGTGGGATACGCTTGACGTCGGGGGGGCTTCGGGGTTCTTCTGCATAATAGAGAAGACTATAAAGGGGTTCCGGCATTATCGGAACGGGCCCCATGCGGTGGGGAGCGCGCAAGGTTTTGAGCGAACAGCCGGACATGCAAAGCGAAAACAGTGCCATTGAGCGGATCGAGAGTGTTTTCGAACGTTTGGCAAGTCTCGTCAAAAAACAGGCGGAAGAGCGCGAGGCGCTTTTGCGGAAGTATGACGAGCAGCCCAATGTGCAGGAAATAGCAGCGAACATAGATGCGTTATGCATGAGAATCGAGACGGTTCTTGCACAGGCGGAGGATAAGTAAATGGGACAGGTTTCCATCCGTCTGAATGGTTATACGTATGGTGTTGGGTGTCGTGATGGTGAGGAACCCCATCTTTACGATATGGCGCAATCGGTTGAGGGCTGGGTTCAACGCGCGCGTTCTTTCGGCGGCGCGCCAAGCGAAGCAAAAACGCTTGTTATGGCTGCTTTGCTCATGGCTGACGAAATTCATGATTTACGCCGGGATATCCGTGCGTTGCAGAAAAAGGTTGAAAAAGCTGAGAAGCAGCCAGTTGATGCTGGTGCACAGACACGCAAAGAGCGTTTGCTCGCGCTGGCTGAAACAGCCGAGAGTTTTATGACGCAGGTAGAAAACAGCTAGTTTTGCTTTTTAGGCGTTGAAACTCTGAAGCAGGCGGCTCATATAGACCTCAGGAGCTGCCTGGTTCGTCAGGCGAATCAACCCCCGGGCCGATAAGCATTCCTTAGGGAACTGGCTCTGTCGTGGCCCTGGTCACGTTAACCGGTGCCCACCTGCACTTGCAGGTCTAGGAGGGCTGAAATAGGCCAACGGCTATGGCGGCTCCACATCTCTTATCCGTTGATT